>JBHEMT010000031.1:0-31073 GCA_046262435.1 Candidatus Dormibacteria bacterium | reverse complement strand
GGAGGACCGCCGGTATACTGCGCCCAGATGGCAGGAGGTCCGGTTGCGTGAAAACAGCTCTGACCATCCTCCAGATCGGCCTCGGCGTGACGGTGATACTTGGCGTCTTGCTGCAGACGCCAAGCGCGTCCGGGCTGGGGGGGACGATCGGTGGTGGCGGCGACGGCGGCGGCGGGTATCGCCGACGGCGTGGCCTCGAACGTGGCCTGCTCCGCGGGACAGCGGTGGTCCTGGGGCTGTTCGTGATCGTCTCGGCGGCGATCGCCCTGGTCAGCCGCACCTAGCTCGGCGTCGCGTCGTCGAGGGACTGATCCTCGCGACCATCGCGGTGATCGCCCTGGCCGGGGCCAGTGGCGCGGTCACCTCCCGGCTCAACCCGGTGGTCGCCGACTACCGCGAGGCACTGGTGGTCCAGCACCTGCCCCTGTCGCTCAACCCGCTCCTCGGCGGGCGGGAGGACCCCGCGGTGCGGGACGTGGGCGGCCTGCTCTACAGATCCCTGCTGCGCCTCGACGACCGGGCGGTGCCGGTCCCCGACCTGAGCAGCGCAGTCGGGGTGTCTGGGGATGGCCTGTCCTATCGGTTCACCATGCCCGAGGGGCGGCGCTGGTCGGACGGCAGCCCCCTGACCGGTGCCGACGTGGTCGCCACAACAGCGCTGGTGCAGAGCCCCCAGTTCCCCGACGCCGCCCTGGCCGGTGCCTGGCAGGGGGTGACCGTGAGCAGTGATGCCAGCAGCGTGACCTTCACGCTCGGCGCACCCCGGGCCGCCTTTGCGGTCGCGGTCGCCGGACTGCCGATCCTGCCCGCGCGCGCCATCACCGGACATCCGGTCAGCGACCTCCTCGCCCACCAGGCCCGGCCGATGCCGACCAGCGGTCCCTACCGCCTCGGCAGCGTCGACCCGTCCCTCCTCCGCCTGGAACCTAACCGGTACGCCCCGGTGGCGCCACGCATGCACCGCGTGGAGCTGCACCTGGTGCCGAACTTCGCGATCGGGCTGCAGGCGCTGAGCGCCGGCCTGGTCGACGGCCTGGCCACGGCGACTCCGGAGCAGCGGAGCCAGGTGGCTCGGCTCCCCCAGGTCACCGTTCATGACGTGCTGACCTTCCGCTTCACCGACCTGATCTTCAACGAACGAACCCCGGGCCTCGAAGACCCGGCCGTGCGGCACGCGATCGCCGGCGCCATCGACCGTCAGGCTCTGGTCGACGGGGCCCTGCGCGGTGCCGGCCGGCCTCAGCAGGACGCCATTCCGGAGGGCATCGTCTGGGCGCGCGGCTCGCGGGTTGAACGCCCCGACCTGGCCGCAGCCGGTCGGGCGCTCGACCAGGCCGGCTTCGCGATGGGCGGTGACGGGGTGCGCAGGCGCGGAGGAGTGGCCCTCAGCTACACCCTGACGCTGCCCGCGGCGGTGCCGCTGCCCGCTGTGGGCCGCGCCATTGCGCAGCAGCTCGCTCCGCTCGGCGTGGTGCTCACCCTGGCCCCGGTGGGCAGCGACCAGTTCGAGACCTCGGTGATCACCCCGCACGCCTTCCAGCTGACCCTCGCCGACTGGGAGGGAGATGCCGATCCCGACGTGAGCTCCTTCTGGCGCTCCAATGCGGTGCCCCCGCAGGGCCTCAACGTGTCCGGAGCGCCGCCCGACGCCTTCCTCGACCAGGCTCTGGACAGCCTGGCCACGGTCACCGACCTGCAGCTCCGCGCCCAGGCCGCCGCCCGGGTGAACGCCCAGCTAACCGACGACGCCCCGGCGGTGTTTCTCTACGCGCCCACTGTCGGCGTCGCGGTCCGCTCAGCGCAGCCCGGCGTGGTGCTGCCTCCCACGGGTGGCAGCGGCGCCCGCTGGGCCGACCTCGCCGGCTGGGCGGAACGTGGTCGCTGAGGCCCGGGCGGTCCGTTAGGATGGACCACCGCGCCGAGGTGGTGGAACTGGTAGACACGCAGCGTTCAGGGCGCTGTGTCCGCAAGGGCGTAAGGGTTCGACTCCCTTTCTCGGCACCATCTTATTCGCAGGCAGCGCCCGGCTCGGTGGCCTGCGTATTACGTCACCTAAGCGCTAGTGTCCGGCTCGCACTGCATCGATTTCTGCATCATCGGGGCCATGCTCACTGGCCGCGACGGAGCCACCCCATTCCAGCCGTCAGGGCAAGCAGCAGCGTGGGAAGTGAACCGGTTCGATCGCCATCAAGCCGTACCGGGACCGCCGCACCGAGGTGTCGATGGGATTTTTTCGACCTGTGGGTCGCCGCGGCACCGATGAGGCGCAATGCGCCCGGACGGCGCTCGACAGTTCATCGACCGCTGGATGCGCTTCCAGGGGACCTGGATGACGCGGTGACATCGGTGACGCCGACATGATCCAAAGCAGGGCCCGGGGCCGAGTCGCCCTGCTTGCACTGATGCTGGCGGCTCTCGCAGTGGCCACGGCCCTAGGAACGGTCGGGCTGTCGTCGCTCAACGGCGCCGCAGCGATTGGCGCCGACAATCTGCCGTCCGTCGTTCCGCCGATCGGGCTCGCCTGCATCGGTGCTCTGGTGGCGTCTCGTCGGCCGCACAACGCCACCGGCTGGCTGATGCTGGTCATCGCGCTGGCGGCGGGCTCGCTGGGCGTCGAGGCTCAGTACGCGCAGGCGGCGCTGCACGGCCACCGCTCCCTGCCCGGCGTGGCCTGGGCGCTGTGGCTCAACAGCTGGACCTACACGGCCGTCTCCCCCGCGGGCGCTGTTGCGATGCTGCTCGTGCTGCTCCCGGACGGCCGTCTCCCGTCGTCGCGGTGGCGACCGTTCGCGGCGGTCGTGATCATCGACGCGGCTGTGCCCGCGGCGCTCGGCATGTTCGGACCGGGTCCGCTGATCATCGGCAACAGCCGGGCGGTCGGGCCCCGCAACCCACTCGGCGTCGACGCACTTGGCGGCGTCTACCAAGGTGGATCGGGTCCCCTCTTTACTGTCCTGTTCGGTCTTGGCTTCCTGCTGTTGTTGGTGTCTGCGGCTGCTCCGTTCGTGCGCATGCGCCGCGCCGTTGCCGATGAGCGGCAGCGGGTGAAGTGGATCGCATACGCGGTGTTGCTCAGCGGCACGGTCATCGCACTGCTCGAGCTCGCGGGTCTCGCCGTTCCCGTGATCGGTGCCACGGCGGGGAACGTGGCGGTCGCGCTGGGTTTCGGAATCCTGTTGCCCGTCGCGGTGGCGATCGCCATCCTCAAGCACCGCTTGTACGACATCGACCTGGTGATCAGCCGCACCCTGGTGTACGGCTCCCTGGGCGTGTCCATCACTGCGGTATACGTGGCCATCGCAGTGGGCATCGGGGCTGCGGTCGGCGGCGGAGGCAGACCTAACCTGGGGCTGTCGATCCTGGCGACGGCGATCGTCGCGGTGGGTTTCCAGCCGGTGCGCGAGCGCATCCAGCGCGTGGCCAACCGGCTGGTGTACGGCAAGCGGGCGACCCCATACGAGGTGCTCTCAGAGTTCTCTGCCCGGGTGTCGGGGTCGTACGCCGCCGACGAGGTGATGCCGCGCATGGCTCGCATGCTCGCGGAGGGCACCGGCGCCGACCGCGCGGACGTGCTGCTGCACACCGAGACGGGTTGGAGAGTCGCGGCTGGTTGGCCGTCGCACTCGGCGCTGGCCGAGCTGCCCGCCTCCTCCAACGGCTCCGCCCCCTTGATCGGCGCCGCCACCCGTGTGATGGAGGTGCGTCATCAGGGGGCGCTGCTCGGCGCACTCAGCGTCACCAAGCGTCCCGGCGAGCAACTCACCCCCATCGAGGAGAAGCTCGTCGGCGACCTCGCGGCGCAGGCCGGCCTGGTGCTCAAGAACGTCGGCCTGGGCAGCGACCTCCAGGCGCGCCTCGAGGATTTGCGTGCCTCGCGTCAACGCCTGGTCACAGCCCAGGACGGGGAGCGACGCCGCCTCGAGCGCAACCTCCATGACGGCGCCCAGCAGCACTTGGTCGCCCTCAAGGTGAAGCTCGGCCTCGCAGAGATGCTCGCTTTGCGCGACCCAGAGAAGGCTGAGGCCATCATCACCCAACTCAAGGCCGACGCCGACGAGGCGTTGCAGACACTGCGCGACCTGGCTCGGGGCATCTATCCGCCGCTGCTCGCCGACAAGGGTTTGGTGGCGGCGCTGGAGTCCCAGGCACGCAAGGCCACTGTGCCCGTCACCGTCGAGGCCGAGGGCGTGGAACGCTATCCCCAGGACATCGAGGCGGCTGTCTATTTCTGCTGCCTCGAGGCCATCCAGAATGTGCAGAAGTACGCCCAGGCGAGCAGCGCTGTGATCCGCCTCCACGGTGACGGCGACCGCCTCTGCATCAGCGTCACCGACGACGGCAGCGGCTTTGACATAGCCACCATGAAGCGGGGGGCTGGCACCACCAACATGGCCGACCGGTTCGACGCCCTTGGGGGCGGGGTCGAGCTGCACTCCGCTCCTGGCCACGGCACGACCCTCAGTGGCTGGCTGCCGCTGGCGGTGGGCGCGCGCGCGAGTGCGGATAAGCCCACCCGTGTGCCCGGCTGAGGTGTTCCCGGCTCTCGCGTCGGTCGTCAGGCCGCGTGGCGCCCCCAACTGACCGCCACGCCTCCACCAGTCGCTCTGGGCTGAACTCGAACGTGGGATGAAGCAGGCGGCACCCGCTTCCTCCGCCTGCGGCCCGTGCTTCGAAGCCTCGTATAGGGATGGCACGAGCACGGCGGATGCTGATCGTCCGGCGAGATGTGCCGCGTCGCGTCGAGGTCGTTGAGGCCAGGGCGTGGGCGCTCACCCTCACCAGCCGTGCCGTGCGACAGCGCGGGGCCGGACTGCCCTTGACACACCAACCGGTCAGGACTAGGTTCGGGCCATTCACCGCACTGCGTATGGGGGGCCAGGCCATGCCACGGTTCATGGATTTTCACGGGGACCTGAAGCTGCCCCAGGAGGCTGTTGACAGCATTGCCAAGGGCACCAGAGAAGGCGCCACCGACGAGTTCGGCGTTCGTCAGGTCGAGCTGTATCACAACCCCGACGGCCAGGTGTACTGCCTGCTCGAGGCACCTGACGCCGACGCGGTCCGCAAGCACCACGAAGCGCTGCACGTGCCCTGCGGCGATGTCCACGAGGTCAGCGGGGTTCTCTGATCCGGGGCTCGGGACGCCCCAAACGCAGCGGTCGACGGAACGGGTACAGCGAACTTATGATGTTGCTTGACACGGCCGCTATAAGTTTGTCCGCCGAGCAACCGCGGGCTCCGGACTAGTCCGATGCGGCGACCACTCGGGCCACCCTCGCCGGGGACGCGCTGAGCTACCCGGGCGGGAAAGGAGACATCGATGTCAGAGCGATTCAGCGGAGACCGTGGGGAGAGGTCGGCACAGATGCCATCGGACGCCGTCGCGACCCAAGACGACGGTGGCGCGGGGGCGCCTGACACGGGACTCGGCGAGCGGACCGGGGAGCAGGGGGCGCGGGACCGCCGGGGCGTCGGCGACGTTGAGGGCGACCGCCGCGGCGTGGACGAGCGGGCCGACGGGCAGGCCACGGAGGTCCGCGGTGAGCGGCAGAGCCGTGATGACCGGCCGCTGACCACTGACCGAGCCGGCGCCCCCGAACGGGGTGACACCGTGGCCTCGCGCGGCGACCGTGACAGCGTGACGTCGCGCGGCGACCGTGACACCGTGGCGCGCGGCGACCGTGACACCGTGGCGTCGCGCCGCGACATTGACCCCGCCCAGCGTCAGGTGAACGTGCGCCGGCGCTTTGGCGGATTCGACGTGGTGGCGAGCTTTCTCGGCTTCGCGGTGGCGATCTTCTTCCTGACCGTGCTCCTCGGAGTGGTTGGCGCCATCGTCGGCTCCGTCGCCTCCCAGATCGGCGCCACCGGACCGAGCTCCAACGGCGCGGTCTCCGGGACCACGCAGAACCTGGGGGTGGGCGCGGTCATCGGCGCGGTGGTGGCCCTCTTCCTGGCCTACTTCATCGGCGGATACGCAGCCGGGCGCCTGGCCCGCTTCACCGGTGTGGCCAACGGCATGGGCGTGGTGATCTGGACCATCCTGGTGGCCGTCATCCTCGGTGTGCTCGGGGCGGTGTTTGGTGCCGGCAGGTTCAACGTTGCCAGCCAGCTGCACCTCAACATCTCTCCCTCGTCATTGCAAATCGGCGGAATCATCTCCTTGCTCGTCGCCCTGGTGGTCATGCTCGTCGCCTCTGCGCTCGGCGGAGCGCTGGGGTCGCGGTACCACAGCCGAATCGACCGGGCTGCCGGCATCCTGACCTAGACGTCACCGAATCCGGAGGCCGCGCCCCCGCCCACTCAGGCGGGGGCGCAGTCCTGGGTCGATACCGGCTGGGTGCGCTGCGTGCCGGCGGTGAGGTCGCCGCGCACCTGGGGGATGGTGAGGGCGTAGCCCTCCGACTGGTCCGTGGTGCTGGCCGCGAACACCAGACCGATCACCTTGCCCTGGAGGTCGACGACCGGCCCTCCCGAATTGCCCGGGATGACCACCGCGTGCAGCACGGCGATGCGCCGGTCCACCGTTTCGCTGTTGTAGATGTTGTACCCCCGGGCGGTCTCGGTGCCGTTGACGGCCGCGGGAACCGTCTGCTCCGAGGCACCCCCGGGGAAACCGATCACCGCGCCGGCGGTGCCGCGCGCCGGGTCCTCGGCGACCATGGCCAGTGGCTGCAGGCCGAGCCGGTCGACGTGGAGCACGGCGACGTCCACGTTGGGGTCGTAGAGGACAACGGTGGCGGGCACGGCCTCGCCGTTGGGTAGATCGACGCTGACCCGTGATGCGCCGGCGACGACGTGCGCATTGGTCACCAGGTAGCCGGGAGCCACCGGCCAGCCGGAGCCCGCCTCCACCTGGCCCACGCCGCACCCACGGGCGAGGATCCGGACGGTGACATCCCGGGCGGCTCGCACCCCGGGGGTGTCGACGCTCGCCGGCAGCGCGGCCGGCGACCCCACGTCGGGCACAAGCGACGCGAACGGGTTGGGGAAGCGGGCACCACGGATCACGTTGCCCACCTCGGCGAGGCGCGGGGGCAGCTCCGGGGCGAAGCCGTCGAGTGAGCGGAGCACAGCGGAGCGCTGGATCTGCCGGTCGAGCGCCACCGACCGGCTCTGCCCGAAGGTGAGCCCGAGAAACCAGACGGCGGCGAAGGTGGCCAGGACGGCGAGCACCGCTCCGAGCACGCTGTCGAGCCTGGCGATCTCTGCATTGCGCCGGCGCAGGGTGGCGGAGCGCACCTGATAGCCGATGGCGGTGCCGATGCCCTGGATCACAAGCACCACCGAGAGAAGGACCGCCGTGGCCACGGTGGCCTGGCTGCCCGCGTCGTTGCGGCTAATCGCGGCCGCCGCGGGCCGGGCCACCAGGGCCCCGACAAGGAGACCCACGATCAGGCCGCCCACCGAAAAGCCAACCCAAGAAAGGCCACGACGAAACCCGGAGGCTGCGAAGACAAGGGCGGCGACGAGAATCACGATGTCGAGGGCGTCCACGCAATCATTGTGCCGGGGCGCGTGGCCTCCACCCCCCAGCCCGCGTGTGGACGGCCGTATGCTCAGCCCGATCGGGGTGTAGCGCAGTGGTAGCGCACCCGCTTTGGGAGCGGGGGGTCGCCGGTTCGAACCCGGCCACCCCGACCACGCTCGGTCAGCGCGAAGGCCGGACGGCCTCCACGCCAAGCTCGCGGAGGATGGTTGCGGCGTGCTCGCCGAAGACGTCGTAGTGCGGAGGCCGGCCGTGGCGGGCGGGCTGCAGCCACTCAGCGCCGTGCCCGCGCTCGGCCGCCCACGCGAGAAGCGGATCGTGCAGGCCGAGTACGTGCAGGAAGGGCCCGGGGCGCCGCCGGCCACCGATGAGCCGGTTGGAGTAGTCCAGGTTGCGGTGCACCGCGATACCGCCCGCCAGTGCAAAGGCGATGGCGGGACGGACCTCGCGCCAGGCGAAGTAGCGGATCTCGGTCACGGCGTCTGGGCGGGCGGCTGGCCGGGTGGCCCGCCGGCCAGCTCGGCGCGCACCCAGAAGCGCATCCGGGTGACCCCGTCGTGGCCCTCGTGGGCGTCGACCCGGACGTCGTCCGGCTTCAGCTCCTCGTAGTGCAGCCCGCGACGCGCGAGCCAGGTGCTGAAGCGCTGTTCGGCCTCATCAACGGTGGCCACGACGGCGACGACGTGGTCCGACATCCGCTGGCCTCCGTGCCCGCTCCGGCGGCGGGTCCTGCTGCCGAGTATGCCGGGACGGCCACAGCGCGCAGCCCACGGCGCCGGCACCTCGCTCTGCTACACAGGTGGCCGTGAGCACATCCGAGGCGCTCGTCACCGTGGTCGACCATCCGCTCGTCCAGGACGCGCTGACCACCCTTCGTGACGCCGGCACTGACACGGACCGCTTCCGGCGCAACGCCCGCCTGCTCACCCTCTTCCTCTCGTTCGAGGTCCTGGCCGACCTGCCGACTCGGGAGGTGTCGGTGACCACCCCGCTGGAGACGACCACCGCGCGCCGGGTGGACCGCAAGGTGATCTTCGTCCCCGTGCTGCGCGCCGGTCTGGGCATGCTCGACGCGATCAGCGATCTCGTACCCGGCAGCCGAGTGGGTTTCGTCGGCCTCGAACGGGACGAGGAGACAGCCATCGCGCGCTCCTACTACCAGAAGCTGCCCCAACGCCTGGCCGAGGGGGAGGTGATCATCCTCGACCCGATGCTGGCCACCGGCGGATCGGCGATCGCCACCATCGAACTGCTCAAGGAGCAAAGGGCTCACTCCATCCGTCTGGCATGTATCGTCGCCGCTCCCGAGGGCATCGAGGCGGTGCACCGGCGCCACCCCGAGGTGCCCATCGTCACCGCCGTGGTCGACCGCCGGCTCAACGAGCGGAAGTACATCGTTCCCGGCCTCGGCGACTTCGGTGACCGGTACTACGGCACGGACTGAGCGGACCGAGACGGGCTAGCGGCCGCCTCCGCCGCTGAGGGGCCGCGGCTCCAGTGGGCGGGTCGCGGGACCCTCGAGGATGGCACCGTCGACGTCGAAGCGGGAGCCATGGCATGGACAGTCCCACGACCGCTCCGCCGCGTTGAAAGCGACCTGACAGCCGAGGTGGGTGCAGGTGGCCGACAGGGCATGAACCCGGCCACGCTCGTCCTTGTATGCGGCCAGCCGCTGCCCCTGGTGCTCGACGATCGCTCCGGATCCCAGGGCGAGGTCGTCGAGCGAGGCAGTGCGCAGCGAGCGCACCCGGTCCTGGACGTATCGCCGGCCGACGTTGACGTTGGCCTTGACCAGACGGGGGGCCGCGGCAACCGCATTCAGCCGGGTGGAGTGGAAGGTCCGCAGCCACGGGTTCTCGACGCCGAGGATGAGGTCGGTGAGCATGCCGGCGGCGGCGGTGCCACTGGTCATGCCCCACTTGCGAAAGCCGGTGGCCACCAGGACCCGGCCGTCCGTGGCCAGGTTTCGGCCGACGTAGGGAATGCCATCTGCGGGCATGTAGTCCTGCGCCGACCAGCGGTGGGTCACCGCGCTGACCTCGAAGCGGTCGCGCGCCCAATCCTCCAGGACCGCGAAGCGCGCCGGCGTGTTGCTCTCCTGACCGGTCTTGTGCTGCTCGCCCTCGATGACCAGCAGGCTGTCGCCGGCGTCACGAAACGGGCGCACCGAGCGCGCCGGCTGGTCGACGCCGAGGTACATGCCGCTGAGGCCCGGAGCCTCGGCAGCCTGCACCGCGATGGCATAGGAGCGGCTCGGCTCGCAGCGCGCGAAATAGCCGCCGCTGTCCAGGAAGGGGAGCAAAGTGGCGATCACCACATGGCCCGCCGCCACCTCGCCGGCGCGAGTGCGCACCACCCGGCGGCCGCCCTCGCGGCGTACGCCGGTGGCTCGACTGCGCTCATGGATGACCCCGCCGCCCTGCTCGACGGCGCGGGCCAGTCCCAGGCAGTAGCGGCGTGGGTGGATGTGCAGCTGGCGGTCGAGCCGGGCGGCGACCCTGACCCCGTAGGGAAGGCCGGTGACGTGGACCAGCTCGACCGGAAGCCCGGCGGCCCGGGCGGCGTCCACCTCGGTTTGGATCGTGCCGACCGCGTCGGCCTCCTCGGTGTAGGTGTACGCCGGCGCCCGGGTCAACTGGCAGTCGATGCGGTATGCCGTGGCCAGCGCGGCCACCCGCTCCACGGCGGCGGCGCTTGCCGCGGCGTAGTCACCCGCCGCGTCGTCCCCGAGCTTGCGCGTGATCTCCGAGTACACCAGCGACTGCAGGGCGGTGATCTTGGCTGTGGTGTTGCCGGTGGTGCCCGCGGCCAGCTCCCTCGCCTCGAGAAGAACCACCCTGCGGCCCGCGGCGGTGAGCAACGCCGCCGTGGTCAACCCCGTGATCCCGCCGCCGATGACCACAACGTCGCACTCCGACCTGCCCTGCAGCGGTGGCCGCAGCGTCTCCCTGGGGCCGTCCAGCCACAGCGAGCGCCGGAGTGGTCGGCTGGTCGCCTCGGGCACGGCAGGCTCCTGGTGGTCGCGGGGTGGGCGGGGACTCCTCGTCGCCGTGGGTCCCGCGGAAGGCTAGGGGCCGGGCCCCGCCGCTGTCCAGCGAGCGCCCACTGCACCGGTCGGTGGCTCGCCTAGAGTGCGCCGATGGGCGCGGCAGCTGACAACGGCGGGCTGGCTGAGCTGCTCGTCGGCCGGGCAGCGCTGGAGACGGCGGGGAGCAACCGGGAGCGGGCCCTGCACCGGGCCGCACGGGCGGCGCTTGTCTGGCCCGAGGAGGCCCGTGACCTGACGGCGGCGGGTCGGCCGCTGAGCGAGCTGGACTCGGTCGGTCCCTGGGTGGCGACCGTCCTTGCCGAGCTGCTGGAGTCCGAGGCGGCGCCTGAGGCTCCGCCGCTGCGGCGCGGGTTTCTCACCCGGGCGCAGGCGCAGGCCACAGTTGCGGCGGCTCCGGACCTGCTCAGCAGGGTGCGCTCTGACCTTCAGATGCACACCACCTGGAGCGACGGCAAGGGCAGCCTCGAGGAGATGGTGGCGGCGTGCGTGCGGCGCGACACGTACACCCACATCTTGATCACCGACCACTCCCAGGGACTGCGCGTCGCCAACGGCATGAACGAGCACCGACTGCGCGCCCAGGCACGCGCCATCGAGGGCGTCAATGCGGCTCTGCAGCAGCAGGGCGCCAACCTCGAGGTGCTGCAGGGGATCGAGATGAACCTGTCGCCGGAGGGCGAGGGGGACATGGATCCGGCAGCACTGCGCGGGCTCGACGTCGTCCTCGGCGCCTTTCATTCGAAGCTGCGGCTGACCAATGACCAGACTCAGCGGTACCTCGCGGGCCTGCGCAATCCGGGAGTCGACGTGCTCGCCCACCCGCGCGGCCGGATGTACAACCGCCGTCTCGGCCTGTGGTGTGACTGGGAGCGCGTGTTGCGCGAGGCCGCCGAGCTGGACAAGGCTGTGGAGATCGACGCCTATCCCGACCGCCAGGATCTCGATGTCGACCTGCTCGCGGTGGCCAGGGAGGCCGGGGTGCGGATCTCGATCGGCACCGACTCGCATCACCCACGCGACCTCGACGCCATGGTTCTGGGGGTGGCCGCGGCACTGCTCGCAGGGATCCGTCCGGAGCGGATCCTCAACCTGCTTGACGCGCCGGCATTGCGGGCGTGGGCGGGCCGCCACCGGCCCTGACGTCTCCACCGGCCGAAGAAACAGGCGAACCTGTTGCACCCCGATGACGACGTCGTGACGCGGGCGGATGCGTGCCCCCGGCCGCCCGCAGCATGCCAGAGGGCTCCGCGAGGAAGGCCCCCCACGAGGACTGATGGCGTTGGCGTTCTCCCGCAATCCCCTGTTCCTGGTTCTCCGGTCCCTGGTGGGGCTCGGCTTGCTGGTCGTCGGCCTGCTCGGCCTCGCCGGGTCGGCCCATCCCGGGGGAACCGGTGCCGCCGCGTATCTGAAGCTGCCGCAGTGCCCGGCCAACCCCATCCCCACCAATGGCAGCTGCTACAGCATTGTGCCGGGCAGCGTCGTGGACACCCGGCGGCAGCTGACCACCCTGTTCGTCACCCTCACCGACAGCCAGGGAAGCCACGAGGTCGAGCTCGCCGACGGCGACCGTGCCGCAACCTTCCAGCCCGGCACGGCGGTCGCGGTGAAGTACTGGAAGGACAAGGTCACGGCCGTGGGCGTGCCCGCTCCGGGCGACACGGCCGCGCTCACCTCCACCGTCGACAGCCCGCTGGTGCCCGCCAGCGCCCTGCGACGGAAGGCCCTGTTCGCGGCCGCCGGCCTGGTCGGTCTGCTGCTTGGAATCGTGCCGGTCCTGCTCCGGCTCAGTGGACGCACCGCCCGTCGCGCGGCGACGCTGCCGCCGGTGCCCTACCTGCCCCACGCCACGATCCCGGGATCACCACCAGGTCGGGCCATCTACTCGCCACCCTCGGTGCTCCCGTCCCCGGCGCCGCCGATGGCGCCGGTCGCGTCCGGGGGGGCACCCCCGCCGGCTCGCGCTGCCGGCTTTCTGCTGCCCACCTCGGGGGCGCCCGCCGGGTTTGCCCTCGCCGCGTCCCGCCAGGCCGTCCCCGGGCCGGGTCCCGCCCACGTCGGACAGCCCGGCGGAGCGCCGGCCGCCGCAGACGCCATGTCGGGGTTCGCGGTGCTGTCCGCCGCTCCGCCGGAGGCGCGCTCCGCGGACCTCGCGGCAATGGCGAACTTCACGGTGCTTGGCGCGGAGCCGCCGGCGGCGCTCCGCTCAGCACCTCCGCAGAGCAGCGGGCCGGACGGGGCCCCGGCGGCGCAGCCGACCAACGGAACGGCCCTGAGCCAACCGTCGTCGACGCCGCCCAACGCCCATCCCGCGACAGGGCCGCCGGCCGCCGCCACCGGCCGTTCGGCCACCGAAGTGCCTCCGCTCCGGCCGATGCCACCTGTCGCTCCGCCGCCGCCGGTGACTCCGCCCGTCCCGCAGGGCGGACCGGGGTGGGGGATCCGGCAGGGGCCTGGACCGGGGCCCCGTCAGGCGGGCTGACCTCAGCCAGGCGCGGGTCACCATGACCGTCTCCGCGGGGTTCGACTGCTTCCGGTCAGTCCGGGCCGGGGTCCGCCAGCGTCGCAGTTGACCCTTGGAGCCGTATCACCTCGGCCAGGGCGCGGGTCCAGCGGGAATAGCCTGCCTCGTTGGGGTGAAACTGATCAGCCGCCATCCGGCCTGCGTACGGAGGGCCGGTGTGGGCGTAGAGGTCGGCGACCACCAGGCCCTGGCCCGGCGCCTCGGCCGTGATCATCGCGTTGATCGCCTGCGCTCGGCGTTCGCCGAGCCCCTGCGGCATGGTGGCGATCACCGCTCCGGCGGGCAGCGAGGCCAGCAGCGCCCTGAAGGTGTTCAGCAGCTCCGGCGTGGGCGTGCGCAGCAAATCGTTGCCGCCGACCGCGCAGGTGACCAGGGCGGCGGCCGGCTGGACCGCAGCCATCGCGGGCAGTTGGACCCGAAGCACGTGGGCGGCGCGCGCACCCGAGCGAGAGAGGTTGAGGACCTGCCAGGGGTGGCCGCTGCGCTGCTCCAGAAGGTGGCGAAGTTGCCCCACGTAGCCGCCGGTGTGGCTCGCAGCGCCGATTCCCTGGGCGGCTGAGTCGCCCAGCACCACCCACAGGTGCCCCGCCGACGGCACGACACCGCGGTTGTTCTCGGCCCAGGCGGCGGCGAACGGCCCCACCTGTGCCCGGGAGGCGGCAACGCCTCGCACCACCCTGCCCAGCACCGGAAGACCGGTGGCGAATGTCTGCCAGCTGCGCGGCTCCCGGCTCACCCCTCGACCCTACCCGCCCGGACGCCGTTGCCTCCAGGAGCAGCGCGCGCCCACACGCGGCCATCGTCGCCAGAACGCCGAAGACCGGGCCGCGCTGGGCGCGACCCGGTCTTCTTAGCGATCAGAGGAGGGCTAGTCCTTCAGCTTGTCTCCGGCGTCAGAGATCTTGTCGCCGACCTTGTCGCCGAAGTTCTCGACCTTGCCGCCCATCTTCTGGCCGGATCCCTCAGCCTGCATGTCCTTGTCGCCGGTGGCGTCGCCAACGGCCTCCTTGGCCTTGCCGAAGCCCTCGTCCTTGTTGCCTTCGAAGCTCATACCGGTTCTCCCGTTGGGTAGCGCTCGTTAGGAGCGATACCATCGAACGTTATATGAACCCTACCACCGATTCGGGGCACACGCTACCCCGGGGTGGTCCCTGGGCCCCCCGTAACCTGGTGCTCGCGTCCGGGCGCGGCCGACCCGACCTCCGACCCAGCGGGGTCGGTTGCCTCTGCCCCTGACCCCTCGCGCAGCGACGTCCTGAGGTCACCGGCGACGGCCCGGCCGGAGGGGAAGAGCTGCGCGGCCGCCTGCTGGACCCCCATGGCCATCGAGGGGTAGGCATGAATGGCCTGGGCAAGCCGTCCAGCGAAGGAGTGGGTATTCATGGTGAGCACGAACTCGTGAATCAGCTCGCCGGCGTCCGGACCGACGATGTGGGCGCCGAGCACCTCGCCGCCGCCAAGGTGACCGATCACCGGCTTGCCCCGGGTGATCACCTTGATGACGCCGGCCAGGCTGCGCTCGATGACCGCCCGGTCGACCGCGGTGTAGGGGAGGGTGGCGACGTGAATGTCATCGCCGTACTGCCCGCGCGCCTCCGGCTCGGTCATCCCCAGATGAGCGACCTCGGGGTCGATGAAGGTGATCCAGGGGAGCACACGGTCATCGAACTTGGTCCGACGGCGACCAAAGGCGTTGGCGGCGACCAGCCGACCCTGGTTGGCTGCGGCGTGGGTGAATGGCATCAGGCCGTTGACGTCGCCCGCCGCGTAGACGTTGGGGTTGGTGGTCCGCAGATAGGCGTCGACGGTGACCCCGCGCTTCTCGACGGCGACCCCAAGCGCCTCGAGGCCCAGCCCTTCGGTGCGCGGGTGCCGACCGGTGGCCACCAGCAGCGCCTCGCCCTCGAGCACCCGCTCCTCGCCGGCCACCTCGACCACCAGGCGACGCACCGGGCCGCTCTGGCGGGCGCCGGTGACCTTGGCGCCGAGGACAAAACCGATCCCCTCGGCCTCGAGGCATGAGCGCGCGATGGCGGCGGCCTCGGGGTCCTCGCGGGGCAGGATGTCGGGCACCATGTCCACCACGGTCACGGCGCTGCCAAGGCGCTGGAACGCCTGGGCCATCTCCAGGCCGATCGGACCCGCCCCCAGTACCACGAGCCGCTGGGGGAGTTGGTCGAGCTCGAAGAGGGTTTCGTTGGTGAGGTGATCGACGGAGTCGAGACCGGGGACGGGGGGCACGGCGGGGCTGCTGCCGGTGCACACGGCAACGCGCTCGGCGAGCAGGCGCTCCCCGTCGACGCTGATCACGATCCGTTCATCCTCGGCGGTCCGGCCGTCGCGCGCCAGGGTGCCGGCCCGGCTCAGCTCGGCGTGGCCGCGCCGCACCACGATGCCCGACGCCTCAAGGTGCGGCGGATCCTCGAAGCGGGCGATCTGAGCAATGACGTCGTGGACGTGGGCCATCACTGCCGGGAAGTTGACGGTGACCCCGCTCACCTCGATCCCGAACCGGGAGGCGTTCAGCGCGTCATGCCGGCGTCGGGCTGCGGCGATGATCGCCTTGGAGGGCACGCATCCCACCCAGGTGCACTCACCACCGAAGTTGCCGGACTCGACAAGGACCACCCGTCGACCCGCCGCGGCGGCCGTGGCGGCGACGCTGAGGCCAGCTGCGCCCGCGCCGATCACGGCAAGCTCGAACGTCTCCATTGCTGTCGGGCTCCTGGTGGTGCGGTGCTCGGGTCATCCTAGCCCGTGCCCGACCCTGGCCCATCACCACACGCGAGGCACGAGGCGGGCGTGCATCGCCGCGTACCGTCGCCACGGCTCGCCGAGGCTTTCCGCCAGCGCCGCCTCCTCGTAGCGGATGCGGGGCAACAGTCCCGCCAGCATGCAGCCGCCGGCGACCAGCGCCGTGGCCAGGTCGCCGACCGCGATGCCGGCGCCGAGGCAGACCATGATCACCCCGGTGTACGAGGGGTGGCGCACCGCTCGATAGGGGCCGTCCTCGATGACTTTGTGCCCGTCCTGGACGATGACCACAAGGCGGAAGAAGCGGCCCAGGGTGCGCACCGCCCAGAGGCGCAGTGCGAGGCCGGCCCAGAGCACGCAGAGGCCCATGGCGAGCGCCGTCCGTGAGGGAAGCGGGAGCAGCGGCTGCAGGCCGAGGCCGATGGACGCCAGCAGGCCGGCGCCGCCGGCGGCCACGCCCAGCGCTCCGGAGTTGCGGTCGCTGGCCGGCGGCCGGCGCATCCCGGCGCGCCGGTCGCGCACCACCAGGGCACATTCGCAGGCGCCCCACACGGCCAGGCTCCCGAAAAAAAGCGTGGCGGCAGCAGGGTCCCGGAGCACCAGGGAGGGGGTCACCGCCAGCTAGCCTATCCAGTACCGCTCGCACGCAACCGGCGAGGGGATGGCATCACCTGGCATCCGCCGAGGAGAACCCTGTGCCCGCTGCATCCAGCGCGCCGCGCCAGCTGCGGGGCGCGATCTTCGACTTCGGTGGAGTGATCACCCAGCCGATCTTCCGACTGCAGGGCGACGAGGACCCGGTGCTGCTCTCACTGGTGGGCCACTTCATCCGCGAGGCTGAGGCGGTGTACGGCGACACCACGGTGCACCACGACCTCCATCTCCTCGAGGTGGGTCGGCTCAGCGAAGCCGACTTCTTCGCCAGGCTGTGCGCCCGCTTCGAGGCGGACGGCGGCCCCCACGTCGATCCCTTCGAGGCCCGGCAGATGATCTTCGGGAGGCCCCTGGTGGCCTGCGCCGAGATGGTCGACGCCGTCGCCCGGGTCCGTGCGGCCGGGTACCGGACCGCGATGCTGACCAATGTCGCCCGCGACAGCGCGCACCTGTGGGAAGCGCTGATCAATGTCGAGGAACTCTTCGACGTCCTCGTGGACTCATCGGTTGTGGGCCTGCGCAAACCCGACCCGGCCATCTTTCGGCTCACCTGTGAGCGCCTCGGGCTGGCCCCCGAGGACTGTCTCTTCGTCGACGACATCCCGAGCAACGTGGCCGGGGCCGCCGAACTGGGAATCGAGACGATTCTCTGCCGTGACCCCGCGGAGGTGGCCGCGCAGGTGCTCCATCGCCTGCTCGGCGCTGCGGTCGGCCTGGAGGGTGCGCCGCCGGACTGAGCGGGAGTTGCCGCTATTCTTCGCCGCCGTGCCGCGGACCGGCGCGGCTGGATCAGACCCAGGGCGGCCACCGGCACAGCCTCACCCCACCTCAGCGGAGACCCAACGTCGTGGCTCGCTTCTACGCCCAGATCTTCGTGGTTGTGTTCGCCATCCTCGGGATCGGCGGCCTGTTTCTCGGCGACGCCTCACACGTCGTCAACGGGCAGGCCCAGGGCAACCTCGGAGGCCTCACCCTGCATCTCACCTACGTGCGCGACGTCCTGGACGTTGTGATCGCTGTGGTGTTCGGCTATGTGGGCTTCCTCGCCAGCCGCCATACCGGGAAGCTGGTGGTGATTGCCGCCGGTTCGGTGCTCCTGCTCCTGGCGGTGGTCGGCTTGGTGATCGGCGACAACGCAACGGCGTCGCGAGGGGTGGCCGGACTGCACTTCCCCCTCGCGCTCAACGTGGTCGACCTGGTCAGCGGCGGTCTCGGGGTGCTCGCCGGCTTGGGCACGATCGAGGACGATCCCAAACCGTTCCTGCGTTGACAGGCGACGGTCAATCAGCGCGCAGTTACGCTGATGACGCCCAGCGGGACTGATCACGGCACCACCAGCGCTCAGCACCGCATCCGGGCTGAGACCGGCTCAGCCCGGAGCGGGTAGTCAGCCGGGGGCGAGGCCGCCGTCTCCTAGCGGGAGGTGCTCGCCGAGCCGTTGCCCGAGTCGGTGCGGACGGTGACCTGGCCTTTGACGGCGATCGCCGGGTCGTCACCGCCGGTCACCTTGTCCTTGACCGAACTGGCGGCGCCGACCACCGTGGACGCGGCGCTCTGGACGAACGGGGCAGCCTGCCGGGCGGCGTCCTGGGCCTTGGCCGCGGCCCCCGATGCGCTGCCGGCGAAGGAGCTGACCTGCTCGCGGGTCTTGCGGCCCGGCTGGGGGGCGACGCAGATGCCCACTGCGGTCCCGATTGCGGCGCCGTGAATGAATCCCTTCAGATATCCCATGTCGTTGCTCCTCGTCGTCTGTGGTGGCGGTGCCACCCTACTCCTGAGTGCCGGGTTCTTCGTCCGGCGGTTCCCCAAAATGGATCGCTTGTGCCCCGGTCAGGTCAGCGCTGTGGCGCCCCAGGCGCCGTCGGGGACGATCCGCAGCCGCTCCACCGGCCGCCCGTGGACCAGGTGCTCGCTGATGATCTCGTCGACATCGTCGACCTCGAGGCGTCCGTACCAGACCCCGTCGGGGTAGACGATCACGATCGGGCCCTGGTGGTGCTGCTGGTTGCAGCCCATCCGGGTGGTGCGCACGTGTCCGATGGCGCGGCGTTCCAGCTCGTCACGCAGCCGCTGGAGGATTTTCTCCGACCCCTGCCCGGCGCAGTGGTGCCGGCCGACCGTGGTGCAGACGAACACATGCAGGGCGCGCGCCGGAGCCATCTCCATGGCCGGCTATGGTGGCGCACCCGCCCGGGGCGGCGCGAGCCGGCGACGGCCGGTGTGGCACTCTGGTGGGCGCGATGAACATCGACTACGCATTCTTCGCGGACACCGCCACGGTCCCTCCCGACGGCAAGGTGTACGTGCACGGCGGCGGTTTCTCGGCGGTCTCGGTGCCCTCGCTGCCCGCCCGCATCGCCTTCGCCGTGGTGGCCGGGTTTCGCTTCGGGGCTGAGGACGCCAACGCCACCCACCATGTGCAGCTGCGACTGCTCGATGCCGACGACCGGCTGGTGGTGCCGCCGGTCGACCTCCAGTTCCAGTCCGCCGGACCGCCCCCGGTCCCCGGCCGTGAGGTCACCGTACCCACCGTGTCCTACCTGCAGCCGATGTTCGGCGAGCCGGGAACGTACGCCGCCTCCTACTGGAGCGGCGACCAGCAGCTCTTCCGGGTGCCGCTCTACGTGGAGGAGCAGCTGCAGCCCGCGGTGGGGCCGCTGCCCAACTAGCCGAGTCCTGCGGCTCCGGGCTCAGTCCTGGCGCTTGCCGTTCTCGTAGCGGTAGAAGCCCCGCCCGCTCTTGCGGCCGAGGTAGCCGGCGGCGACCATGCGCCGCAGCAGCGGAGGAGGGGAGTAGTCGCTGTTGGCGTACTCCTCATAGAGCGCGTCGCAGACGAACAGGGTGGTGTCGAGCCCGATGTAGTCGAGCAGCTCGAGCGGACCCATGGGATGGCCGCAGCCGAGGCGCATCCCCTCGTCGATGTCGTCCCGGGTGGCGAACCCCGACTCGAAGACACGCACCGCGTGGGTGAGGAAGGGGATCAGCAGGAGGTTGACGATGAAGCCGCCGCGATCCTGGGCCACGATGATTCGCTTGCCCAGCACCTGCCCGAAGCTCCGCGCCTCCTCCATGGTGGCGTCGTCGGTGGCGATGGAGCGGACCAGCTCGAGCAGCTTCATCACCGGGGCGGGGTTGAAGAAATGGGTGCCCACCACCTGGTTCGGTCGCCTGGTGGCGCGGGCGATTTCGATGATCGGCAGCGACGAGGTGTTGGAGGCGAGGATGGCGTGCTCAGGCGTGATCGTGTCGAGGTCCTTGAAGAGGGCCACCTTGTCCTCGAGCCGCTCGCGGATCGCCTCGACCACGATGTCGCAGCCGCCGAGGTCGCCGCGCTCGGTGGTGTAGCTGACCCGGGCCAGGATCGCGTCCACCTCGTCCTGGCTCAGCTTGCCGGTCTCCCGGCCACGCTGCAGCGAGCGCTCCACCCGGGAGCGGGCTGCTCCAAGGGCACCATCGTCGATCTCGCAGACCACAGTGGTCAGGCCGTGCCGGGCGCTCACCTCAGCGATCCCCGAACCCATCAGCCCGGCGCCAACCACGCCCACAGTCTCGATCGTCATGCCGCCTATCATGCCCGCATGCCGGCCCTGCGCGAGATCGCTCTGGTCAGCGACGACCTGCTGTTCCAGAGCCAGCTGAGCCGGGTGCTGGTCGCCGGTGGTGGGCACCTCGTCCGGGTCGCCGGGGAAGCAATCCCCGGAGGAGCTGAGGCGGTCTTCGTCGACCTCAACGAGCGGAGCGAGGAGCGCGTCGCGCGGATCCGCAGCCTGCGCGCCGAGCGACCCGACGCAACCATCGTCGGCTTCTGCCACCACGGCGAGCATGAGGTCCGGCGCCGGGCGATGGCGGCCGGCGCCGACCAGGTGCTCACCAACGGTGGTCTGCAGACCGGAGCGTTGCGCATCACGGGGCTAAGCTCCGCCGTGGCGACCAACGAAACGGGCGATGGCTGACCCGGCTGCACGGCTGCACCGGTTGGTGGCCGATGCCGAGGACGAGCTGGTCGACACCCGGCGCCGGCTGCATCGCAATCCCGAGGTGGCCCACGAAGAGCGGGCCACGGCCGAGCTTGCCGCCGCTCGGGCGGAGCAGCTCGGGTACGCGGTGCGGACGGAGGTGGGCGGCACCGGGGTGGTCGCCGACCTGGAAGGCGCCGGGGCGGGGCCGACGGTGATGCTGCGCGCCGACATGGACGCCTTGCCGATCAGCGAGCGCGGCGGCGACGGCCGGCCGGCGATCTCGGAGCGCAACGGGGCGATGCACGCGTGCGGGCATGACGGCCACGTGGCCATGGCGCTGGTGGCGGCGCGTGCCCTCGCCGAGTCCCGCGACGCCTGGTCCGGGCGGGTGCGGCTCTGCTTCCAGCCGGCCGAGGAGATCGCGGGAGGCGCCCAGCCGATGATCGACGACGGCGCGATGGCCGATGTCGACGCGGTGTTCGGCATTCACCTCTGGAGCCCGCTCCAGGTGGGACGGGTGGCGGTGACCGCGGGCACCCTGTTCGGCAGCGCCGACGCGTGGGAGGTGGTGGTTCGGGGACGCGGTGGTCATGGCGGCATGCCGCACACCGCGGTCGACCCGCTGCCCGCCGCCGCCTCGCTGGTGACGGCGCTGCAGACCATTGTCAGCCGGGAGACGTCGCCGTTCGCGCCCGCGGTGGTCACCGTGGGCCGCATCGAGGGCGGCCAGGCCTTCAACGTGATCGCCGAAGAGGTGCGCATGCTGGGGACGGTGCGGGCGGTCGTCGCCGAGGAGCGCGAGCGGGTGATCGCCCGCATCGAGGAGATTGCGGTCGCGATCGCCCGCGCCCACCGCTGCGAGGCCACCTTCGAGCGGGGCAGCGGGTGCCCACCGGTGGTCAGCGACACCGCGATGGCGGAGGTGGTGCGGGCGGCAGCGCGGGCCACGGTCGGCGAACAGAACGTGGACATGGCCTCGCCCATCACCGTCGGCGACGACGTGGCGCTGTTTCTTCAGCAGGCGCCGGGGTGCTATTTCCTGGTCGGCGCCGGTGACCTGAGTGGCGGCCGGGTGCCGGCGCCCCACCATCACCCGGAGTTCGACATCGACGAGCGCTGTCTGCCGGTGGGAGCTGAGACCTTGGCGCGAAGTGCCCTGGCGGTGCTCGGCGGTGCCGGGGTGCCGGGCCGCCGGTGATCGATCCCTTCGTCCGCCTTCGCGAGGAGCGCGAGCACTACTACGACCAGGAGGACCTCAGCCCGCGGCCTGCGTCGATGTCGCGCACCGAGATCTGCATGGTCATGGAGATCGAGCACGCCAACAACGCCGGCTACGTGCACGGGGGCACGATCATGCGGCTGGTGGACACCGCCGCGGGGATCGCCGCGGGCCGGCACAGCCGGCGCCGGGTGGTGACCGCTGCGATGGACGACATGACCTTCATGGCGCCCGTCTACATCGGGGACATGCTGCGAGTGCGGGCAACCGTCAACGACGCCCACCGGACAAGCATGGAGGTCGGGGTGCGGGTCGACGTCGAGACTCTGCCCACCGGGGAGAGCCGCCAGGTGTCCAGCGCGCACCTGGTGTTCGTGGCCCTTGACCAGAACGGGCGGCCGACTCCCTGCGCGCCGGTCGTCGCGGAGAGCGAGAACGAGAAGCGGCGCCAGGCCCAGGCGCGGGTGCGCCGCGACCAGCGGTTGCTGCGCAAGGCCGCCCTGAGCGAGGCGGCCGCGTCCCGGCCGGGCGACGCAGAGACCGGGTGACCGCCACCCCCGAGGCTGGGCAAACGGCAGCTCGGCTCACGTGATGACGTGAGGCCGGAGCCGCGATCCCGCAGCAGGAGCGGGGGTGGTGGCGCGGCGGCCTGGGATAATCGACCCAGACCACCCGTTGAGGAGACGTGATGAGCACCGCAGCCGCCCCCCTTGTCGTCCGCGACGCCACGATGCGGACGCCGACCAAGCGGCAGTTCGTGCGCTTCGCCTTCTACAAGGTCGACCCCGCCTGGCGCCGGCTTGACGCCGCGCAGCGCGATGCCGACCGCGCCGAGGTCGCCGCGCTGATCGCCGAGTTCGGCGCCCGCGAGGCGGTGATCATGCGTACCTACACGCTGGTGGGCACCCGCGGCGATGCCGACTTCCTTCTCTGGTTGGTCAGCGATGACCTCGACCAGTTCCAGGAGTTCTCCACCCGGCTCAACCAGTGCGGCCTGGGGGGCTGGCTGGCCCAGCCGTACAACTACTTCGCGATGACCAAGCGAAGCACCTACGTCGACCGCCATGAGCATGCCGACGGCGGTGGCGAGGGCCGCAGCAACCGGCTGCTGGTGGTGCCGGGAGGCCGCAGGTACCTGTTCGTCTACCCGTTTGTGAAGACCCGCGGCTGGTACCGGCTGTCCAAGGAGGAACGGCAGCGGCAGATGACCCAGCACATCGACATGGGCCACAGCTACCCCTCGGTGAAGATCAACACCACCTACTCCTTCGGGCTCGACGACCAGGAGTTCGTGGTCGCCTTCGAGAGCGACGTGGTGGCCGACTTCCTCGACCTCGTGCAGGAGATGCGGGAGAGCGAGGCGTCGACCCACACGGTGCGCGACACGCCGTCGTTCACCTGCACCGCCGTACCTGCCGAGGAAATGCTTCGCGCGCTCGGGTAGCGGGCCCTGACCGGGCCCCGGCTAACCCCGGGGGAGCACCGCGGAGCGCCGCCGGGCGCTCTCCATCGATGCCTCGAGTACCTCGAAGAGGTGCAGGACGCGCACCTTGGGAGCAAACTCCCGAGCCCCGGCCCGGAGCTGGGTGAGGCAGGAGACGTTCTCGGTGACCAGCACCTCGGCCCCCGAGGCCACGACGTTCTCGAACTTGCGCCGCAGGATCGCCCGGGAGCGCTCCGGCTGGCGGTGGAAGTAGGAGCCGGCGCCGCCGCAGCACATCTCCGCCTCGTGGAGGGGGACCACCTCCAGCGCGGGCACCCGCTCGAGAAGGGCGTACGGGGCTCGGCGCACCGCTCGCTCGTGGGGGTATGAGCAGGGCTCGTCGAAGGCGACCCGCCAGCGCAGCGGACCCAGCGGCGCGGTCACGCCGGCCTCGGCGAGGAACTGCGAGGCGGTGCGGGTGAGGCTGCTGACCTGGCGCGCCTCGGTGCCCACCTCCCGGTCGTCGCCGAGGAAGGCCGCGTAGTCCTGGTAATGGCGCACGCAGGCGGCCACGTCGCCGACCAGGGCGTCCACCTCCATCCCGCGCATCCGGGTGAGGTTGCCCACACCCATGTCGAGCATCGCCTCCCGGTCGCCAAGGGTCTTGGCGGGGAGGCCGCCACAGGCGAGGCGCGGCACGGTCAGCTCGAACCCGTTGCCCAGCAGCACCCGCATCGTCGCCTCGGTGGCGGCGGGAGTGGCCAGATTGGCGTAGCAGCAGACCAGGAAGCCGACCCGGCCGCGCACCGGCGTGCTCGCGGCCGGGAGCCCGTCGACGCGGTGGTAGGCGGTCTTGGCGGGCAGGGGCCCGTCGTGGGACATGTAGGCTCCGGCGGTCCCGAGCATTGCGGTGAGGCCTGTGGTGCGGGCCAGCCAGTGCAGACCGGTCACCTGGCTGGCTCGGGAGAGCCCGTGGAGCAGGGAGAGCATGCCCGGGCGGGGCAGGATGGAGCGGAGAGCGAAGCGCTGCCCGAAGGCGTGACCCTCCTGTTCGTGAAGCTCCTGTCGGGCCCTGGAGACGATCAGGGCGGTGGGCACTCGCGGTGCGCAGGCGGCGACGCAGTTGTCGCAGGTGAGGCAGGTGGAGAGCGGGCCGTCCTCGATGTCGTGGAGCTCGAGGCGGCCCTCGATGGCGTCGCGGATCAGCGAGACCCGGCCCCTGGCCGTCTCCCACTCCACCGGGTTGGTCACGTATGTCGGGCAGACCGCCTGGCACAGGGAGCACTTGTTGCACTCGGCGGCGGCGTCGTGGACGTCGGCCAGGAAGCGCGGCGTGAATTGCTGGGCGTGGCCGGGCACATCGACGAGATCGGTCATCCGGGCCGGGATGATACCCGGCGCACCGGCGCCGGTCGGCTGAGGCCGTGGGGTCCAGCCCGGCCGGCGCTAGCATTCGGCCCGATGGTGAGCGCCCCGTACCACGTGGAGGAGTTCAGTGCGGCTGAGGCCGCCCGGGTGCTGCCCCACACCGGCACCCTCGACCTGCCCGTGTTCGCCCTGCGCGGGCTCCCCGAGGTGACCAAGGCGGCGCTCTTCGCCCGCTACAGCCGCAGCGCCAAGTCGCTGCGCCGGCTGCTGCTCGACGAGTTCCTCGGAGCAGCCGTCGACGAGCCAACGGTGGTGGGGGAGACCGTCGGCGCCGAGGCGGCCGGCTCGTTGTTCGGCCGGGTTTTGGCCGAGTACGGCGACGACTCGGTTGCCCAGCTGGCCGCGGTTCACCTCGCCTGTGAGCAGGTGTCGCAGCCGCTGGCCAAGGCGATCGAGTGGGGGAGGCTGGCCGCCTACCTCGAGCAGTCGACCCGCTACATCCCCTACACCGACCGGCGCGACGGCCACTACCGATACCACCGCGACCCCGAGGTGATGGCGTCAGACCTGGCCCAAACCTACACGGGTGCGATGGACGGCCTGTTTGACGCCTACGCCGGGCTGCTGGCGCCGTTGCGCGAGCATCTCGACACGGTGCTGCCTCCCGAGGAGGACACCCGGGCGCGAGGCCGGGCGATCCGTGCGCTGGCGCTCGATCTGCTGCGCGGCCTGCTTCCTGCCGGGACGGTGAGCAACCTCGGGGTGGTGGCGAGCCCCCAGGCGCTCGAGCTGCTGGTGCTGCGGCTGCGTGCCCACCCCCTTCCGGAAGCGCGCTCCTACGCGGAGCTGATCGCCGCCGAGCTGCAGCGGGTCATCCCCGACTTCGTCCCCCGGCTCGACCGCGCCGAGCGCGGCGGAGTGTGGGTGGAGTACCTGCGCGACACCGAGCAGGCCCTGGCGGAGGTGGCGGCGGAGCTGCGGCTGCCCGTGGCTGAGAAGACCACCGAGGCGGTGCGCCTGCTGGAGTGGGATGCCGACGCCGAGGATCGTGTGCTGGCGGCGGCGCTCTACCCGCACACCGACGCCCCCGAGGATGCTCTGCTGACCGCGGTGCGCTCCCTCTCCTCGGCGCGCCGCGAGGCCCTCTTCGCCACCGCGGTGGGCACCCGGCGCAACCGCAGGCACAAACCCGGCCGCGGCTTTGAGCACACGGCGTACACCTTCGAGGTGGTCAGCGACTACGGCGCCTTCCGCGACCTGCAGCGGCACCGCATGCTCACCATCCAGTGGCAACCGCTGTCGGTTCGCCTGGGCTACGCGGTGCCGGACGAGGTGGACGCGTCCGGGCTCGGCGACCGCTGGCGCCAGGCCGTGGCTGCCGCCGAGGCGGCCCACGAGCGCATCGCCGGGCGGTTTCCCGAGCAGGCGCAGTACCTGGTGACCCTGGGGCACCGGGTGCGCTACCTGCTCAGGCTCAACGCGCGCTCGGCGATGCACACCATCGAGCTGCGCACCTCACCGCAGGGGCACCCCGCATACCGCCGGGTCTGCCAGGAGATGCACCGCCAGATCGCCGAGGTGGCGGGGCACCGATTGATCGCCGGGGCGATGCGCTTCGTGGGCAGCGACGACGTGCACCTGCCGCGCTACGCCGCCGAGTCGTCCCGGGTGGGGGCGACCGACTGAGCGGCTCACGTGGCACCGCGAGCATGTCGACCCCGCCGGCCCCCTGCCCCGTTTGGAAAGCCCGCGAGTGGGGGATATAACGTTACAGTTTCATTATCACCTTGGACCTAGGAGACGGGATGAACTCACACCACCTGCTGGCCTGGCTGCTGATTGGGCTGATCGCCGGCGCCCTCGCCGGCCGGGTCGTCCGGGGCAAGGGTTTCGGCTGTTTCGGCGACATCGTGGTCGGCCTGATCGGGGCTGTGATCGGCGGTTTCGTTCTGAACCGGGTCACCGGTGGGGGAGACGCCTCGAGCAGCTTCATCATCGAATGCATCGTGGCCTTCGTCGGTGCGGTGATCCTGGTCTTCATTCTTCGGCTGTTCAGCCGTGGCGGCAGCCGCGGCGGCCGCGGTCGCGGCGGCGCCTACCGCTAGAGCCCGTTCGCGGAATGAACGCCGGCGCTCCCATGGAGCGCCGGCGTTTCCCTTCCGCCGACCTTCCCGTGTCCGCCGGGCAATACCATCGACCGATGAGCCTGTTCAGCCGCAAGCCACCCGACCCCCGGGTGGTGGCCGATCCGCGCCGGCTTCCGCCCGGCCAGGTGCTCACCGAGAAATGGCCGGTGCTGCACTACGGCCGGGCAGCCAGCTACCCCGACCTGGGCAGCTGGCGGCTGCGGGTCAGTGGCCTGGTTGACAGCCCGCTCCAGCTGACCCACGAGCAGGTGCGCGCCCTCCCTGCGGTGGACATCGCCTGCGACATCCACTGCGTGACCACCTGGAGCCGCCTCGACAACGTTTTCCACGGCCCCCGCCTTCGCGACGTCCTCGCCCTCGCGGGAGCGAAGCCCGAGGCGCGCTTCGTGGTCTTCCGGTGCGCCGCCGGCTTCACCACCAGCATTCCGAGGGAACTGGCCGAGGAGGACCAGGTGGCCCTCGCCTACCTGCACGGCGGCGAGGAGCTGACCCAGGAGCACGGCTACCCGCTTCGTGCGCTGGTGCCGCGCAAGTACTTCTGGAAGAGCGCCAAATGGCTGGAGGAGATCGTTCTCACCGCCGAGGACGAGCTCGGCTTCTGGGAGCGCAACGGGTACAACAACAGCGCCGACCCGTGGCTCGAGGAGCGGTACTGGTAGGCCGCGGCCGCTCGTTTGTTCGCCCCGGCGCGAGGGTACGGTTAGAATTGAGACACGGGATGGCCAGGGCCTCCCAGACAACAGCACTGAGGTAGACCCGGATGATCACCGTCTCCGACTCCGCGATGGGCCATCTCGAGGGACTGGTGAGCGGCGAGGCCACCCCGGTCGGCCTCCGGGTCTACGTGCAGTCCGGCGGGTGCTCGGGATTCTCCTACGGAATGGGCCTGGACGAGAACCCGCCGCGGCCCGATGACGAGGTCATCGAGGCGGCCAAGGGGCTCAAGGTCTACGTCGACTCCTACAGCGCCCAGTACCTCGAAGGCGCCGAGATCGACTACGTCGACGCGCTGATGGGTGGCGGGTTCACCATCCACAACCCCAACGCGGCCAAGACCTGCGGCTGCGGCCATAGCTTCCAGACCGCGGACGGTGCCGGACAGGCGCAATCCTGCTCCGCCTAGTCCCCGCCCGCTAGGGCGAGAGGCGTGGGCTTTCACCGCGTCTGGGCTTTCGTGGTCCTGGCGCTGCTGCTCGTCGCCGTCGTGGCTGGCCTGCTGGCGCTGAGGCGCGAGGCCTGGCAGCAGCGGTACGCAACCTACCTGCGGGTGTGCACTGGCGCCATCGCCATCCAGGCCGTGGTCGGCCTGGTTCTGCTGTTTTCCGGAGAGCGCCCGCACCGCGGCCTGCACTTCCTCTTCGGGCCGGTCGTGCTCATCACCCTGCCCGTTGCCGCCCGTATCGGTGAGCGCCGTCAGGCCCGGCGCAGCCCCGTGCTGCTCGGTGGCGCAACCTTCGCCTTCGCGATGGCGCTGCTCTCCCTGGTGACCGGGGGCGGCGGTAGTTAGGGCCACGGCCTCGGCACGAAACCGGGCGGCTCTCCCAACCGGGGCATAATCGGGCGGTCCGCGCACCCCGCGGCCCGGCGATGGGGCTCGCCGATCCCGCCGATCCGGCTGATGGCTCCTAGGTATGCGGGAGTCCTCGATGCGCGCAACCCTCGGCATCCTGGGCGGCGGCGCCGTCGGAGCGTACGGGCGATACCTTGTCGACGGTCTCGTGAGCCGGCGCACCACCGGTGCCTTCCCATGGGGGACGTTCGTCGTCAACATCAGCGGTGCCTTCGTCCTGGGGCTGCTCGCGACCGTGTTGACCGCGCGCACCACCCTCGACCCGGCGATCCGCACCTCGCTCACCATCGGATTCCTTGGCGCCTACACCACGTTCTCGACTCTCGCCTTCGAGAGTGCCCGGCTCATCGAGGGCGGTAACTACTCGGCGGCGTTCGTCAACCTTGCCGGCAGCATTCTCGTCGGCCTGGCCGCGGTCTTCGCCGGGATGGCGGCGGGGCGGGCCCTCTCGTGAGGCTGGACGGCGAGGGGCAGCTGCTGCGCATCTTCATCGGGGAGAAGGACCGCTGGCACGGGAAGGCGCTGTACGAGGCGATCGTGCTGCTGGCGCGGTCCCGCGGGCTTGCGGGGGCCACGGTGCTGCGAGGTATCGAAGGCTTTGGCGCCGACTCGCATCTCCACACCGACCGCATCCTGCGGCTCAGCGATGACCTGCCCATCGTCATCGAGATCGTCGACCACGAGGACCGGATCACCCCGCTGCTGCCGCTGCTCGACGAGATGGTGAGCGAGGGAATGGTCACCCTCGAACGGGTCCGGGTGATCACCTATCGTGACAGCCGGGCGCGCTCGGACGGCCCGCGCTGATGCGGGTCGAGGTCCTGCTCTTCGCGCGATTGCGCGACCTCGCCGGGCGGCAGGCGGCGAGCATCGTGCTGCCCGAGCCGGCCTGCGCCCGAGACGCGTGGGACGCGCTGGTCGCCCGCATCCCCCAGCTGGCCGGGGCGGACAGCGCGCTGCGCGTCGCCGTCGATGAGGCCTACACCGCCTGGAGCGCGCCGCTGCGCGAGGGCTCGGTGGTTGCATTCCTGCCCCCGGTGTCGGGCGGAAGCGGTGCCCAGAAGGTCAGGGCGTGGCTCAGTGCCGAGCCACTCGACCCGCCTGCCATTGAGGCCTCGGTCGCCGGCGCGGCCGACGGTGCCGTGTGCAGCTTCGTGGGTTTGGTGCGAGGGCTGACCGAGGGCAGGCGCACGGTGCGCCTCGAGTACCAGGCCTACGCCGGCATGGCCGAGGAGCAGATGCACCGGATCGGCGAGGAGACCGTACGTGGCTACGGCCTCAGCGCCATCGTCCTTGCCCACCGCACCGGCAGTCTCGAGGTGGGCGAGCCCAGCGTGGTGGTCGCGGCCGCTGCCCCGCATCGAGCCGAGGCCTTTGCCGGCTGCCGCCACGCCATCGACACGCTCAAGAGCGAGGTGCCGATCTGGAAGCGGGAGTGGGGGCCTGACGGCGGCGAGTGGGTCGAGTCCGGCGTCGCCGAGGCGAGCGAGGCCTGAGCCGAGCGCGCGACACCGGCGCAGGTGCCGCGCAACCGCGGCTCAGCTCTCGATGTTCGACATCACGTGCTTGATGCGGGTGTAGTCCTCGAGCCCATACATCGAGAGGTCCTTGCCGTAGCCGGAGTGCTTGAAGCCACCGTGGGGCATCTCGGCGACGATCGGGATATGCGTGTTGATCCACACACAGCCGAAGTCGAGGTACTTCGCCATTCGCATCGCCCGTCCGTGGTCGCGGGTCCAGACGCTCGACGCCAGACCGTACCTCACACCATTGGCCCAGGTCAGCGCCTGGTCCTCGTCGCTGAAGCGCTGCACGGTGATGACCGGGCCGAACACCTCGTTCTGGATGATCTCGTCGTCCTGGTGCAGCCCGCTGACCACGCTGGGAGCCTGGAAGAAGCCCTGCGCGGGCACGGCGCCGGGGTCCGCACCGCTCCGGGTTGCGTGCTCGGGCAGCCGGTCGAGAAAGCCACGCACCCGCTCCAGTTGGTCGGGGTTGTTGAGCGGGCCGTATGCGGCGTCGACATCGTCCGGCGCCCCCGTCGTGGTGGCCTTGGCCTGCTCGGTGAGCGCGGCTACCAGGTTGTCGTGGACGCGGGGTGAGGCGAGCACCCGCGTCGCCGCCGTGCAGTCCTGACCGGCGTTGAAGTAACCGGCACCGGCGATGCCCGCCGCCGTGGCCTCGATGTCGGCGTCGTCGAAGACGATCACCGGCGCCTTGCCGCCGAGCTCGAGATGCACCCGCTTGAGGTCCTTGGCCGCGGCTCCAGCCACCTCCATTCCGGCGCGCACACTGCCGGTGATCGAGACCATGTCGGGGTCCGGATGGGCAACCAGCAGTGCCCCGGTCTCGCGGTTGCCGCAGACCACGTTGAACACGCCGGGGGGGAGGAACTCCGCGGCGATCTCGGCCATGCGCACCGTGCTCACGGGGGTGGTATCGGAGGGCTTGAGCACCACGGTGTTGCCCGCGGCCAGCGCCGGCGCCCACTTCCAGACGGCCATCATCATCGGGTAGTTCCAGGGGGTGACCTGAGCGCATACCCCGATCGGCTCGCGGCGGATGTATGAGGTGTGGTTGGCCATGTACTCGCCGGCCGAGCGCCCCTCGAGGCAGCGTGCGGCGCCTGCGAAGAACCGGATCTGGTCGATCATCGGCGGCAGCTCCTCCTGCATGGTCAGGGCGAAGGGCTTGCCGGTGTTCTCGCACTCGAGACCAACCAGCTCCTTGCCGCGCTGCTCGAGGGCGTCGGCGATGCGGAGCAGGGCAAGGCTGCGCGTCGAGGGGGTGGCGTCACGCCAGCCCGGGAAGGCCCGCCGCGCCGCTCTGACCGCCTGCTCGACCTCGGCGGCTCCGGAGAGGGGCGCCTCGGCGTAGACCTCGCCGGTGGCAGGATTGACCAGCGGCATGGTGGGACAGT
>JBHEMT010000030.1:0-9586 GCA_046262435.1 Candidatus Dormibacteria bacterium | reverse complement strand
GCCGACCACCGGGCAGGTCCAGGGCGCCGCGATCACGGTGCCCAACACCGGGGGCGGCGTTCCGGCCGGTCTGGGGGCAGGACTTGCCCTGATCGGTTGCGTCGCGCTCGGTGGCCGGCGTCGGCGCCGTTCGAGCTAGGCCGTGAACGAGGTGCCCCTCCGGGGGGCACCTCGACCATCAAAGTGCTCGGCGCCCGCTGAGCTCGACTGAGCTGGAGCTAGAGCGCGTCGTCCTCGGTGTCGGGGGCGCGGTGGCGGCGGACACGGACCACACGCCGGTTGCTGTGGAGGTGGTAGGGAACGCTGACCACCACGGTGCTGTTGCGAAAGAGGAATGCGGCCTTGAGCCGCAGTGCTGTCTGGTTGTGCAGCAGATTGTGCCACCAGCGAGTCGCCACCATCTCGGGTAGCACCACCACGATGGTGTCATCGTCGCGCTGACGGTCGATGGCGTCGATATAGGCGAGGAGCGGCCGAACCAGTGAGCGGTAGGGCGACTCGATGATCTCGAGCGGCACATGGTTGCCCCAGCTGGCCCACTTGGCGCGGAGGAGAGCGATGTGATGCTGGTCGTCGCAGACGTGGACGGCGATGACGTTGTCGCTGATGGTTCGAGCCATTGCCAGACTCTGCAGTGACAGGGTGTTGAGTTCGGTCACCGGGACGATGCACACCGGGTTCAGGTCGGCCGGGGTCGTGGCGATCTCGGTGGCCACGTGGGCGCTGACAGCCTCGTAGTGCCCATGGATGGCGCGAAAGATCATGACGAGGGTGGGGACGATGACGATCACCACCCAGGCGCCCTCGGTGAACTTGGTGGCCGCGAAGACGACGAACACCACGGCGGTGAGCGCCATGCCGATCGCGTTGAGGGGAAGTCCCCGGCGCCATCCCACCTCCCGGCGGCGAAGCCAGCGAACCACCATGCCGCCCTGAGACATCGTGAATGCGAGGAAGACTCCCACGGCATAGAGCGGGAGCAGCGAGTCGGTCCGGCCCCGAAAGACCACCTCGATCAGCATGGCCAGACCGCCCAGCACGAGAATGCCATTGCTGTACGCAAGGCGATCACCGAGGCGCCGGAACTGGTGCGGCGCGTAGTTGTCCCGAGCGAGGAAGTAGAAGAGCCGCGGAAAGTCGGAGAAGGACGTGTTGGCGGCGAGGATGAGAATCAGCGTGGTGGCAACCGCGGTGAGCACGTAGAGCGCTGTGCCCCCGCCGTAGGCGTGAGCCGCGAGCTGGGCGATGACGGACTCGTAGTGGCGGGTGTCCTTGCTGTCCCAGGGGTGGAGATGGAGAGAGTGTGCGGCGAGGGTAATGCCTACGAACATTGCGCCGAGAATGCTCGCCATGACGGTGAGCGTCGCGCGGGCGTTGCGCCACTCCGGCGGCTTGAACGCTGGAACACCGTCGCTGATCGCCTCGACCCCTGTGAGCGCCGTGCAGCCTGAGGCGAAAGCACGCAGCACCAAAAAGATGCCCGCGCTCTCCAGCCCCTTGGCGGGGGGAAACCCGGCGGTCGCGTGGGGCACCAGCGAGTGGGTCAGGGTTCTGACGAGCAGGGTGCCCACCATCAGAAACATCGAGGCGATGAACAGGTAGGTGGGAGCGGCGAAGATCGAACCGCTCTCCCGTATGCCACGGAGATTTCCGAGCATGATCAGCAGGATCAACGCCACGCAGAGCTCGACGCGGTAGGTGCCGGCGCCATGAATGGCGCTCTGGATCTGGTCCACCCCGCTGGCCACGGAGACCGCTACGGTGAGGACGTAGTCGGTCATCAGCGCGGCTGCGGCGATCAGACCTGCCAGGGGGCCCAGGTTGTCCTTGGCGACGATGTACGAGCCGCCGCCCTGCGGGTATGCCTTGATGGTCTGGCGATAGCTGAGGGTCACGAAGAGGAGGAGGGTGACGATGCCGAAGCCAATGGCAAGGTCGTTCCCGAGGGCGCTGCCCGGGGGGTTGGCAAGAATCAAAACCCCGAGGACCGCTTCGGTCGCGTAGGCAACCGACGACAGGGCGTCCGAGGAAAGCACCGCCAACGCCTTGACCTTGGTGAGCCGCTCGTTGGCAAGCTGGGCAGTGCTCAACGGGCTGCCGAGCAGTGCGGAGCGAAGGCGACGGCGCAGACGTCCGAACCCGGTGGTGGGGGTGGTCGCGCGCTGGGTGGCCTGGAGCCACCCCGGCGCCACCTTCTCGAACCCCTGTTGCCGGCTGCGGGAGACGCGGTAGTAGCGGTGGTCGGGGCGCGAGCCGCGGACCTCGCGTTGGGTGAGGTCGGGGTCCACACCGTCGCGACCGAGGGTACGGGCCCTGGGTATCCCACTCCAGGTCGTGCCCTGCTCCTCGAGCGCGCGAGCCTCCGCGGGATCGAGGACAACGCTCTCCGGTTGCTGGGGCGGCGGCTCAACGGCGCTGTCGGGCATGCCTCGAGTATCAACGCCTGCGCGGTGTGGGCGCTGTGGCTAGAGGGAGTCGTCCTCCGCGGCACCAGCGTCGCGCGCACGGCGGGCTCGGCTGACCCGGCGGTTGCTGTGCAGGTGGTAGGGGACGCTGACCAGGACCGTGCCCTTGCGGAAGAGGAAAGCAGCCTTGAGTCGCAGCGCTGTCTGGTTGTGGAGCAGGTTGTGCCACCAGCGTGTGGCCACGAGCTCGGGGAGCACGATGACGATGGTGTCGTCATCGCGCTGCCGGTCGATGGCGTTGATGTAGGCGAGCAGGGGACGGATCAGGGAGCGGTAGGGGGACTCGATGATCTCGAGCGGGACGTAGTTGCCCCACTCCTGCCACTTCGCGCGGAGCACCCCGATGTGGTGCTCGTCGTCGCAGACGTGCACCGCGATGACGTTATCGCTGATGGTCCGGGCCATGGCCAGGCTCTGCATGGACAGCGGGTTCAGGTCGGTCAGGGGAACGATGCAGACCGGGTTGAGTGCGGACGGCGAGGTGCCGATCTCGGTGGCGAGGTGGCCACCAGCGTCGGTGTAATGCGAGTGCACGGCCCGAAAGATCATCACCAGAAAGGGGATGATCACCAGCACCACCCATGCCCCGCTGGTGAACTTGGTCACCCCGAACACCACAAAGACAATCGCTGTCGAGGTCATCCCCGCGGCGTTGAGCGGAAGCCCGCGCTGCCAGCCGGGCTCGCGCCGCTTGAGCCAGCGCACCACCATGCCCGCCTGCGACATGGTGAAGGCGAGGAAGACACCGGCCGCGTACAGGGGCAGCAGGGCCGTCGTTTTTCCCTGGAAGACGATCTCGATGACCACAGACAGGCCGCCGAGCACCAGGATGCCGTTGCTGAAGGCGAGACGGTCCCCGAGCCGGCGGAACTGATGGGGGGCGTAGTCGTCCCGCGAGAGGAAGAAGAAGAGGCGGGGGAAGTCGGAAAACGAGGTGTTGGGCGCCAGGACAAGGATGCCCGTGGTGGCGACCGCGGTGACGATGTACAGGATGCTGCCATTGCCGTAGGCATGGGCGGCGAGCTGCGCGATGATCGACTCGTAGCGCTTGTCGGCGCTGTCCCAGGGCCGGAGGTGGAGCACGTGGGCAGCGATGGTGATGCCCACGAACATCGTGCCGAGGATGCTGGCCATCACGGTCAGCGTGGTGCGGGCGTTGCGCCACTCCGGCGCGTGGAAGGCCGGAACACCGTCGCTGATCGCCTCGACGCCGGTCAGCGCCGTGCACCCGGAGGCGAAGGCGCGCAGCACGAGGAAGATTCCGGCGTTCTGGAGTGCATCCCTGGCCGGAAAGGGGGCGGTACCGTGGGGCACCAGCGAGTGAGTGATGCCGCGGACTGCCAAAGTGCCGATCATCAGGAACATGGAGGCGATGAACAGATAGGTCGGCGCGGCGAAAATCGAGCCGCTTTCCTTGATGCCGCGAAGATTGCCAAGCATGATCAGCACGATCAGCCCGACGCAGATCTCGACGCGGTAGGTACCCGACGCCGGAAACGCGCTCTGCACCTGGTCCATGCCGCTGGCCACAGACACCGCGACCGTGAGCACGTAGCCGGTCATCAAGGCCGAGGCCGCCGTCAGCCCCGCCACCGGCCCGAGGTTGTCCTTGGCAACGATGTAGGAACCGCCGCCCTTGGGATACGCCTTGATCGTCTGCCGGTAGCTGAGCGCTACGAAGAGCAGGAGCGTGGTGATGCCGAATCCGATGGCGAGGTCGTCGCCGAGCGCCGAGCCCGGTGGGTTGGCGAGTACCAGGACCCCCAGGACCGCCTCGGTTGCATACGCGACCGAGGACAGCGCATCGGAAGAAAGTACGGCCAGGGCTTTGACTTTGGTCAGCCGCTCGTGCGAGAGCTGGGAGGTCGTCAGCGGCGCGCCCAGCACCGAGGAGCGCACCCGGCGGCGGAAGCGGCCAAATGACGTGGCCGGCACGGTCGCCCGCTGCGTCGCCTGCAGCCAGCCAGGCGCCACCCTCTCAAATCCCTGTTTCTTGCCCCGGGAGACCCGCACGTAGCGGTGGTCGGGGCGTGATCCCCGGACCTCACGCTGGTCGAGGTCGGGGTCGACGGCACCATCCCGGCCCAGGGTGCGCGCCCGAGGAACGTCCTTCCACGCGGTTCCCAGCGCCCTCAGCTCCCTGACGTTCTCCGCATCGAGTTCTACGACCTCCTTGGGCGTGGTCGCGCCGACGACTGGTGACTGCTCACCTGGGGAGGCCGCGGTACGGTCCGTCATCGGCCTGAAGTATCACCGCTGGTGCGCCGCTGGGGCGGTGGCGGGAATCGGTCCGTTAGCATGGCTAGCCGAGTTGCCAGCCGAGATCAGTGAACGAGTGACCCTAACCACAAGCGCGCCCTCCGAAACCAGCAGCGCGGCGTCGATGGAGCCGCAGGGAGCCGCGGTCGACCTGCCGCCGGACGGGCTGCACGAGACCCGACCAGCCGTGCTTGAGCCGGTGCAAGGTGACTCGAACGGGGGACCGGCCCAGGGAGCCGACCCCGACGGTAGTGGAGCCGGCCGCGGCCGGCCGGGACGGCATGCTCCGGCGCGCAACTCCGCGCCCCCCCGGCCAACCAACGTGCGGCCCCGCGGACTGCCGCATGCGCAGGCGCCGGGCAGCGTCCCAACTCCGGAGCACCATCACCTCCCGGGCTGGGTGCGCCGCGCGCACGCCCAGGCGCGCCCCGTGCTCGCCGACCTGCTCGGCCTGCTCGAGGGGCCGCAGCGGGCACGCTTTGCCGACCAGGTGAGGGAGCTGAACGATGCGATCAGCTCGGGCAAGTTCAGCCTTGCCTGGCAGTACCCGCAGCTGATTGCCGAGGGCACCCGGCAATTCGAGGCGCAGCGCAAGCAGCACACCGAGCGCACCGCCGAGCAACGCGCCCTTGAGGCGGCGCGGCGGCGTGCCACCGATCAGCTGCGCGATGCCGGCACCCTGACCCCCGACGTCAGTGCGCGGCTCAACCGCTCGCTGCGCTCCGCGCCCGACCCGGACGCGGTGCGGTCGGTTGAGGCCGAGATTCGTCAGGCCGCCAGCGTGTCGCGCACCACCCAGGAGAAACGCCGCGACCGCGAAATCGAGAAGACGAAGGACCGGCTGCGACGGTCGCTACCCAGAGCCGCAGCCGTCGATGGGCCCGCTGAGTCCTGGCAGGACGTGCTCCGCCGCTTCGCCGCCGAGCAGCAGCCGGACGCCGACTGAACCCGCCCAGGTGGGAAACTGAGCCGAGTGGTTGACTCCTTCGCGCTCGACCCCGATCGGCTGGCCCCCGACGCCGCCGATCCGTCGGTGACCGACGTGATGCGCAACGAGGTTGTCTTCTGCCTCCCCAGCACCCCCGTTGACGCGGTGGCCAAGCTGATGGCCGACAACGACCTCGACGAGGTTCCAGTACTGATCGACCGCCGGCCGGTCGGGTACGTCGTCGCTGAGGACATCGTGCAGCGCCTGGCGGCGGGTCGGATCGTGCTCGCCGGCTCGGACTTCGCGGTGCGCCCGAGCACCACCGAGGTGCAGGCACGTGAGCTGCTGCGCACCCCCCCGTTGCTCGTCGACGAGCACCAGCGCGTGGGTGAGGTGATCGCGGTGATGGGCCGGCAGCGTCGCCGCCTGGCCCTGGTGATGCACGAGGACGAGACCCCCGTGGGGATGCTCACGCCGGCGGAGGTGGCCGGCCACGTGGCCCGCGGGCTGGACGTGCGCCCATCGATGGGGGAGGGGGCGCATGCCTGACCTCGCTCAGCTGATGGCCCCGCTCGGCGCCGAGTGCGACCCTGACGACACCGCGGCCGACATCCTTGAGGCTCTGCGCGCCCAGCATCCGCTGCCGCTGCTGGTGACCCGCGACGGTGAGGCCTGCGGAACGGTCGGGCTGGAGACCGTGGTGCTCGCCGCGGCCACCCTGCACACCACCCGGGTCAGGGAGTTGATGAGCACTCTGCCGGCGCGTGACGCCGGCATCGCCGCCGAGGCCGCTGCGGCGGCGATGGTGGAGGCGAACGCCTCGGCCACGCTGGTGACCGAGCCGGAGGGAGGCATCTTCTCCAAGCGCTCGCGGCCGGTTGGCCTGCTCAGCCGCGCCGCGATCCTGGCTGCGATTGGCCGCAACGTGGTTGACAAGGCGCCGATGAAGATGCTGCGGGGCCATCGGGACCTGGGCTTCAACGTGCCGATCTCGCCGTGTCAGCGCAACTGTCCGATCAAGCAGGACATCGCCACCTACGTCGACTACGTTTCTCAGGGCCGCTACGTTGACTCCTGGCGGGTGATCCACGAGACCAACCCGTTCCCCAGCATGCTCGGCCGGATCTGCAACCACCCCTGCGAGACGGACTGCAAGCGCGGCTGGGACCCGGGGGAGGAGCCGGTGACGATCCGGTCACTCAAGCGATTCGCCACCGACTTCTCCTTCAAGCAGGGGATGTGGATCGACTACAAGATCGCGCCACCCAAGGGCAGGCGGGTGGCCGTGGTCGGCGCCGGTCCGTCGGGACTCACGGCGGCGCTCGACCTGCGAGTGCAGGGCTACGAGGTGGTGCTCTTCGAGCGCGAGGCCAAGGTGGGCGGACTGCTCACCACCAGCATCCCGCCGTTCCGCTTCGATCACGCCCAGCTGCAGTGGGAGCTGGAGATGATCCTGGCCACCGGAATCGAGGTGCGCACCAACAGCCCGATCGGCACCGGCGAGAAGGACATCAAGCTCGAGGACCTGCGCGAGGAGTTCGACGCGGTCTACGTGTCGATCGGCATGATGAAGGGGCGAATCCTGCCGGTACCGGGCAGCGACGCACCCCAGGTGATCGACGCGATGCGCTTCCTGCGGCTGATCTCCTACGACCGGGTCCCGGAGTACTTCGCGACCGGCAGCCGGGTGATCGTGGTGGGTGGCGGCGCGATCGCCACCGACGCATGCCAGTCATCGATCAAGCTCGGCGCCGCCGAGGTGTACATGTGCGCGATCGAGCCGGAGGACCGGCTGCCGGCATTCGGCAATGAGCTGCATGAGGCCAAGGAGATCGGCCTCCAGCTGCGCTGCGGAATCATCGTCAAGGAGATCCACACAGACGAGGCGGGCAAGGTGACCGGCGTGTCCTTTGCCCCGCTCGGCCCGCTCGAGTTCGACCCGCTCACCGGCAAGCTGATCTTCTCCTCGGTCAAGGAGCAGGAGGGGGCGCCGTGGGTGCGCGTGGACGGCGACTACGTGATCTTCGCCTCCGGCCAGATCATGGAGAACCCCGGCGAGCCGATGCCGTTGACGCCGCGCCAGCTGATCGCCGCCGACCGGGGGGGGCACACCGGCGTCGACAAGCTCTTCGCCGGCGGGGACTGCGTGCAGGGCCCGTCGTTCATCGTCGACGCGATCGGCTGGGGGCACCGGGTGGCTCGCGCCATCCGCGAGTTCCTCGGCGAGGACATGGAGAACGTCGATGGGCGGATCTACCAGACCGTGGTGGAGCGTACCGACGACCATCGCCAGTCAGAGGTGTTCGCCCGCACCGAACCGCCCATCCTCGAGGCGACCAAGCGTTACGACATGAGCGAGTGCGAGCTGCCCTGGTCCGACCGGGAGGCCATCGTCCAGGCGATCCGCTGCTTCCAGTGCGACTCGGTGCATCACTACGACACCGACGTCTGCGTACTCTGCGGTGCGTGTGATGACGTGTGCCCGGAGAAGGCGATTGACGTGGTGGTGTTCGGTGAGGATCGCGAACGCTCCTCCGGCGGGGAGACCCTGGTCTGCGCAACGGACGTCGGTGACCCGCGCGCCGGGGGCGTCGGCGGCGAGATCTACATCAACTACGACCGCTGCACCAACTGCAGAATCTGCGAGGACCACTGTCCGGTGAACTGCATCACCTTTGAGCGGGTGCGCTTCATCGATGACGGCATGCGGGTGACCGAGCGCACCCCGGTGACCACGCCGCTTCCGCTGGTTGCCGTCGGGGGCTGACGGTCCCGCGGGCCGACGCGCAGGCCGCGCTCGAGCTGCGCGCCATGCGTCTGGCGCTGCGCCGGGCTGCCGAGGCGGGGCGTCGCGGCGAGGTGCCGGTGGGCGCGGTGGGGATCCTCGGCGACGGACGCGCAGTGAGTGCCTCCAACCGCGTCGAGCGCGGTGGCGATGCCTGCCTCCACGCCGAGATGCTGGTGCTGCGCCGCCTGGCGGGGCTCCAAGGCGGCTGGCGGCTCACCGGAGCCACCGTGGTGGCCACGCTGGAGCCGTGCCCGATGTGCGCAGGGGCGATGGTTCAGGCGCGAATCGCGCGTTGCGTGTACGGTGCGCGGGACGCCAAGAAGGGCGCCGACGGCAGCGTCTACGAGGTGCTCCGCCACCCTGCCAACAACCATCGGATCGAGGTGGACGAGGGGTTGCTCGGGGACCGCTGCGGGCTGCTGCTGACGCAGTTCTTCCGCCGTGCGCGACGTCGTGGTGAGCCCGGCATCGGGCTGGGCGGTGACGGCCCGGGCCCTGGAGTGTCGCCGAGCCGCCGGCCGGGCACCCGCCTCCCACGCGGCCCCGCGGATTTGCCACCATCCCCCCGGGACGCCGTTCCTTAGCAGAGCGGCCGCCGTCTCGCCCTGTCGAGGAGACCCCATGCGTCGGCTGGTAGTCGGAATCATGTGCGTTCTGAGCCTGGCGGCGTGCGGCGGGGGGCAGGGCGCCAGCCCCTCGCCGACCTCCAGGGCCTCAGCGTCGCCGAGCGCCACCCCCATCCCCACCGCAACTCCTGCCCCGACCACCGCTGCACCGACTCCCGCGGCCACCGCGGCGTCCACCCCAACGGCCGCCGGCGGCGGCACGGCGGCGGCCGGGTTCCCGGCCTGCCCGGGAGGTGGGCCGTCGGGCGGCGAGCCACCGGCGAGCGTCAACGGGCCCACCGGAGCCTGCTTCGCGGCCGAGATCCTCTTTCCGGCGGGCGGGGCGAGCTGCCATCCGGCGGGTGGGGGCACCTATGCCGGAACCACCAACTGCCCGCTGTATCCGCAGCTCGCGCAGCGGCTCGACCAGCATCCCCTCTCCGGGCCGACGGGTGGTGCCGATGCTCTCTGCCGCTGCCAGAACACCTATCAGTCAGTGAGCTACGGCGTTGCCGGACCCACCGCCGACGGGCCGACCACC
>JBHEMT010000029.1:0-12967 GCA_046262435.1 Candidatus Dormibacteria bacterium | reverse complement strand
TGGTGCCGCCCTTACCCGGGGTCACGCCGGCGACCACGTTGGTGCCATAGCTGCGCATCTGCTCGGTGTGGAAGGCGCCCTCGCGTCCGGTGATGCCCTGGATGAGCACCCGGCTGGTGCGGTCGACGAGAACCGACATGGTTCAGCCCTTCCGGTCGGCGGTGAGGGCGACGATGGCACCCGCGGCCTCGCCGGCGCTGACTCCAGGGGTGATCCCCGCGGCCACGAGCAGCTGGCGGCCCTCCTCCTCGCGGGTGCCGGTCATCCGGACCACCAGCGGCTTGACGATCTTGAGCTGGTCCCGGGCAGCGATGATCCCGCGGGCGACCTCGTCGCAGCGAGTGATGCCGCCGAAGATGTTGATGAAGATGCCGCGCACCGCGGGATCGAGCAGCACCATCTCCAGCGACTCGCGGACCTTCTCCGCGCTGGCGCCGCCGCCGACGTCGAGGAAGTTGGCCGGTTCCCCACCGGCCGCCTTGACCAGGTCGAGGGTGTTCATCACCAGCCCCGCGCCGTTGCCGATGCAGCCGACGTACCCGTCCAGGTGGACGTAGGTCAGTCCGCGCTTGCGCGCCTCCACCTCGAAGGGATCCTCGCCACTGGTGTTGTCGTCGCCCAGGGCATCGCGCTCCACCTCGGCGAGCAGGTCCCGGTGACGGTAGTCGGCGTTCTCGTCGGTCTCCAGCTTGCCGTCGGCCGCCACCAGCCGCCCCTCAGGGGTGAGCACCAGGGGGTTGATCTCGGCGGTCACGGCGTCCAGTCCGGTGGCAATGCGAAATAGGGCCTGGGTGATCGGCACCACGGCGCCGACGAGCTTCGCCGCCCGGTCGCGCAGGTGGGGCGCGTGCCCGAGGGCGGCGACAACCATCTCGCGGATCTCATACGGCTGCGGCCCGCGGAAGGGGTCGGGCCAGAGCTTGACGATCTTCTCGGGGGCCTCCTCGGCAACCTGCTCGATCTCCATGCCCCCCGCCGCGCTGAAGATCACCGCCAGCCGCCGCCGTTCGCGGTCGAGGACGATGCCGAGATAGAACTCGGAGGCAATCTCCAGACCGGTCTCGCACCAGACGCTGCGCACCGGATAGCCCCTGATGTCCATGGCCAGGATGCGCGCCGCCTCACGCCGCGCCTCCTCGGGGGTGTCGACCACAGCAATCCCGCCCGCCTTGCCGCGCCCACCGATTGGCACCTGCGCCTTGACCGCCACCCGGCCGAGCTGACGCGCCGCGGCCTCGGCCTCGGCGGCGGTTCGCGCCAACCGCCCGTCGGGAATGCCGATACCGCTTCGGGCGAACTCCTGCTTGGCCTGGTACTCGAGCAGCTTCACGGGCAGCGCCTCCCTGGTGCGAGCGGCGTCGGGACTCCCTGACAGCCGACGGCGGCATCGCCGGCGGGCGGCCGCGGCCGAGTGTACGGGAGCCACTCCACGACCCGGCCGCCGCTCGACAGCCGGCTCGGCTCGCACAGAGGGCCTCGCTACCCTCGGGGGATGCCCTCACGTCGTACTGCCCTGCTCGCCGTGGGCGGGATCAACCTGATCTGGGCTGGTACCTACGTCGCCGGCAAGGCTGCGCTCGACACCATTCCCTTCGTCGTCCTCAACGGGCTGCGCTTCGGCCTGGCCGCCGTGGTGGTCGCTCCGCTGGTGTGGCGCAACCGCGGGGTGCTGCCCCGTGACCGGACCGGCCGGCTCCGCCTGCTCGGGATCGCGCTCTTCGGGTTTGTGGGCAACAAGGCGCTGGAGTTCCTCGGGTTGTCGATGACCACCGCAACCGACACCGCTCTGCTGATCACCGCCGAGTCACTCGCCACCCTGCTGCTGGCTGTCCTCGTCCTCGGAGACCGCCTTCGGCTGAGCACGGCGCTGGCACTGAGCGTGGGCACCGTGGGCGTGTACGTCCTCGTCGAGGGCGGCCTCGTCGCCCCGCATCTTCCCCGCGGTCCCCAGGGCACCGGCGATGCCCTGGTGGTGGTGTCGCTGCTGCTCGAGGCGGTCGCCACGATCAGCGGGGCGGCGCTGCTCTCCGGCTCACGGGGCGGCTTCACCATCACCGGGGCAGCGGTGATCATCGGAGCCCTGGTCTGGGTGCCGGTCAACGGCATCCGGGCACTCGCCGGCGGCGGCCTCCCCCATCCCACCGCGGCCGGCTGGCTGGGGGTCGTCTACCTGGCGGTCTTCACCACGGTGATCGCCTACGGGGGGTGGTTCTGGGCGCTGCAGCGGCTGTCGGCGCAGGACGTCACCCCGCTGCTGCTCATCCAGCCGGTGGCGGGCACCCTGATCGCCGCCCTGGTGCGCGGTGAACGCCCCGGTGGGGCCACCGTCGCGGGCGGCGGCTTGGTGCTCGCCGGCGTTGCCATGGTCGGCCTCCGCCGCGACGTGCCGGCGATCGAGGAGCCGCTGCTCACCGTGCCCGAGGCGCCCTGAGGCCGGCTAGCGCGCCCCGAACCGGCGGCGCAGCTTCTCCACCGGTGACTGCTTCCACAGGCGGAACTCGCCGAGCAGCCGGCGGCGGCGGCGCTCGATGTACTGGTCCGCGCTCTGCGCGGCAAACAGCTCGGGCCGGCTGGCGCGAAAGTCGCCCACCGCAGCGCGGATGAACACAGCGCCGAGACTGGCGGCCGGCACCGCGAACAGCGCCCCGAGGAAGCCCGCAGCCTCGACCCCGGCAAAGAGGGCGAGCAGGGCGATCAGCGGGTGCAGGCGGACAAACTTCTCCTGGATCCGCGGCGAGAGCACATAGCCTTCGAGGATGTGCAACCCGATGAACAGGAACAGGGTGAACAGGGCGAGCCGGGGGGAGACCGTCAGGGCGAGCAGGATGGCCACGCCACCGCCGACGAAGGCGCCCACCAGCGGGATCAGCTCGAAGATGCCGGCGGTCACCGCGACGACGATCGGATAGGGCACCCCGAGAATCGCGCAGCCCACTCCCGCCGCCGTCCCGAGAAGGAAGGCCATGAACAGCTGGGCGCGCACGTAGCCGCCGATGACCACCCCGAAGGCGTCCAGCCCAAAGGAGAGGTTGGAGCGAATCTTGCTGGGCATCAGGTTGAGCAGGCCGGCGCGGAGCAGTTCGCCGTCCTTGAGCAGCCAGAAGGCAACCACCAGCACGATGAGAATGTCGAGCAGGGTGCTGAAGGTCTGCAGCGTCCCGGTGACCAGAAAGCTGCCCACCCGCTGCGAGATCTCCGCCTCGCGACCGCCGAGGATGTCGCCGTGGGGGAGCTTGATGTTGCGCGACGCCAGTTGCTGGTCGAGAACGTGCAGGCTGGTCTGGCCGCGCGCGATCAGACCGGGCACCTGGGCGCGCAGCTGCTCGGCCTCTGAGGCGGCGGCGCCGGCGACCGCGTAGACGAGCAGGCCGATCCCGGCCAGACCGCTGAGCAGCACCATCACGATGGCCAGGCCACGCGGCATCCGGGCGCGGCGCTGCAGAGCGTCGACCGCCGGACCGCCGATGAAGCCGATGATCCCGCCGAAGAGGACGTAGAGCACGACCTTGAGGACCGTGTCCAGCGCGCCACCGAGCAGGGCGAGGAGCTGGTAGCCGACGAAGAAGCTGACCAGGATGCAGGCGGCCCGGAACCAGCTCCACGTGGTCGTGGGCACCGCGGTGACCGGGGCGTCTGCGGCAGCGGGGCCGTCGGGGTCATCGGGCCTCGCGGGCCCGGAGCCGCGCCGAGCGGTCAGCTTGGTGGCGGCAGCGTTGGCCTTTTGCTGCTCGACCTCGACTGGCTTGTCCGGCTGGTCGCCCTCGAGAGCGGCGGCCTCGTCCGGCGTTACCGCCGAAACGGCGCCGCGCTTGCTCGAGGATGGACGGGAGGCCGTGCTCATGACCCTCAGTGTGAGGGGGCGTCGACCGGCGTGGCGGACTGCCGCTTCGCCAGCCGCTTCCCCCGTTGGTACGCTCGGAGGCGTGACCCGCACGAGGCGGCGCCGGCGGTGACCCTGCTCACCGCGGTCAGGTTCCTCCACTACGTCACCGGCATTGCCTGGGTGGGCGCCTCGCTGGTGCTCGCACTGATCGTGTTTCCCGCGATCGACCGCTGCCGCGGCGAGGTGCGGGCCCCGGTGATGCGCGCCCTGGCGCGCCGCATCGTGCCCTGGGAGACCGCGGCAGCCACATCGGTGATCGCCTCGGGCGCACTCCAGGTCGCCCTGCAGCACAGGGGCGGGGAGCTGTTCACCCTGAGCAGCCGATGGGGAGTCTCCATCGCCATCGGAGCCCTGTGCGCGGTGGCCATCGTCGCCCTTGGTCTGGTCGTCCTCGCCCCGCTGACCACCCGGTTCATGGAGCTGGAGGACGAGGTGAGCCGCGACCCGCAGCGGGCCGCCATGCGAATCCGCGAGCTGGGACGCTTCGACCCGGTGTGGTGGCGGGTGCGACGCCGGCTGGTGCTGGCCAGCACTGTGGAGATCTCGCTGGCCCTGGTGGCGGTCGGCACGATGGCGGTGGCCCGAGGATCCTGAGCGCGGCCCTGGCCGCCCACGTGCACACGCCGGGCGGGTGGTGCCGCATCAGCGCAGCCATGGCGGCGGCGCGAAACCGACCTGCACATTCGGCGTTCTCTTTCTGTGCAAGTGTTTTTCGTTATGGTGGGACTGTCATGAGCGCAGCCCCGCCGAGCGTGGCTGCGGCGCCGTCGCCGCGGCTGGTGGGGGCCGATCTGCTTCGCGCCGTGGCGACCATTGGCGTCATCGCCATTCACGCCTCCCACTGGCCGTTCGCCGACTCCGGCCTGGCCAAAGCGGTCTGGACCCACGTGGACGAGTTGAACCGCTTCGCGGTCCCCGCCTTCCTGATGTTGACCGGGGTGGTGCTCACCTACGCCGCTGGCGACGCCCGGCCGGGGCCGGGGTGGCTGCGCCGCCGGCTCGGCCGGTCGCTCGGCCCCTGGGTCGCCTGGATGCCGGTGTACGCCGTCACCGGCTGGTTCTTCACCAACGACATCACCCACACCCCCGGCTGGCTCGCCAACTGGGTGGTGGGCGGCGGGGGCCACCTCTACTACCTGATCATCGTTCCCCAGTTCTACCTGCTCTGGCTGGTCTGGCCGCGAGCGCGCCGCTGGGCGTGGCCGGTGGCCGGCGGCCTGCTTGCGTTGCAGCTGGTGCTCGACTGCTACCGCCTCTTCGAGCCGTTCCCGGGAGGCCCGGTCGAGCACTTCCTCCTCTGGAGCGGCTACCTGACCTTCCCCTTCTGGCTTGGGTACTTCGCCCTCGGCGTGGGGCTCGGCCACGTCCTGCGCGAGCACGGCGAGGATCACCCGCGAGTGGGCCTTGCCGCGCTCATCGCCGTGCCGGGCACCGCCTGGCTGCTCATCCTTGGTGAGCGGCTCAGCACGCCGCATGCCGACTTCGCCACCGGCAGCGGCGCCTTTCTGCTGCCGCTCCTCCCCCCGCTGGTGCTGAGCCTGGTGCTCGCCTGCCTCTTCGGCGGGGCTCGCCTGCTCCGCGGGCGGCCCTGGCTGGGGACACCGGTCCGAGTGATCGGCACCTACTCGCTGGGGATCTACATCCTCCACCCGCTGCTGCTGTACATCCCTGGCCGGCTGCTCTTCAGTCGCCTCGAGCAGCCGCTGCCCGACGCCATCGGGCCCTACCTGCTGCTAGTCGCCGCCACCTTGCTGCTGGCACTTGGTGCCGTCCGCCTGTTGGTGGCGACGCCGCTGGCGCGCACCCTGGGCTCGCCGCGTGTGCCCCTGCCTCGACCGCGGCCTCATCGCGGCGCAACCCCGGCCACCGGCAGGCCCCGGCCCTAGCCGCGGAGGCTAGAGGGGAATGTTGCCGTGCTTGCGCCGCGGCTGGTCCACCTGTTTGGCAATGGTCACCCGCAGCGCCTCGATCAGCGCCGCCCGGGTGTGTTTGGGCTCGATCACATCATCCACGTAGCCCCGCTCCGCGGCGAAGTAGGGATTGGCGAACTGCTCCTTGTAGTCGGCGATCAGCTCGTCGCTCCGCGTCTTTGAGTCCGTCGCGGCGGCGATCTCGCGCTTGTGGATGATGCTGACGGCCCCCTGGGGGCCCATCACCGCGATCTCGGCGCTGGGCCAAGCCACGTTGTAGTCCGCGCCGATGTGCTTGCTGCACATCACGTCGTAGGCGCCCCCGTAGGCCTTGCGCGTGATCACCGTCAGCAGCGGGACGGTGGCCTCGCAGTACGCGTAGAGCAGCTTGGCCCCGTGGCGGATGATGCCGCCGTACTCCTGGTCGGTGCCGGGAAGAAAGCCGGGGACGTCGACGAAGGTGACCAGGGGGATGTTGAAGGCGTCGCAGAAGCGAACGAAGCGCGCTGCTTTCGCTGACGCCTCGATGTCAAGGGCACCGGCGAGCACCCGCGGCTGGTTGCCGACCACCCCCACGGCATAGCCGTCGAGCCGGGCAAAGCCAGTGATGACGTTGGCCGCGTGGAAGGGCATCACCTCGGTGAAGCGGCCGTCGTCGACCACGTGGTTGACCAGCTCGCGCATGTCGTAGGGCTGGTTGGGATTGTCGGGGACCAGGGTCTGCAGTTCCTCGTCGGCTCGCCGCGGGTCGTCGAGGGTCTGGCGACGCGGTGGCTGCTCGCGGTTGCTGGAGGGCAGATAGGAGAGCAGCTCGCGCATCTGGGCGATCGCCTCGTCCTCCGAGCCGGCGTTGAAGTGAGCCACCCCGCTGCGCGTGTTGTGGACGTCGCTGCCGCCAAGCTCCTCGAAGCTCACCTGCTCCCCGGTGGTCACCCTGATGACGTCGGGGCCGGTGATGAACATGTAGCCCACCTCGCGGACCATGAAGATGAAGTCGGTCATCGCCGGCGAGTAGACCGCGCCGCCGGTGCAGGGGCCGACGATCAGAGAGAGCTGGGGGATGACCCCGCTCGACTGCACGTTGCGCAGAAAGATGTCGGCGTACCCGGCCAGGGAGACCACGCCCTCCTGGATGCGCGCACCGCCGGAGTCGTTGATGCCCACGCAGGGTGCGCCCGCACGCACCGCCATGTCCATGACCTTGCACACCTTCTCGGCAAACACCTCACCGAGGGAGCCGCCGAAGACGCTTGCGTCGTGGGAGAACACAAAGACGGTTCGGCCCTCGACCGTCCCCCAGCCGGTCACCACGCCGTCGCCTCGAATGCGGCGCTCAGCCATGCCGAAGTTGGTGGTGCGATGCAGCGCGAAGAGGTCGGTCTCGGTGAAGGTGCCGGGGTCAAGGAAGCGGTCGATTCGCTCCCGCGCGGTCAGCTTTCCCTTGGGATGCTGCGACCGCTCGGCGGCACCGCCGCGGTGCACCGCCTCATAGCGGCGCTTGCGCAACACGTTGAGGCGGCGGTCGGCCTCCGTTTTGGCCGGGGGGTTGGCGGGGCCCGCCGACCCGTTCACCGGTGCCGGTCTCGCGGCGGCGCGATCCCCGGCGCCGGCCGGCGGCACTCCCGGACGCACGGGCCTGGCCATCGCCCTAAGGCTACCGGAGGCGAAGGCTCACCGGCTGACGCATCGGCTGCCGTTCAGCCGTGCAACAGACACGAAGCCCGGGCAGCCGGGTGGTCAGAACACCGCCGAGGGCTGATACATGCCGAACACGCTGCGCAGCTCACCGGCCACCTCACCCACGGTGGCGTAGAGGCGCAGCGCCTCACGCATCGGCGGCAGCAGGTTACCGGTGCCGGTCGCGGCCTCCCGGAGGGCGGCGAGCGCGCCGGCGACCGCGGGCTCGTTCCGGCCGGCCCGGACGGCGCGGAGGCGCGCCACCTGCTCTGCCTCAAGTTCGGCGCCCACGCGGGAAATCTCCACACTCGTCTGCGAGGTCTCCGTAAAACGGTTGACCCCGACCACCACGCGCCGCCCTTCTTCAACCATGCGCTGATGGCGGTAGGCGGACTCCTGAATCTCGCGCTGGTAGAAGCCCGACTCGATGGCGCTGACCGCGCCGCCCTGGTCGTCGACCCTGGCGATGAGCGCCCGCGCCTCCTCGGCCAGCCGCTCGGTGAGCGACTCCACCAGGTGGGAGCCGCCCATCGGATCAGCCACGTTGGCCACGCCCGACTCGAAGCCGATCACCTGCTGGGTGCGCAGGGCAATCTCGGCAGCCTGCTGGGAGGGAAGCGCCAGCGCCTCGTCGAAGGAGTTGGTGTGCAGTGACTGGACGCCCCCGCAGACCGCGGCGAGGGCCTGCACGCCCACCCGGACGACGTTGTTCAGCGGTTGCTGCGCGGTGAGGGTGGCACCTCCGGTCTGGGCGTGACAGCGCAGTGCGAGCGACCGAGGGTCGCGAGCGCCAAAGCGGTCGCGCATCAGCTCTGCCCAGAGGCGGCGGGCAGCTCGGAACTTGGCGACCTCCTCGAAGAAGTCGTTGCTCACATTGAAGAAGAACGACAGGCGTGGACCGAAGCTGTCCACCGCCAACCCCGCGTCGAGCGCCGCCTGGACGTAGGCGACGCCGTTGGCCAGGGTGAAGGCGATTTCCTGCGGCGCGGTCGCTCCCGCCTCGCGAATGTGGTAGCCGCTGATGCTGATCGTGTTCCAGCGCGGGAGCCGCTCCGCGCAGTACGCAAACGTGTCGGTGATCAGTCGCATCGACGCCCTGGGGGGGTAGATGTAGGTGCCCCGCGCCGCGTACTCCTTGAGGATGTCGTTCTGGATGGTGCCACCCAGCCGGTCGGGACCGACCCCGGCCCGTTCGGCGGCAAGCTCGTAGAGCAGGAGCAGGATCGCGGCGGTGGCGTTGATGGTCATCGACGTGGTCACCTGGTCGAGGGGCACGCCGGCCACAAGCAGCTCCATATCGGCGAGCGAGTCGATGGCCACGCCCACCTTGCCCACCTCCCCTCGGGCCATCGGGTCGTCGCTGTCGTAGCCCATCTGGGTGGGCAGGTCGAAGGCGGTCGAGAGCCCCGTCTGGCCGGCGCGGAGCAGGTAGTGAAAGCGCTCGTTGGTCTGTGCGGCGGAGCCGAAACCAGCGTACTGGCGCATCGTCCACAGCCGGCCGCGATACCCCTCGGCCCGGACCCCGCGGGTGTAGGGATGGACGCCGGGATCCGGCTGCTCGGAAGTGGGCCCTCGGTAGACGGGTTGCAGGGGGAGGCCGCTCTCGGTCTCCACGTCGGCAAGGTCTGCGGGCGCAGGGTCCGAGGGCCGTCCCGGTGGGGTCAACGGCGGGCGTCCGCGGCGGCGTGGGGCGCCGCCTGACACAGCTCGGTGAGCACGCCCTCGGCGGCCGTGGGATGCAGAAAGGCGACCAGCCGCCCCGCGGCCCCAGCCCTCGGGCAGGTGTCCAGCAGCCGCATCCCTGCCGCCGCGAATTGGTCAAGACTGGCTTGAACGTCGGCCACCCCGTAGGCGACGTGGTGCAGTCCAGGCCCGCGCCGCTCCAGGAACCCCGCGATCCGCGACTGCGGCCGAAGCGAACCGAGTAACTCGATGCGCGACTCGCCGACCTCGAACATCACGGCCTCGATGCCGTCCGGCTCGACCGCCTGGCGGTGTGAGGGGCTCCGCCCACAGAGCCTGGTGTAGACCGCCACGGCCGCGTCGATGTCGGCGACCGCGATGCCGACGTGGTCGATCTTGTCGAACATGGGCAGCCTCACGCGTTGACGACGGATCGGCGCGAGTATAGGCACGGTTTCGCGCGCGGCCGCGGAGCGCGCCATGATCCGGTGCGTGCAGCAGCAGGATGCCTCACCTTCGGGTGCGCGGCCCGGCCCGGCGCCCGCCGCCGCGGCACCGGCACGCACGCGGGGCCCCAGCGGGCGATGGCCACTGCGCCGCCTGGGCTGGCTGGCGGCCGCGATCGCCCTGGTGCAGCTTGCGGTCGCGCTCCTTGCGGAGCTCCGGGTGCCGGCCGGCAGGGAGCGCGGCATCGATATCTCCGCGTCATACGTTGCCGCCGGGTTGTGGCGTAACGGCCTGGGTGACCACCTCTACGACCAGCGGCTCGAGGCGGCCGGCCACGCGGCGATCAACGCACCCGGGTACCGCACCGATCTGCCCTTCATCACCCCGCCCCTAACCGCGGTGGTGACCGCCCCGGCACGGTTGCTCGGTCCGGACGCTGGCCTGCGGACGCTCTCGGCGCTGGCTGTCGGCGCGCTGCTGGTGGCCGTCGTGGTCGCCGCACGGGCGGCGCCGGGCGGTGCGGGGAGCTGGCGGCGCCTGGCGGTTGTGCTCAGCGTCGGCGCAGTGCCCACCCTGCCGCTTCTGCTGATGGGCCAGTGGGACGGCCTGTGCGCCGCCGGACTGGCCGGTGCCTACGCAGCCTGGCGGCGCGACCGCGCTCTCCTCGCCGGGCTGGCGCTGGCGGTCGGCATCGGCCTGGCCAAGCCGCACCTGGGCCTCGGCCTGGCCGCATTCGTGGTCGGTCGCCGCGACGCGCGCGCGGCCCTTGGGGCGCTTGCCGGTGCCGGCGGCCTGGTGCTCGCGTCGCTGGTGCTGGTCGGGCCGCGGGCATGCATCGGCTTTGCCGGGGCGCTGCGGTTGTCGCTCGCCCACTCACCGCCGGCAAGCACCCTGGGGGGGAGCGGCTTCGCCGCCTCCTGGCTCGGCGACGGCGGGGCCACCGCGGTGCTGACCGCGGCCCTGGCCATCGCCGCCGTGCTCGGCGCGGGATGGTTGGGAGCCCGCAGCCGACGCCGGCGGATGTTCGAACCCTGCCTCGCCGGTGCGACGGCGCTGAGCCTCTTCGCCACCCCCCACCTGCTGGGACACGACCTGGTGGTCCTTGCGCCTGCCTTTGTCTGGGTCGCCGGCTGGGCGGTGACGAAGTCCCGCTCCGAGCCAATCCCGCGGATGGACCTCCCCGCCTGGCTCCTGGGTGCCTGGCTGCTCTTCGACCTGGCAGCCTTTGCCGACCTGGGCAATGCCGCGCCGGCGCCCCCGGGGCGGTTGGTTCCGCTGGTCCTCCTGGCCGCGGCGGCCTGGGCGTTCAGGGTCAGCCGCGAGGCGGCGGGTCAGTCGGGCAGAGGCAGGGCCCGAGGCGGGGTGGAGTCGTACGCGTAGAAGCCGCGCCCGCTCTTGCGACCAAGCCGGCCGGCAGCGATCAGCCTGTCGAGCACGGCCACGGTGGCCGCGTCCCGCGGGTCGCCGCTCCGGGCAGAGCGGTCAGCACGAACATGCCGGATCACATCGACGCCGGAGAAGTCGGCCAGCTGGAATGGCCCCATCGGCCATCCCAAGCCACTGCGGGCGGCGGTGTCGATCGCCTGCGGTTCGGCCACGCCGTCGGCCAGCAGGCTGAAGCCCTCCGCCGAGGCGGCCCCCAGCACCCGGTTGACCACCAGGCCGTCCAGCTCGCCACGAATCCGCAGCGGGTGCCGCTGCATCCGCACGGCCCACGCGACAGCCCTGTCGAGCGTCTCCGGCGCGGTGTCGGGGCCGCCCATCACCTCGCAGAGGTCGACCACCAGGACCGGGTGGAAGAAGTGCATGTTGCAGCAGAGCTGCGGGCGGCCGGTGGCTCCCGCGATGCGCGATATGGCGATATTGCTCGAGTTGGTGGCAATGCCGGCGTCCGGCGGAAGCTGCTCATCGAGCTCGGCGAGGGCCCGACGTTTGGCGGACTCGTCCTCGAGGATGGCCTCGATCGCCCAGTGACAGCCGGCCGCCACCCGCAGCTCGGTCGCGGGGCGCACCCGGTCGAGGGCGGCCTCGGCATCCTCGGGGCGCAGCCCACCCTTGGCCACGCGCCGCTCCAGGTGGCCCCGATTGGACTCGGCGGCGCGACGGAGCTGACCGGCGTCGGCGTCAACCAGGTCGACATCGATCCCCTGGAGGGCGGCCTGCTGGGCGATCTGTGAGCCCATGGTGCCCGCCCCCAGGACCAGCAGGCGGCCCGTTGCGGTGCTCAGCGCGAGACCCTCGGGTCAGCCGGCAGCATCGTCCGGCCAGACCACGGGGACCCTGGTGGTGCACTCGGTGAGCTCCTGCGATGCCTTGGTGTAGCGGACGAGCACAGCGAAGTTTCCGCGCAGCTTGAGCCGGCCGAGCACGATCCCCTTGATCGGGTCCAGCTGTTTGGTGGCCACCTGTTTCCAGCGGGAGTAGGAAGCGGTGATCGCGTAGTCAGCCTGCTCTGCCTCGGCGCGCGAGACGATGCGCACCTCGCGAGCCTCACCGTGCCAGAGGTCGAGGAAGATCCCCTGGTCATCGGGCACGTTCTTGTCGGGCTCGGCGAGAACCACCAGGCCGACGGTTCCCTCCCATTTCTCCGCCGCCGCCCGGTACTTCGGCGAGGCGTTGATCTCGCGTTTGAATGCCTCAGCCCACTCAGAACTGTATGCGTCGATCGCCATCGCTCCGCAAAGCCTCCCAGGCGCGAGGTTGACATCCGCGTCAGCAACGCGGCGGCGACAGCCTACCCGTCGCATCGTCGGGCGCGGCGGCTTCGCGACGGCTACCATCCCCCCCGATGGCAGCCCCGTTCATCGCCGGCGTCCGGCATCTCGACCGCCTGCGTGGCACCGGCTGGCTGGACTGCCCCAGCTGCCACGAGCACGCCGCCCAGGACGTGGTCGACGACATGGGCTTTGCGGCGCTCACCTTCTACCGGTTTACTCCGGTCAGCCGGGTCCGCTTCCTGGTCTGCCGCCGATGCGGGTTCCGGCGGCGGGCGACGGCCGAGGAGCTGGGCCGGCTGGACACGGCCGGGCAGCCCATCCGGCGCGCCTGGCTGGTGCCGTTCGGCGCCCTCGCTTTGGTCATCCTGGTCGGTGGCATCCTCACCATCGGCGGCGCCGGCAGCGATGCCCTGGCCAAGGCCAACCTCACCTTCGTCAAGGCAAGTGCCGACGCCGTGGGACCCTTCGAGTTCGTCCGGCCCACCTCGTGGACCGTCGACCCGGCGACGGACCCGGAGAGCCCCTACACCATCACCGACCCGGGCAGCGGCGCGCGATACGTTCTCCGCCGGGTGACCGACGGCACCGACCTGCAGGACATCATCAACAAGCACTTTGCCGACGAGTCGGGGCTCAACTCGACCTGCTTT
>JBHEMT010000028.1:0-36508 GCA_046262435.1 Candidatus Dormibacteria bacterium | reverse complement strand
CCCTCATCGACGATGACCCGGGTCACCCGCAGGGTGGAGGCATCGAGGTTGTAGTTGTGCTCGGCGTTGGCCGCCGCCGACTTGATCACCTTGGCCACCTCGATCGCCGCCGCACGCGGAGTGAAGCTCAGCGCAACGATGGCCTCGGACACGGGCATGCCGACGACAGTCGCGCTCACCAGCCGCACCTTGCGTGCGGTGATGCGAACTCCCTTGGCGGTGGCGATGACTTCCATGGCTCCTGGTATTCCTGGCTTTCGGTTCTAGCGACGCTGCGCGCCGCGCTCGCTGCTGCCGCCGCCGTGGCCGCGGTACTTGCGGGTCGCGGCGAACTCACCGAGCTTGTGACCCACCATCGTCTCGGTGATGAATACCGGCACGTGCTTGCGTCCGTCGTGCACCGCGATGGTGTGGCCAACCATGTCCGGGAAGACGTCGCTGCGGCGCGACCAGGTCTTGATGACCTTCTTCTCCCGAGTGGTGTTGAGAATCTGGACCTTCTTGAGGAGATGCTCGTCGCAGAAGGGCCCCTTCTTTGTGGAACGACTCATTGCTACTTCTTGCGCCGGCGCACGATCATGCGGTCGGTGTCCTTGTTGTTGCGGGTGCGATGCCCTAGGGCGGGCTTGCCCCAGGGGGTCTGGGGATGGCCGCCGGCGCCGCTGCGTCCCTCGCCACCGCCGTGAGGATGGTCGAAGGGATTCATCGACATGCCGCGTACCGCAGGCCGGAAACCGCGCCAGCGCATCTTGCCGGCCTTGCCCCAGTTCTCATTTTCGTGGTCGGTGTTGCCCACCTGGCCGATCGTCGCGCTGCAGCGGATATCGACCCGGCGCATCTCCCCGCTGGGCATGCGTAGGGTCGCGTGCGGGCCGTCCTTGGCGAGCAGCTGCGCAGCACCGCCGGCGCTGCGCACCAGCTGGCCGCCCTTGCCGAGGCTGAGCTCGACGTTGTGGATCGTGGTACCCAGGGGGATGTTGGCCAGTGGCAGCGCGTTGCCCGGGCGAATCTCCGACCCTTCCCCGGCCATCACCCGGTCACCGACGGCCAGTCCCACCGGGGCGAGGATGTAACGCTTCTCGCCGTCGTCATAGTGAAGCAGGGCAATCCTGGCGCTGCGGTTGGGGTCGTACTCGATCGTCGCCACGCGGGCGGCCATGCCCAACTTGTTGCGCTTGAAGTCGATCAGCCGGTAGGCCTTCTTGTGGCCTCCACCACGATGCCGCACGGTGATCTTGCCGGTGGCGTTTCGGCCGCTGTACTTCTTGACATGCTCGACCAGCGACTTTTCGGGACGGGTCTCGGTGACATCTGCAAAAGTGCTGACCGACATGAACCGCCGGCCGGGGCTGGTCGGCTTGTACTTCTTGACTGGCATCAGACGTCCTCGAAGAAGCCAGCGATCTTCTGGCCTGGGGCCAGCTGAACGATCGCCTTCTTCCAGTGCGGGCTGTGCCCGATGATCCGCCGGCTGCCCCGCGACCGCTGCCGTTCCTTGCCACGCACCCGCATGGTGTTGACCGAGACCACGGTGATCTTCTGGTCGGCAAAGGCCTCCTCGATGGCGTGCTTGATCTCGATCTTCTCAGCGTTGAGCAAGCAGCGAAAGGTATAGCGGCCGTCGGTCATCGCCTGGTACGACTTCTCGCTCACCACCGGGCGCTTGATCAGCTGGTCCGCGGTGCGCTCGGTCACGCCAGCGCCTCCTCGATGTGGTCCAGGGCGTCGCCGGTGGCGATCACCGTCTCCGCCGCAAGCAGGTCGCGCACCGACAGGTTGCTGGCGAGCACCACCTTGACCTCAGGGATGTTGCGGGCGGAGCGCTCGAACACCTCGTTGTGGGAACCGAGAACCAGCAGGATCCGCCGTCCCGCCTCGAGCTTGACGAGCAGCTCCACCACCGCTCGCGTGCGCGGCGCCTCGAGTTCGAAGGAGTGAAGCACCGTCAGCTGTGACTCCTGGGCCTTCACCGCCAGCGCCGAGCGCAGGGCGAGGCGGCGCGCGGTACGCGGCATGTCCTGGCGGTACGAGCGCGGCGTGGGTCCGAAGACCACGCCACCGCCGCGCCAATGGGGGGCGCGGATCGAGCCCTGGCGGGCGCGCCCGGTGCCCTTCTGGCGCCAGGGCTTCTTGCCACCGCCTCGTACCTCGGTGCGGTTCTTGGTGTCGCTGGTTCCCTGGCGGGCGTTGGCGAGCTGGCGCAGCAGGGCCTGATGCATCACCGCCTGGTTGACCGGCCCATCGAACATCGCGGGCAGCTCGCGTGTCCCGGTCACCGCTCCGCTCTGGTCGACGACGTTGACAGTTGCCATCAGAAGGTGGCCCGCTTGTCGGCGTCGCGCACCAGCACCACGGCGTTGCGGTGTCCAGGCACGGAGCCCTTGATCAGCAGTAGCCTGCGCTCGGCGTCCACCCGAACCACCTCGAGGCCGCGCACGGTGCGCCGCACCGCGCCCATGTGGCCGGGAAGCTTCACTCCCTTGAAGACGCGGGCGGCGTCGACCGACCCGATCGAGCCGGGGGCCCGGTAGTTCATCGACCCGTGGGTCTTGGGCCCCAGGGCGAAGTTGTGCCGCTTGTGGGTTCCAGAAAAGCCCTTGCCCTGGCTGGTACCGGTCACATCGACCACGTCGCCCGGGCTGAACAGGCCGACCTCAAGGCTGCTCCCCACCTCAGGTTCACCGGCGTCGCGCAGCTCCACCAGGTGGCGGAGCGGCTTGACCCCGGCCCGGCGGAAGTGGCCGGCGAGCGGCTTGTTGGTCTTGCGGGACTCACGCTCGCCAAACCCGATCTGGACGGCCTCGTAGCCCTCCTTGACCGTGGTCTTGCGCTGCACGACACGACAACCGCTGGCATCAAGCACGGTGACCGGCACGATGGTGCCGCGCTCGGTGAAGAGCTGCGTCATGCCCACCTTGCGGGCGAGGATGCCGCGGCTCACAGCTTGATCTCGATGTTGACACCACTCGGCAGGTTGAGCCGCATCAGTGCGTCGACCACCTTGGGGTTGGGATCAAGGATGTCGAGAATCCGCTTGTGGGTGCGCATCTCGAACTGCTCGCGCGAGTCCTTGTCGATGAAAGGGCTGCGAATCACGGTGTACTTGCTGATCTCGGTGGGCAGGGGCACAGGACCGGCCACCCGGGTTCCTGTCCGCGCGGCCGTGTCGACGATGTTCGACGCGGCCTGGTCCAGGACCTTGTGGTCGTACGCCTTGAGGCGGATCCGGATCTTCTGTGCCATGACGGTTGTGGTCCCTGCCCTACTTCTCGATCGAGGTGACCGAGCCGGCTCCGACCGTCCGGCCGCCCTCGCGAATGGCGAAGCGCATGCCGTCCTCAACGCCGATCGGGGTGATCAGCTCAATCCCCATCTCCACGTTGTCACCGGGCATGCACATCTCGGTGCCCTCCGGCAGCGAGATGGTGCCGGTCACGTCGGTGGTGCGGATGTAGAACTGAGGGCGGTAGCCCCCGAAGAACGGCGTGTGCCGACCACCCTCCTCCTTGGAGAGGACGTACACCTGTGCCTTGAACTTGGTGTGCGGGGTGATCGATCCGGGCTTCGCCAGCACCTGGCCGCGCTCGACATCCTCACGCTTGACACCACGGATGAGGCAACCGACATTCATCCCGGCCTCACCCTCGTCGAGCAGCTTGTGGAACATTTCCACGCCCGTGACCACGGTCTTGGAGGTGTCCTTGATGCCGACGATCTCGACCTGCTCGTTGACCTTGACCACACCGCGCTCGATGCGGCCGGTCACCACGGTGCCGCGACCCTCGATGGAGAACACGTCCTCGATCGGCATCATGAACGGCTTGTCCTTGGGGCGCTCAGGAAGCGGGATGTAAGCGTCGACCGCCTCCATGAGCTTGAGGATCTGCTCCTCCCACTCCTTGTCGCCCTCCAGGGCCTTGAGCGCCGAGACCCGAACGATGGGGACATCGTCGCCAGGGAAGTCGTACTTGGAGAGCAGCTCGCGAACCTCGAGCTCGACCAGCTCGAGCAGTTCCTCGTCATCGACCATGTCGCACTTGTTGAGTGCGACCACGATGTTCTTCACGCCGACCTGGTTGGCGAGCAGGATGTGCTCGCGGGTCTGCGGCATCGGACCGTCTGTCGCCGCCACCACAAGGATGGCACCGTCCATCTGGGCGGCGCCGGTGATCATGTTCTTGATGTAGTCAGCGTGACCGGGACAGTCGACATGCGCGTAGTGCCGGTTCGCGGTCTCGTACTCGACGTGGGCGGTCGCGATGGTGATACCGCGAGCCTTCTCCTCGGGGGCGTTGTCGATCGAGTCGAACGACCGGAACTCCGCGCCACCTTTCTCAGCAAGCACCTTGGTGATCGCAGCGGTCAGGGTCGTCTTGCCATGGTCGATGTGACCGATGGTGCCGACGTTGACGTGGGGCTTCTTCGAGTCGTACTTCTTCTTCGCCATCTCGCTTTCTCTGTATCCCGTTATTCCTGTCTTCTGGTCCGTTGTGGGGTGCGGTGCCTAGCCCTTGGCCTTGGCGACGATCTCCTCGGCGAGGTTGCCGGGCAGTGCCTGGTAGTGGTCGAACTCCATGGAGTAGGTGGCCCGCCCCTGGGTGTTGGAGCGGAGCTCGTTGACGTAGCCGAACATGGTGGCAAGGGGCACCTCGGCGTGAACCACCTGGGTGGTGCCCCGCGAGTCCATGCCCAGGATGTGGCCGCGCCGCGCATTGAGGTCGCCCATGATGTCGCCCATGAACTCCTCGGGCATGGAGACGTCGACCTTCATGATCGGCTCGAGCAGCACCGGCTTGGCCTTGCGCATGCCGTCCTTGAAGCCCATCGAGCCGGCGATCGAGAATGCCTGCTCGTTGGAGTCAACCTCATGAAACGATCCGTCGACCAGGTAGACCTTGACGTCGACGACCGGAAAGCCCGCGAGAACGCCGTTGGACAGGGTGTCCTCGATGCCCTGCCCGGTGGGCTTGACGTACTCCTTGGGAACCGAACCACCGACGATCTTGGAGATGAACTCGAACCCCTTGCCGGGTTCGTTGGGCTCCAGCTCCAGCTCGACGTGCCCGTACTGGCCGCGCCCACCCGACTGGCGGACGAAACGCCCCGTGCCGTGGGCCTTCTGCGTGATGGTCTCGCGGTAGGCCACCTGCGGCTTGCCGATGTTGGCGTCGACCTTGAACTCGCGAAGCATGCGGTCGACGAGGATGTCGAGATGCAGCTCACCCATGCCCGAGATCACGGTCTGGCCGGTCTCGTCGTCGGTGCGCACCCGGAAGGTGGGGTCCTCTTCGGATAGCTTCTGGAGGGCGACCCCCATCTTGTCCTGGTCGGCCTTGGTCTTCGGCTCCACCGCGACTGAGATCACCGGCTCGGGGAAGTTCATCGACTCCAGGACGATGGGCTCCTGCTCGTTGCACAGAGTGTCGCCGGTGGTGGTCTTGCGCAGCCCGATGGCCGCGGCGATGTCGCCGGCGCGAACCTCGTCGATCTCGGCGCGGTGGTTGGCATGCATCTGGAGCAGCCGGCTGATCCGCTCGCGCTCGCCCTTGCCCGAGTTGTAGACGTAGGAGCCGCTCTTGAGCACGCCGCTGTACACCCGGAAAAATGTGAGCTTGCCGACGAAGGGATCGGTGGCGATCTTGAACGCCAGCGCTGAGAAGGGCTCGTCGTCGGCGACCTTGCGCTCCTCAGGCTCGCCGTCCCGGGGATCCTGACCCGTGATCGCGGGCACGTCGAGTGGTGAGGGCAGGTAGTCGACCACGGCGTCGAGCATCGGCTGGACGCCCTTGTTCTTCAACGCGCTGCCGCAGAGCACCGGGACCAGTCTGGCGCTGACCGTTCCGAGGCGAAGGCCGCGGACCAGCTCGTCACGGGTCAACTCCACGCCGTCGAGGTACTTCTGGGTGAGCGCGTCGTCCTGCTCGGCCGCGGCCTCGATGAGCTGGTGGCGGTAGCTCTCCACCTGCTCGAGCATGCCCTCAGGGATGTCGGACCTGGTGGACGCGGTCCCCAGATCGTCGGTGTAGACAACCGCCTGCATGTCGACCAGGTCGACGAAGCCCTTGAACTCACCCTCGGCGCCAATCGGAAGCTGGATGCAGATTGGGTTGGCCCCGAGCCGGTCCTTGATCGACTGCACCGAGCTGTAGAAGTTGGCGCCGACCCGGTCCATTTTGTTGATGAAGCAGATCCGCGGCACCTCGTAGCGGTCGGCCTGACGCCAGACCGTCTCCGACTGTGGCTCAACCCCGGATACGGCATCGAAGACCGCCACCGCGCCATCGAGGACCCGGAGCGACCGCTCCACCTCCATGGTGAAGTCCACGTGCCCGGGTGTATCGATAATGTTGATCCGGTGCTCGCGCCACTCCGCTGCCGTGGCCGCCGAGGTGATGGTGATCCCGCGCTCCTGCTCCTGGACCATCCAGTCCATGGTCGCGGCCCCGTCATGCACCTCGCCGATCTTGTGAATGCGACCGGTGTAGAAGAGGACGCGCTCCGTCGTCGTGGTCTTGCCCGCATCGATGTGGGCCATGATCCCGATGTTGCGGACCTTCTCCAGGGCGAAGGCGCGGGTGGTCGCGACTGCCATCTGCCTGCCTGCCTAGTAGCGGAAGTGGGAGAAGGCTTTGTTCGACTCAGCCATCTTGTGGGTGTCTTCCTTGCGCTTGATCGCCGCCCCCATTCCGTTGCTCGCGTCCATCAGCTCGGCGGCGAGCTTGTCAGCCATCGAACGGCCGTGGCGGGCGCGCGAGTAGCGAATCACCCAGCGGCGAGCCAGGGCGGCGCGCCGGTCGGAGCGGATCTCCACGGGCACCTGGTAGGTGGCGCCCCCAACCCGCTTGGGCTTGACCTCGAGCACGGGGGTGACGTTGCGCATGGCCACGTCGAAGACGTCCAGCGGCTCGCGGCGGGAGGAGCGACGAATCTTTTCAAAGGCGTCATAGACGATCCGCTCGGCCACGCTCTTCTTGCCGTTGAGCATCAGGCAGTTGATGAACTTGGCCAGGTGCACGTTCCCGTAAATCGGGTCAGGCAGGATGACGCGCTTCTGGACGCGGGCACGACGCGGCATTACTTCTTGGCCTTCTCGCGCTTGGCGCCGTACTTGGAGCGGCCCTGCTTGCGGTTCTTGGCGCCGGCGGTGTCGAGCGACCCGCGGATCACGTGGTAGCGGACCCCGGGCAGGTCGGGCACCCGGCCGCCGCGGATCAGCACCACCGAGTGCTCTTGGAGGTTGTGCCCGATCCCCGGGATGTAGGCGGTCACCTCGACCTTGCTGGTCAGCCGCACCCTGGCCACCTTGCGCAGCGCAGAGTTCGGCTTCTTGGGCGTCTGGGTGTAGACGCGCACGCAGACACCGCGGCGCTGGGGCGACCCCTTGAGCGCAGGCGCTTTGGTCTTGCGGACCGCCGTGGTGCGGCCCTTGCGGACCAGCTGGTTGATGGTGGGCACGGGTCTCCGGTTGGAATGAACCGCACGCGTCCGCGGGGCGCGTGTGAATACAAAAACGCCCTGAGGCGCGAAGGGGAATCCTACCAGTCTGCCGAGCTCAGCGTCAAACTCGCAGCCGGTGGTGCGCGGGGTGACCGACCGGGTGTTCAGCCACCGGGTGGGGTTGCGGGCGACCGCCGGCGCGCCATCGCGGAACGGGGCGGCTCAGACGAAGTTGGGGTACAGCGAGATGCCGCCGTCGACCACGATGGTGGTCCCGGTCACGTAGGCAGCCGCATCGGACGCCACCCAGACCACCGCCTCGGCGACCTCCTCTGGCTGGCCCATCCGGCCCGCCGGAATCTCGCCCACCACCTTGCGGTACTCGGCGGGATTGCTGGTGACGAAGTCGTTGATCGGAGTTTGGATGGCCCCGGGGGCGATGTTGACCACCCGGATCCCGCTGCCCGCCAGCTCCTTGGCCGCCGTCTGGGTGAGCAGCTTGAGGGCGCCCTTGCTGGCGCAGTAGTGAGCGAAGCCCGGCCAGGGAATGTACTCGTGAACGCTCGACATGTTGACGATCACTCCCCCCCGGGCCGCGGCCATCTGCCTGCCCGCCTCGCGGAGGCAGAGGAAGGCTCCGGTCAGGTTGGTCCGGATCACCGCGTCCCAGTCGGCCAGTGCCATCTCCAGGGTGGGGATTTGCTTCTCAATCCCGGCGTTGCTGACCATCAGGTCAAGACCCCCGAAACGGCCCACCGCCTCTCCCACCATCGCGACCACGTCGGCCTCGGACCCGATGTCGGCCTTGTGGGCGAATGCCGCGCCACCCGCCTGGCGCACCACGTCCTCGGCGGCGTCGCTCTCCTTGTCGGAGTAGAAGTTGACGCAGACCGCGGCGCCCTCCTGGCCGAGCCTGATCGCTGTGGCCTTGCCGATGCCGCTCGCTGCCCCGGTCACGATCGCCCTGCGTCCCTCAAGCCGCATCGGTCAGGCCTCCATAAAGGGTGGTTGACGACGGGACCGCGGGGTGATCGACGACGCGCCCCACGCAACGGCTGCGCAGCCTAGCGCCCAGTGACCGCGTGGTATCGTCGCCGCTGCAGTTGATCGACTGCGCCCAGGCACATCTCGCCAGAGACCGCAGGTGCGGCGCCGCTCCCTTGAGGGAGCGCGTGGCTCAATTTCCTGCGTAGGTGACGACGGTTCCGGGCCCCGGGCCGTGCCCGGTGGTGCCGCCTCCGCCCTCTCACCGGGGTGGGGCTGACGGCGCCAATCGGAGGACCTCACGTGGCTGTCAGCAAGGCCACCACCAGCGGCTCGCGAGCGGGCCCGCGCAAGCGCGAAGCCATCACCGACCTCACCGAGCGGCTCTCCCGGGCCACCTCAGCGGTGGTGACCGACTACCGGGGCCTCACCGTCAAGCAGCTGGAGGAGCTCCGCGGCTCACTGCGCCAGCAGGGGGTGGACTACCTGGTGGTCAAGAACACCCTGGCCCGTCGGGCCGCCGAGCAGGCCGGCTACCCCCAGTTCTCCGGCTCACTCACCGGCCCGGTCGGGCTGGCGATCGGCTACACCGACCTGAGCGCCCCGGCCAAGATCCTCGGCGACTACTACCGGGTCAACCGTCGGCTCCCCGCGATGGGGGGCATGGTGGAGGGCCAGGTGCTCACTGCCGACGGGGTCAAGCAGCTCGCCGAGCTGCCCTCTCGGGAGGCGCTGCTCTCCCAGCTGGCCGGGACCATCCAGTCGCCGCTGACCACCCTGGCGGGATCCCTCCAGTCGATCCTGTCCAGCTTCGCCGCCACCCTCGACGCCTACCGCGAGAAGCTCGCCGCGGCGAGCTGACCTCACTCACCGAGTACACAGGAGCACATCCCATGGCTACCAAGACCCTTACCCCCGAGGACTTTGTCGACGCTCTCCAGGAATGGACGGTTCTCGACGTCGTCAACGCCGTCAAGCTGATGGAGGACAAGCTCGGCATCAAGGCCGCGGCTCCGGTGGCAGCGGCCGCCCCAGCAGCCGCCGGCGGCGGCGCCGAGGCGGTCGTCGAGGAGCAGACCGAGTTCGACGTGGTCCTCACCGGCGCCGGCGACTCCAAGATCAATGTGATCAAGGCGGTGCGCGAGATCACCGGGCTCGGTCTCAAGGAGGCCAAGGACCTCGTCGACGGGGCCCCCAAGGCCGTCAAGGAGGGCGTCCCCAAGGAGGAGGCTGACCTCGTCAAGTCCAAGATAACCGACGCCGGAGGCAGCGCCGACATCAAGTAGCCCCGGGCACGTGCCCGGCTGCGCGCGGCCCGTCACCCCGCAGGGTGGCGGGCCTCTCCTTTTAACAGGTGCGGCGATCTACCAGCGCGGCGATCGGCCATGTGATGGGCCGGGTGATCCACGCGGGGACGGGTGAGCGACCCGAGCCGGGACGCGCGCAGCTGACGCTGCGGGGGACAGGGTTGCGCGTCTGATCGCAGCGGGCAACTCAGGCGGGCCCCATGGGCACCCAGCCGAGCGAATGTTCGGGGAGGGGGCGATTTGCTACGATACGTCCTTGTGCCCGTTGCCAACGTGCGCACATGCCTACCCGACGTCGAGGGAACAGTACCACATGGTTCTTGATATCACCACGCGTTCCAGCCGTCCGACGTATGGCCAGATCGCCGACAAACTCGATGTCGGCAACCTGATCCAGACCCAGTTGGACAGCTTTGCGTGGTTCAAGCGGGAGGGGCTCCGCGAGCTCTTCGATGAGATCAACCCGATCACGGACTACACCGGCAAGAACTACGAGCTGCGTTTCCTCGATTACGAGTTCGGGGCGCCCAAGGCCGACCAGGAAGAGTGCCGCCAGCGCGACATGACCTACTCGGCCCCGCTGCGGATCCAGACCCGGCTGCACATCAAGACCGGTGAGAACGCCGGTGAGATCAAGGAGGCCGAGGTCTTCATGGGCGACTTCGCCATGATGACCGATGAGGGAACCTTCATCGTCAACGGCACCGAGCGGGTGGTGGTGTCCCAGCTGGTCCGCTCCCCGGGGGTCTACTTCACCGCCAACGAGGACCGGACCACCGGGCGTCTGCTCTGCTCGGCCAAGCTCATCCCCAACCGTGGCGCCTGGCTGGAGGTCGAGACCTCGAGCAAGGACGTGCTCACCGTCAAGATCGACCGCAAGCGGAAGCTCCCGGTGACCACCCTGGTGCGGGCGATCGGCTACGCCACCAACGACGACATCAAGGCCTTCTTCGCCGATGTCGACACCGACCCGGAGCACCAGTACATCCAGGCCACCCTGGACAAGGACCCCACCACCTCCGTCGAGGAGGCCCTGATCGAGCTCTACCGCAAGATCCGGCCCGGCGACCCGCCCACTGTCGAAAACGCCCGCAACCTGCTCGCCCAGCTGTTCTTCAACAGCCGCCGCTTTGACCTGAGCAAGGTGGGCCGGTTCAAGCTGGACAAGAACCTGGGAATTCCTGAGGACGAGGCCCGCGAGCGCGCCCTCGACAAGGACCGCCGGGTGCTTGACAACCAGGACTTCGTCTCGATCATTCGCAAGCTGCTCGAGCTGAACAACGGCAAGGGCGAGGCCGACGACATCGACCACCTCGGCAATCGCCGGGTGCGCGCCGTCGGCGAGTTGCTCCAGAACCAGTTCCGCATGGGGCTGATCCGCATGGAGCGGATCATTAAGGAGCGGATGACGATCTGCGATGCGGCCACGGTCACCTCGGCCAGCCTGATCAACGCCCGCCCCGTGGTGGCCGCGATCAAAGAGTTCTTCGGCTCCTCGCAGCTCTCCCAGTTCATGGACCAGACCAACCCGCTGGCCGAGCTCACGCACAAGCGCCGCCTCTCCGCCCTGGGGCCGGGGGGACTCTCCCGGGAGCGGGCGGGGTTCGACGTCCGCGACGTACACCACAGCCATTACGGGCGGATCTGCCCGATCGAAACCCCCGAGGGCCCGAACATCGGTCTGATCGGCTCCCTGGCAACCTTCGCCCGGGTCAACGAGTTCGGTTTCATCGAAACTCCGTTCCGCCGCGTCTACCGGCAGATGCCGCTCTCGGGCAGGGGCGCGGAGCGCCTCGACGGCCAGATCGCCGGCAAGGAGTACAGCGGCTCCCGGATCGCGGTCGGCGACGTGCTCGACTCGGCGGCCGTCGATCGGCTCGTCAAGGCCGGCGAGAAGTCGGTGCGGATCAAGCCCTGGGTCAGCGACGAGGTGGTCTTTCTCTCCGCCGACGAGGAGGACAAGTACACGGTCGCCCAGGCCAATGCGCCGCTCGACGAAAACGGCCACTTCACCGTGGAGCACACCGCCTGTCGCTCACGCCACGCCTTCCGCGACCTCCCCGTCTCTGAGGTCGACTGGATGGACGTCTCGCCCAAGCAGACAGTTTCGGTGGCCACCGCACTCATCCCCTTCCTCGAGCACGACGACGCCAACCGGGCGCTGATGGGCTCGAACATGCAGCGCCAGGCCGTTCCCCTGCTGATCACCGAGTCCCCCGTGGTGGGCACTGGAATGGAGGCGCACGCCGCGCGCAACTCCGGCGAGATGGTGATCAACCGGGCCGCGGGCACCGTGGTCGGCGTCGCCTGGCCCCAGCCGGCGGCCAATGACAGGTCGGTGAAGATCGTGCTGAGCGGTCAGGACGTCGGCGTCGGCATCCTGGTCCGGCCCGACGACGGCTCCGCCGATGTCTGGTACGGCATCCACAAGTTCGTCCGCTCCAACCAGGGCACCTGCCTCTCGCAGCGAATCACGGTGCGCGCCGGCGACAAGGTTGCGGTCGGCGACATCCTCGCGGACGGACCGTCCACCCAGGCCGGCGAGCTGGCCCTCGGGCGCAACGTGCTGGTGGCCTTCATGCCCTGGGAGGGCTACAACTTCGAGGACGCGATCCTGCTCAGCGAGTCGATCGTCCGCGAGGACAAGTACACCTCGATCCACATCGAGGAGTTCGAGGTCGAGGCACGCGACACCAAGCTCGGCCCTGAGGAGATCACCCGCGACATCCCCAACATCTCCGAAGAGTCGCTGAAGAACCTCAACGAGCGCGGCATCATCTACGTCGGTGCCGAGGTGCAGCCGGGTGACATCCTGGTCGGCAAGATCACCCCCAAGGGCGAGTCCGAGCTCTCCGCCGAGGAGCGCCTGCTTCGCGCCATCTTCGGTGAGAAGGCGCGCGAGGTACGCGACTCGTCACTGCGTGTGCCCCACGGCGAGCGTGGCACCGTGGTCGACGTCAAGCTGTTCAGCCGCGAGGCTGGGCACGAGCTGCCGCCGGGAGTCAATGAGCTGGTCCGGGTCTACGTGGCCCAGAAGCGCAAGATCTCCCAGGGCGACAAGATGGCCGGCCGTCATGGCAACAAGGGCGTGGTCGCCCGAATCATGCCGCTCGAGGACATGCCCTATCTGCCTGATGGCACCCCGGTCGAGATCGTGCTCAATCCGCTGGGTGTGCCCAGCCGGATGAACCTCGGCCAGGTGCTCGAGACCCATCTCGGCTACGCGGCCGACGCGCTGGGAATCAAGGTGGCCTCTCCAGTTTTCGACGGCGCCTCCGAGGAGAAGATCGAGGAGGAGCTGGTCCGTGCCGGACTGCCGGTCACCGGCAAGGAACGTCTCCGCGACGGTCGCACCGGCGAGGAGTTCGACCGCGAGGTCACGGTCGGCTACATCTACATGCTCAAGCTTGCTCACCTCGTCGAAGACAAGATCCACGCCCGCAGCACCGGTCCCTACTCCCTGGTCACCCAGCAGCCGCTGGGCGGCAAGGCCCAGTTCGGTGGCCAGCGCTTCGGTGAGATGGAGGTGTGGGCGCTCGAGGCGTACGGCGCCAGCCACATCCTGCAGGAGATCCTCACCGTCAAGTCGGACGACATCGTCGGCCGGGTCAAAGCCTATGAGGCGATCGTCAAGGGCGAGAACACCCTGGAGGCCGGCATCCCCGAGTCCTTCCGTGTCCTGGTCAAGGAGCTCGAGGGGCTTGCCCTCGGGGTCGAGATCCAGAGCGACGACGAGAACCAGATCGTGCTTGGCGAGGAGGACATCCCCGACATCCCGTTGGACCTCGGCATCCATCTGGAACGCGACGAGCGCGACGACGTGGACGAGACCGGTCGTTGATGCCAGAACAGCTGATAGCCATACAGATTTCGCCGATTGTCGCGGGAGGGCGCCGCAGCCCCTCCCCCGTTCTCACCCAGCCCGCTGACCAGGAGGTCCGCTGACCCGTGCTCAAACTCGAGAACTTCGACGCCCTGCGCCTGTCGATCGCCAGCCCGGAGATGATCCTGTCGTGGTCGCACGGCGAGGTGACCAAGCCGGAGACGATCAACTACCGGACGCTCAAGCCCGAACGGGACGGTCTCTTCTGCGAAAAGATCTTCGGTCCCACCAAGGACTGGGAGTGCCACTGCGGGAAGTACAAGCGCTACCGGTACAAGGGAATCATCTGCGACAAGTGCGGTGTCGAGGTGACTCGCTCGAAGGTGCGCCGCGAGCGCATGGGCCACATCAAGCTCGCCTCGCCGGTCTCCCATGTCTGGTACTTCAAGGGCATTCCCTCGCGCATGGGGCTGCTTCTCGACATGAGTCCGCGCAACCTGGAGAAGGTTCTCTACTTCGCCAACTACATCGTCACGTCGATCAACGAGGATGCACGCGCCGAACTGCTGGCCAAGCTCAATCCCGACACCGACGAGCGGGTAACCAAGCTCAAGGAGTCCCACCAGGCGGGGCGCACCACCCAGCAGACCGATCTCGAGGAGTCGATCCGCAATCGGGAGGACGCACTCACCGACCTGCGCGCATTCCTCGACTCCGAGCGCGAGGCTCGGGCGACCAAGCTGGAGGAGTCGAGAGCCGACCTCGAGGAGCGAATCCGCACCGCGAAGGGGAAGAAGGCGCCGGCCGACTTCCTGCTCAGCGACGGGGAGGGCGACTTCGACGAGACCGTGGTCCGCAAGGGCGATGCTCTCAACGAGGACCTCGCCGTGGAGGTAGCGGCACGCGCCCAGGCGCGTCAGGAGGCGTTGGTCGCCGAGTACGCCCAGCGCGTCCAGGAGGCTGAGGATGCCGCGGGGGCCGAGACCGCCGGCTGGCGCTCCGAGCTGGAGGCGCTGCTCGCCGATACCACGGTCACGGGCAAGGACGAGCTCGAGTCGCTGCGTGCCGACATCGAGAAGCAGCGCCAGGAGCTCGAGGCACTGACCGTCCGTGACCTGCTCACCGACACCCAGTACCGCGACTACGTGGAGAAGTTCGGCCGCGTCTTCAAGGCGGGAATCGGCGCCACCGCAGTTCGCGAGCTGCTCTCCCAGATCGACCTGGTGACCGAGGGCCTGCACCTGCGCGAGGAGTCGAAGTCGAGCAGCGGCCAGCGCCGCCAGAAGGCGATCAAGCGGCTGCGCGTCGTCGAGGCCTTCCGCAAGTCGAGCACCCAGCCGTCCTGGATGATCCTCGACGTGCTTCCGGTGATCCCGCCGGAGCTGCGCCCCATGGTCCAGCTCGACGGCGGCCGTTTCGCCACCTCCGACCTCAACGACCTCTACCGCAGGGTGATCAACCGGAACAACCGGCTGAAGCGGCTGCTTGAGCTCGGCGCGCCGGAGATCATCGTCCGCAACGAGAAGCGGATGCTCCAGGAGGCTGTCGACGCCCTGATCGACAATGGCCGGCGCGGCCGGGCGATCACCGGTACCGGCAACCGCAAGCTCAAGTCACTCAGCGACATGCTCAAAGGCAAGCAGGGGCGTTTCCGCCAGAACCTGCTTGGCAAGCGCGTTGACTACAGCGGACGCTCGGTGATCGTGGTCGGTCCTGAGCTCAAGCTGCACGAGTGCGGACTGCCCAAGAAGATGGCGCTGGAGCTCTTCAAACCGTTCGTGATGCGCGAGCTGGTCGGCCAGAACTACACGCAGAACATCAAGAGCGCCAAGCGCATGGTCGAGCGGGTGCGGCCCGAGGTATGGGACGTTCTCGACGAGGTCATTCACCAGCATCCCGTGATGCTGAATCGTGCACCCACGCTGCACCGGTTGGGCATCCAGGCGTTCATGCCGGTGCTCGTCGAAGGGCAGGCGATCCAGATCCATCCGCTGGTCTGCAAGGCGTTCAACGCCGACTTTGACGGCGACCAGATGGCCGTCCACGTGCCCCTGTTCAGCGGGGCGGTGGCCGAGGCCAAGAACTTGATGATGTCGTCGAACAACATCCTCAGCGCCTCGGACGGGAAGCCGGTGGTGGCGCCGACCCAGGACATCGTGCTCGGCTCCTACTACCTCACCCAGGAGGGTGACGCGCCGCCGACGGATGAGGCGGGAGTTCGTGCGCTGCCGCTCTACTCCTCGGTGGACGAGTGCCTGCTCGCCCTCGAGCACGGTGCTGTCAAGCTCCAGGACCCGATCCGGCTGCGACTGCCCAAGCGGGTGCTCAGCGCATGGCGTTCCAAGAGCGAGACGGCTCCCGAGGGCAACGCAATATTCCAGACCACCCCGGGACGGGTGATTTTCAATGCCGTCTTGCCGCTGGGGATCGCCAGCATCGAGAACGACCTGCCGGTGATGGCCTTCCGCAACGAGCATCTCGACCTGCGCAAGCTCTCCGGGCTGGTCAAGGAGTGCTACGACCTGCACGGAGCGGAGCTCACCGCCACCATCGTCAACGACATCAAGCGCCTGGGCTTCAAGTACGCCACCCGAGCCGGGGTGACGGTGAGCGCCATGGACATCAAGACGCCCGCCGGGAAGTACGAGATTCTCGGCAAGGCGGAAAAGGAGGTCGAGGAGGTCGACCTGCAGTTCCGTCGCGGCCTGATCACCGACGACGAGCGCTACATGAAGACCGTCGAGATCTGGACCCGGGCGACCGACGAGGTGACCAAGGTCACCATGACCTCGTTCGACCGCTTCCACTCGGTGCTGATGATGTCCCAGTCGGGCGCCCGCGGCTCGGTGCAGCAGATTCGGCAGCTGGCCGGGATGCGTGGCCTGATGGCCGACCCCACGGGGCGGATCATCGACCTGCCGATCAAGGCGAACTTCTCCGAGGGCCTCACCGTCCTCGAGTACTTCATCTCCACCCACGGCGCCCGCAAGGGACTGGCCGACACCGCCCTGCGCACCGCCGACTCTGGCTACCTGACTCGTCGGCTGGTGGACGTCGCCCAGGACGTGATCGTCCGCATGGACGACTGCGAGACCACGGCGGGCATTTGGGTGGACACCGAAGACCCCGAGATGGGCGACCGGGTCATGGACCGCTACGCCGGTCGGGTCACCGCCTCCGCGGTCACCCTCAACGGCGAGGAGCTGGTCGGCGAGAACCTCGAGGTCAGCGATGAGGTGGCCCGCAGGATTCACGCCGAGCGGGCGGGAATTCCCCGGGTCAAGGTGCGCAGCATCATGACCTGCAAGGCGCGCGAGGGGGTCTGCCGCAACTGCTACGGCCGCAACCTGGCCACCGGCCGGCTGGTCGAGATCGGCGAAGCGGTTGGCGTGATCGCTGCGCAGTCGATCGGCGAGCCCGGCACCCAGCTGACCATGCGCACCTTCCACACCGGCGGCGTGGCCACCGGTGGCGCCGACATCACCCAGGGTCTGCCCCGCGTCGAGGAGCTTTTCGAAGCCCGCGTGCCCAAAGGCAAGGCGCTGATCAGCGAGATCGACGGTGACGTTGAACTGGTGCGCAGCGCGGACAACAAGACGCTCAAGGCCAAGGTGGTCAGCCGCGACGTGTTCGACACCACCTACGCGGTACCCGCCAAGCACTCGGTGCTGGTGGAGACCGGCAACACGGTGGCCGAGGGCCAGGAGCTGATCAGCGGCAGCGATGCCTCGGGCAACGCCACTGCGGTCCGCGCCAAGTACGCGGGCGTGGTGAAGGTGAGCAAGTCCGAGGTGCAGGTCCGGACCAATGACGAGGAGGTCAAGGAGTACCTGATCCCCGTGTCATCGCAGCTTGCGGTGCGCGAGGGCGATCGTCTCCAGGCCGGCGACAAGATCACCGAGGGCTCGATCAGCCCACAGGAGCTGCTGCTCGTGCGCGGCCGCGACGAGGTCCAGAACTACCTGGTGCGCGAGGTCCAGCGGGTCTACCGCTCGCAGGGCGTCGACATCAACGACAAGCACATCGAGGTGATCGTCCGGCAGATGATGCGCAAGGTTCGCATCGACAACGCCGGCGATACCGACCTGCTGCCCGGCGAGATCGTCTCCCAGTTCGAGTGGGAGGAGTCCAACGCCAAGGCACTCTCCGAGGGCGGCGAGCCGGCGATTGCCGGGACAGTGCTGCTCGGTCTGATCAAGGCGGCCCTGAACACCGCATCGTGGCTCTCCGCGGCCTCCTTCCAGGAGACCACCCGAGTGCTCACCGAGGCGGCAATCAGCGGCAAGATCGACAAGCTGCGTGGGCTCAAGGAGAACGTGATCATCGGCAAGCTGATCCCCGCAGGGACCGGCCTCGACTACTACCAGAAGCTGCGCGAGGAGGCAGCGCGCCTCTATGAGGAGGACGAGGCCGCGGCCGCAGAGGGCGTGATCAGCCTGCCCGAGGGCGAGGCCGACACCGCCTTCGAGGGAGTGAGCCACGACCAGGCCGACGCCGAGATCGCTCCGGAGACTCAGCCGGTCGAGGCCTGAGCTCCGGGCGACCCGCACGCAAACCCAAGGGGGGCTGGCAACGGCCCCCCTTTTCTTTAGACGGCGGCGCCGAACGCCTCCTCCAGAACGTCGAGCCCTTCGAGCAGGAGGTTCTCGGGAATCACCAGCGGGGGCAGGAAGCGCAGCACATTGCCAAAAGTTCCGGCGGTGAGAACGATCAGGCCGGCGCGGTGGCAGGCCGTGGCCACCGCGGTCGCCAGCTCAGGGTTCGGCTCGCTGCTGCCCGGCCGGACCAGCTCAATGGCCAGCATCGCCCCGCGCCCGCGGACGTCGCCGATCTCAGGGTGCTGCTCGCGCAGCGCCCGCAGGCGGGGGAGCATCACCTCACCGATCTGGCCGGCCCGGTGGGCGAGGCGGTGCTCGTCCATGGCCTGGATCGCTCCGAGCGCGGCCGCGCAGGCCACCGGGTTGCCCCCAAACGTCCCCCCCAGCCCTCCCCCATGGACGGCGTCCATCAGCTCAGCCCGGCCGGTCACCCCGGCCAGCGGCAGACCGCCGGCGATTCCCTTGGCCGTGGTCATCAGGTCGGGGACCACCCGGTCATGCTCGCTGGCGAACCAGGCGCCGGTGCGGCAGAAGCCGGTCTGCACCTCGTCGGCGATCAGGATGATGCCCCGCTGGCGACAGATCGCCGCCACCTCGGCGAGGAAGCCGTCGGGCGGCACCACGAACCCGCCCTCGCCCTGGATCGGTTCGATCACCACCGCGGCCACGCTGTCGGCCCCGATCTGCTTGTCGATGGCGTAGCGCAGGCCGCGAGAGGCCTCCTCGCAGCAACGCGCAGCGCCAGTGGACCAACGGTACGGGTAGGCCATCGGCACCCGGTACACCTCGGGGGCAAACGGGCCGAAGCCGCGCTTGTAGGGCATCTCCTTGGCGGTCAGGGCCATGGTCAGGTTGGTGCGGCCGTGGTAGCCGTGGTCGAAGACGACCACCGCCTGGCGCCGGGTCGCGAGGCGGGCGATCTTGACCGCATTCTCGACAGCCTCTGCCCCAGAGTTGAACAGGGCCGAGCGCTTCTCATGGTCACCAGGGGTGCGCCGGTTGAGCTGCTCGCACACCGCCACATACCCCTCGTACGGGGTGATGCTGAAGCAGGTGTGGGTGAAAAGCTCCACCTGCTCTTCGACCCGCGCCACCACCTCGGGCGCGCTGTTGCCCACCGAGGTCACCGCAATACCTGAGCCGAAGTCGATCAGCGAGTTGCCGTCGACGTCGACCAGCACGCCCCCGGCGGCGCGCGCCGCGTACACCGGCAGCAGCGAGCTGACCCCCCCGGCCACGGCTGCGCTGCGCCTGCGGCCGAGCTCGACCGAGCGTGGACCGGGGATGTCTGTGACCACGGTCCGGGCCTGGGCGGTGCCCGGGTCGGCGAGCACGCTGAGGCGGGTTCGACCCACGTGTTCAATGGCCATCGCCCCTCCTTCGTCCGACAGCACCGCCAGCGCCCTCCCCGCGGCGGCACGTCAGCCGGGCACCGGGGTCGCAGAATAGTCCTCCAGGTACCCGGGGGGAAGCGGCGGTCACGCCAGGCTCATCCCTGTGCGACGAATCGATGATGGCGCAGGAGTGGCGCGGCGCGGTGGGCTAGCCTCAGCGCAACCCCCCATGCCCCACATCGGTCCGCTTTCGCTCGTGCACCTGACCACGTCCGACCTCGGCGTGGTGATCGTGGGCTTCCTGTTCTTCCTGATCCTCTACCTCGCTTACAAGTTCGCCTGGCCACGTGACTACGGGATCCCCGTCCGCCGCCGGCTGCTGGTGGCGTCAATGCACATCGACCGCGACCAGGTGGCCTTCGTGCCCTTCTGGTGGTCCGACGTTCAGGTCCAGCGAGCGGTTCGAGCGCACTGGAAGGACTCCCTCCGTCAGGGCTTCTCTTCGGGGGCCCAAGGAGCCTGAGCGCCGCGTTCCTCTGAGCGAACGCTGGCCGCGCCCGCCGCACCCTTTGGCTCCGGTGGCGAGGCGGGGATCCCCACCGCGTGCCGGCCGGCCGCGGGTCCGCGCCGCCGCCGGCTTGAGTGGTTCGGCCAGCGCATCGACGAATGATCGGTCGCGTCCCGCGTACCTGCACCCAGGTCGCGGCGGACCTTGGCCGCCGTGGTGACGTTAAAAAAGAGGACCCCCGGCGGACGATCCGCCGAGGGCCGGGGAAGGGAGGGCTATCGGAGCGATTCAACAAACCGCTGACGGCAATGATGCAGCCCCCCGGTGACGCTGGGATGGATGCGCGGTGACGATTCGCCGACGATCGGGCGGTTGGCGTGCGCCGCGGCGATGCCATTCCCAGCCAAGCCGCTCCGCTCTCCACGGCTACGACTTGCGCGTTTGGACGGTTTGACGCAAAATGCAGCCTCGGTCACGCAGGGAGGGGACGCCAAGGAGGTTCCCCATGCCCCGTGTGCTGGTCGCCGAGGACGACCCGCTTGTCCGCCGGCTCCTACAGCGCTGCCTGGAGGGAGGCGGCTACGACGTCGTCCTCGCGGTTGATGGCATGGAGGCGATCCGCGCCCTCACCGGGGGGGCGGCACTCGACGTGGTGGTCACCGACCAGCAGATGCCGGGAGCCGACGGCATCGCGGTGATCACTGCGGCTCGCCGCGTCGACCCCGCCCTCCCCTGCGTTGTGGTCACCGCGATGCATGACCTCGACCTGGCGATGCGCGCCATGGCGGCCGGGGCGGTCAACTTCATCCCCAAGCCGTTCAAGGCGGAGCATCTGCTCACCGTCGTGGCCAGTGCGATGGAGCGCCGAGCCATCTCCACGGAGTCGCTGCGGTTGCGCCTGCTCGCTCCCATGCTTGAGCGATTCACGATGCTGCTGGCCAACACCCTCGAGGCGAAGGACATCTCCACCTCCGACCACTGCGAGCGGCTGGTACAGCTGGCCGATGCCACTGCTTGCGCGCTTGGCCTGGACATCCTCGTCCGGGGGCATATCCGGCTCGGGGCCTGCCTGCATGACCTCGGCAAGGTGGCCATCCCCGAGGCCCTGCTGCGCAAGCCCGGACCGCTCACCGCCGAGGAGACCGACGTGATGCGCCGGCACCCGGTGATCGGAGCCGAGATCCTCGAGGACATCGAGGCCTGGCGTGAGGTTCGGCAAATCGTCCGGCACCATCACGAACATGTCGACGGCTCTGGTTACCCCGGCGGTCTCATGGGATCGCGCATCCCGCTCGGCGCGCGCATCGTCTCCGTCGTCGACGCCTTCGACGTGATGCGCAGCGGCCGGCCGTACCAGGCCGCACTGCCGGTGGAGTACATCGTGGAAGAATTGCGCGGGTTGCGCGGCCGTCAGTTCGACGGCGACTGCGTCGACGCCTTTCTTGCGAGCCTCACCCCGGAGATGAGCCGATCCACGAGCGGAGCCAGGACCCCGGCCGAACATGCCGGCGACCCGGCGGGATTCTGGCTTGGCCCATCGCTGCCTCGGGCCCCGGCAATGCGCATGGCCTGACCCAGGTCGACATGGCCGCCGGGTGACCGCCCGGCGCCCGGCCGCGGCGCCGGACCGAGCCGAGCGCTGGGGCATCGCGACCCGCTTTCTCGACTCGGGCAAGCGTTGGCGCGACGCGCCGCCGGACACGCTCGCCGCCATCGAGGGCGCACTCGGCGCCTGCGAGGCCGATGCCCCGCCCCCACTGGCGGGAATGCGCATCGTCCGCCAGGGCAGACCGCTGCGTTTCCAGCGGCCGGTGGAGATCGAGACCGAGGACGGCCGCGTTCTTTCAGGCCTGCGGCGGCTACCCCGCGACCTTCCCACCGGCTACCACACGCTGCACGACCCGGCCGCCGCCAGACCCATCCAGCTTGCGGTCTCGCCGGGACGCTGTCCGCTGCCGGGTCAGGCATGGGGCTGGGCTGCACAGCTCTACGCGGTCCGCTCCGCCGCCAGCTGGGGGGTCGGCGACCTCGCCGACCTGCGCGAGCTGAGCCGCTGGTCGGCGACGCTCGGCGCGGGGCTCCTCCTGGTCAACCCGCTGCACGCGCCGGCGCCCGTGGCCCATCAGGAGCCGAGCCCCTATTTTCCGAGCAGCCGGCGCTATCGCAGCCCGCTCTACCTGCGGGTTGAGCAGGTACCCGGCGCCGCCGGGGTGGCCGAGCTCGCCCACCTGGCCGCGGCGGGCCGCGCGCTCAACGCCGACCGCCGCATCGACCGCGACGCCGTCTGGCGGCTCAAGCTACGCGCCCTCGAGCTGGTCTTCGCAGCCGGCATCCCCCCGCCGGCTTTCGAGCGGTATCTGGCAGCCGAGGGCGATGACCTGCTCGACTACGCGGTGTACTGCGTCCTTGCCGAGCGCCACGGTGCCGGGTGGCGGGAGTGGCCCGCCGAACTGCGCCACCCCGGCAATGCCGCGGTGCGGGACGTCCGCACCCGGGACGGTGAACGCGTGCGTTTCCACGCGTGGCTCCAGTGGCTGCTCGACGAGCAGCTGGGCGCCGTTGCCGCGGCAGGTGTGGCGCCAATGCAGGACCTGGCGATCGGGGTCAACCCCAACGGTGCCGACGGATGGCTCTTGCAGGATGTTCTGGCCGGCGGCTTCGGCGTGGGGGCACCCCCGGACACATTCAATGTGCTGGGGCAGAGCTGGGGTCTTCCCCCGTTCGACCCGTGGCGGCTGCGCGCCCGGCACTACAAGCCGTTCATCGACATCATCCGGGCGGCGCTGCGCCACGCCGGTGGCCTGCGCATCGACCACGTGATGGGCCTGTTCCGCCTGTTCTGGGTGCCCGACGGCGCGGCCGCGGCCTCGGGCACCTACGTGCGCTACCCGGCTGACGACCTCCTCGACCTCCTCGCCATCGAGGCATCGCGCGCCGGGGTACCGGTGGTCGGCGAGGACCTCGGCACCGTGGAGCCGGGAGTTCGCCGCCGCCTCGGGGCTCGCAACGTCCTCTCCTACCGGCTGGTGTGGTTCGAGGATGGCACTCCGGGCCGGTATCCGCGCAGGGCGATGAGCGCGGTCAGCACGCATGACCTGCCCACCGTGGCCGGGGTGTGGAGTGGCGCCGACCTCGACGCGCAGCGCGCCGCCGGCCGCGAGCCCAACCAGGTGGAGGAGGAGCGCGTCCGGCATCGACTGCAGCGGGTCGCGGGTCTCCGCGGTCAGGCCACCCCGGCGCAGGCTGTCTCTGGAGTCTATGCAGCGCTCGGCCGCTCGCCTTCGCTGCTGCTCTGCGCCGGGCTCGAGGACGTCGCCGCGGTGCCGGAGCGACCCAACATGCCCGGCACCACGGAGAGCCAGTGGCCCAACTGGTCGCAGGCGCTGCCGGTTCCGCTTGAGGAGCTCGAGAAACTGCCATTGGCGGCAGACATCGCCACCAGCCTGCGCCGGGGTTGATTGATCGGCTCAGCGGACCGAGCTGACCGCCGGGTTGGGCGCGGTGCCCTCTGGGCCCCGGCCCTGGTCGAGCAGGTCGTCGATGGCCTGAGCGATGCCGACGCCGTGACGGCCGGCGGTGACCATCCCGGCGACCCGCTTGACGCTGACAAGGGCGTTGGCGGGGGCCACGCTGAGACCACACATCGCCATGAAGCCGAGGTCGTTCTCGGCGTCGCCCAGGCCCACGGTCTCCTCCGCAGCGCCGCCGAGGACACGGAGCGCGCGGGTCAGGCCGCTCGACTTGTTGACCCCATGGGGCAGCACCATCAGTGAGCCCTTGTTGCCGATCAGGTCGCGCTCCACCCCGGCGGAGCGGAGCACCTTGCGGATCCGCTCGCGCATCGGCTCAAAGCTGGCCAGGATCACCCGCCCGTGGGAGAGGGGTCGCACCCCCGCGGCGCGCAGCTGGTCGAGCAGCTCGGCAGTGGGCGGCTCGCCGAGCAGCTCCACCGCGCCGCTGGCCGGGGTGAGAAGTACCGCGCCATTCTCCACCACGGCCAGGTCCCAGAGCCCGAGATCTGGGTAGATGCGGACAAGGTCGTCAAGTTCTCGGCCGGTGATCAGCAGCAGCTTGCCACCGGCGCGCTTCCACCGTCGCAGGGCCGCGGTGCACTCGGGGGCCACCTCCCCGTCCTTCGCCAGCGTTCCGTCGAAGTCGGAGGCGAGAATGCGCAGGACCATTGCGCCTATTGTCCCGTGCCGGCCCTGCGCCTGATCGGACCGGGCTCGACCGGGGCGCGACTCACCGGCCGCGGAGCAGTGCCCTGGCAGTGGCGGCACCAGTACACCAGGCGTGCCTGGTGCCCCTGGGCGCGCATCGCAACCGGCCTGCCGCAGCGTGGACAGGGGCGGCCACTGCGCCCGTGGACGAGGGGCCGCTGGCCGGCCGCACCCAGGGCATGGCGCATCAGGTCGCGCGCCGTGGCGTAGCATCGCCGCAGCTCGTCCTCAGCGATCTCCCCGGGCGCCGACCATGGGTTGAGCCGCAGGACCCATAGGCTGTCGCACCGATAGATGTTGCCGATTCCTGCACATACTCGTTGGTCGAGGAGGAGTTCGCCGACGGTCGGCGCATCGGCCAGCGCGGCACGGCGCACCACCTCGTCGAGGTCGAAGGGGTCGGCCAGGATATCGGGGCCGAGGTGGGCCACCGCTGTGGTGTCGTCCCTGACCACGTCGACGACCGGGGCGTTGAAACAGACCGCCACCACGTCGGCGCACTCGAGGACGGCGCGTGCCTGACGCTCGGGCCGCTGCCAGCGCTCACCCGGTTGGTAGAGGTGCCAGGACCCGCTCATGCGCATGTGCGAGTGGAGCGTCCAACCGCCCTCAAAGCGGATCAGCAGGTGCTTGCCGCGCGCCTCGACGGCAGTCACGGTGCGCTGCGCAAGCCGGCCGATCCCGGCGGGGCGAGCGGCAAGCACCCGGCGGCCGACCAGGCGCGGCCGCAGCGCCGCGGCGGTCCGCCAGATGGTGTCGCCCTTGGGCACCTCAGACGTTCCCCCAGCCCGCATTCGGGGGCACCAGCATCATCCCGCGCGGTGTGGTCACGAATCCCACCTCGCGAAGCGCGGGGCCAAGGGGCGACGCCGCAACCGGGGTGCCGTCGACGGTGACCACCTCGAGCTTGCGCAGCCGTGCCGCAACCGTGGCCAGACCGGCGACGGCGCCGGAGCCGACCTCCCCGGAGGTGACCACGGAGCGGCCGCCGCGCTCCACGAAGAGCCGCAGCTGGCCCGACTCCAGCACCACGAACGCGCCCGCGGTGCGGGCCACCCGCCCGGCCACCGATGGCCAGGGAACCGTGACGCCGTACTGGTTGGCGGGGTCGGTGGCAGCCAGGACCAGGAGGTCGGGCCCGAGCTCGCCGGCTGCGCGCAGCCGGTCCACCGCACCCGGTAGCGCGAACTGCGATCCGCCGAGGCCGTCGACGAAGTAGCCCCGCCGGACGCGGCCGGCGTCCTCGAGCTGGCGCAGGGTCGCGTAGATCCCGGCGAAGCCCCCGGGTACCCCGTCGGCGAGCACCGCCTCACGGGTGACCACGCCGTGGCGGTTGAGCAGGATCCGTGCCTGGGCGGCGAGCCGCTGGGTGGCAGCGGGGACCGGCTGCAGTAGGTCGGCAACGGGCGCCCAACGGCCCAGGGCGCGGGGCGGGCCGAGCCGGCGCATTCCCGGCCGGCTCCGATGCCGCCGCCCGCCGGCGAGGCCACGCAGCGGCGCCGCGGAGTCGTTGGTCACCTCCCCCGCCCAGACGAGGTCCCACAGGGCCTCGAGCACCTCATCCTCATCGCGGCTGCTGGTCTGGACAAGAAGATCGCGGAAGAAGGAGGCGCCGCGGCGTCCCAGCGCCTCGCGGAGCTGGTCCTGGATTTTCCCGGGGGCGCTCCCGGCGACAGGCGGCGGGGCGAGGAGGGCCACCGTCTCGCGCAGGTACAGGGCGATCCGGCCATCGCCTCCCCCGAGGGCGCCTCGCCCCACCCAGACCACCTCGCCGCCCGACATCAGTGCGTCGAGGAGGCCCGGTGTGTAATGGGCAACCCGGGCGGTGAGGACGTCTCGCTCCAGCACCGACACCGGGAGCGGTACGCCCTGAAGGGTGTCGATGCACTCCAGCAATCGCTCGATTCCCCGGGCGTCGCCGCCCACCCCCTGCCAGCGCGGAACGAAGCGGAGCAGCGACTCCACCGGCACCGGCTCCACCTCGCGGCGCAGCCGGGCCAGGCTTCGCCGCCGGAGCGATCGGACCACGTCGGGTGCGCAGTACTCCCGGACACGGGTGGAGCGGAACTGACCGCTGAGCAGGTCCCCGGCCACGACCAGCGCGCCAAGTCCGGCATCGAGGAGCGCCCCCGGCACCCCCCACCGCGCAGCCAGCTCAGCGGCGAGGAAGGGAGCGTGAGTGCGAGCCCAGCGGCGCAGCAGCCCCTCAAGCGGTTCGACCGCCGTCCCCAGATAGGCATCGGGAAGGCCCAGCGGGAGCGCGACCCCCAGCGCATCACGATACCGGCCGGCATCTTCTGCGGCGATCCAGCGGACCGACCCGGCGAGGCGCACCGCAACCACCCGGCGGCTCGCCTCCAACGCGGGAAGCCAGGCGGCCTGTACCCCACGCGCCCCGAGCTCGGTGGCATCGAGGTCGCCGAGGCGCCTGAGCAGGTCCACCGCGTCGTCCGGGGTGCGCGCGCCGCGGCCCTCAGCCAGCGCCTGCAGCTCGAGCTCGAGCTCGCCAACCGCCTCGGGGTCCAGCAGTTCGCGCAGCTCGTCGTTGCCGAGCAGCTCGGCAAGCAGCTCTCGGTCGAGGGTCAGCGCCTGAGCACGCCGTTCGGCGAGGGGCGCATCGCCCTCGTACATGTACTGGGCGATGTAGTCGAAGAGCAGCGACGCGGCGAACGGCGACGAGCTCTGTGTCTCCACGTCCACGGTGCGCACCTCCCGGCTGCGCAGCCGGCGCATCAAGTCCACCAGGGCCGGCATGTCGAAAACCGAGGTCAGGCACTCGCGGTAGGTCTCGGCGAGGATCGGGAAGTCGGCGTGACGCGACGCAACCTGGAGCAGGTCGTGGGAGCGCTGCCGCTGCTGCCACAGCGGGGTGCGCTGCCCCGGTCGCCGGCGCGGCAGCAGCAGAGAGCGGGCGGCATTCTCGCGGAACCTCGCCGCGAACAGGGCCGAGCCCTGCAACCTGGCGGTCACCAGTTCGGCGACGTCGTCGGGGTCGAGCAGCAGCTCCTCGACGGTGGGGAGCTCGTCGGTCTCAGGCAGCCGTACGGCGAACCCGTCATCGGTGGCAATGCTCTGCACGTCGACCCCGAACCGCTCACGCAGCCGATGTTCGACCACCAGGGCCCATGGAGCGTGAACCCTTGCGCCCCATGGCGTGAGCACGCAGATCCGCCAATCGCCCAGCTGGTCGCGAAAGCGCTCCACCACCACGGTGCGGTCATCGGGTACTGCCGCGGACTCGCGCTGGTCGCGCAGGTAGGCGAGCAGGTTGCGCGCGGCCCGCTCGTCGAAGCAGCAGCGATCGCGCAGCCGGGACATCGCGCGCGCCTCGTCATCGCGCTGCAGGGCGCGGACCAGGGCGCCCATCGCCAGGCCGAGCTCCACCGGGCGCCCCAAGGCGTCGCCGTGCCAGAAGGCGATCTTCCCCGGCTCCCCCGGCGCCGGAACCACCAGCACCTGCGCCGGGGTGATCTCCGCGACCCTCCAGGTGGAGGCGCCGAGTACGAACGTCTCCCCAGGACGGAGCTCGTAGACCATCTCCTCGTCGAGCTCGCCCACCCGGCGACCGTCGTCGAGGATGTTCACCGTGTAGAGGCCGCGGTCCGGGATGGTGCCTCCGCTGGTCACCGCCAGCCGCTGCGCGCCCTGACGGCCACGGACCGTTCCGGCGCTGCGGTCGTAGACGATGCGCGGTCGCAGCTCCGCGAAATCTTCGGAGACATAACGGCCGTCGAGCATGTCGAGAACGCCCTCGAAGCCGCGGTCGCCGAGCTCAACGAAGGGGTAGGCGCGGCTGACCGTGGTGCGGAGCTCGGCCACCGGCCACTCGTCCATGGCGGTCATGGCGACGATCTGCTGGGCCAGCACGTCAATGGGGTTGCGCGGCACAACGGTGAGCTCGACCTCGCCGGCGAGCATGCCCTCGACCACGGCTGCGCACTCAAGAAGGTCCCCCCGGTACTTGGGCAAAATCACGCCTCGCGAGGGGGCGCCGACCGAGTGACCGGCGCGGCCGATCCGCTGGATGCCGCGCGCCACGGTGGTCGGCGACTCGACCTGGATCACCAGGTCGACCGCGCCCATGTCGATCCCCAGCTCGAGGCTGGAGGTTGCCACCAGGGCCGGGATGCGGCCCGCCTTGAGATCGTCTTCGATCTGGGTGCGCTGCTCGCGGGCGATCGACCCGTGATGGGCCCGCACCAGCTCCTCGCCGGCGAGCTCGTTGAGCTGGGCGGCGAGCCGTTCCGCCAGGCGCCGCGAGTTCACGAAGATGATCGTGGAGCGGTGCTCGCGCACCAGCTCGAGGATGCGCGGATGAATGGCGGGCCAGATGCTGCGCTGCGCCAGCCCTGAATCCGCCCCGATGGCCGCGGCGGGACCGCTGCGCGGGACTGACTGGGCGAGGGTTGCCATGTCCTCGACCGGCACTTCGACGCGGATATCCAGGGTCTTCAGACGGCCGGCGTCGACCACAGCGCAGTCGCGGCCGCCGCCCACCAGAAAGCGTCCCACCTCATCAAGGGGACGCTGCGTGGCCGAGAGGCCAACCCGTTGCGGGTCCTGCGCGGTGAGCCGGCTCAGCCGCTCCAGCGAGATGGCGAGGTGGGCGCCCCGCTTGGTCGCCGCCAGCGAGTGGATCTCATCGATGATCACCCAGCGCACCGAGCGCAGCATGGAGCGTGCCGCGCTGGTGAGCAGGAGGAAGAGCGACTCCGGGGTGGTCACCAGCACGTCCGGTGGGTGCCGCTCCATGCCGCGCCGCTCACTCGCCGGGGTGTCCCCGGTGCGGACCCCCACGACCAGGTCGGGCACGGCCTCGCCCCGCCGGCCCGCGGCCAGTGCGATCCCGCGCAGCGGCGGCCGAAGGTTGCGCTCGATATCCACGGTCAGCGCCTTGAGCGGCGAGACGTAGAGAACCCGGCAGCGCTCCAGGGCGACGGGCTGCGGCTCCCGGCTCAGCCGGTCCAGACACCAGAAGAATGCGGCCAGGGTCTTGCCGCTCCCGGTGGGGGCGCACATCAGCGTGTGCCGGCCGGCGGCGACGCTCCGCCAGCCCTGTTCCTGCACCGCGGTGGGCTCGCCGAACGTCGAGCCGAACCACTCTCCGGCCCCGGGGGAGAAGAGCTCGAGGGCCGACGCCGCTATCTCAACCGCCACTCGGCTAATTCTGTCAACCGGCCCCACACCGGCCGCGCTACCACTCGAACGCGGCGCGAATCTCCGTGCCCTTGCCCACCTGAGACCGGATCTGCAGCGACCCCTTCTCCAGGTCGGCGCGCTCGCGCATGGAGATCATGCCGAGGTTGCGGGTGGCATCGAGGCGCGCCTCGGTGGCGGCCACGTCGAAGCCCGTGCCGTCGTCCCTGACCACCACCACAACCGCCCGGGGGGAGAAGCTGACGATGACCTCGACGGTGGCGGCGCCGGCGTGCTTGCGGACGTTGTTGGTCGCCTCCTGGATGATCCGGAACAGAGTCGGCTCGAAGGTTCCGGGGAGGCGGCCCTCCTCACCGGTGACCCGCAAGTGGGTCGTGATCCCGGTCTTGTCGCCAAAGTCCTTGAGGAACTTGCGCAGGGTGGGCACGAGGCCTAGGTCGTCGAGGGTCATCGGGCGGAGGTCAAAGATCAGCCGCCGGGTGTCGTCGAGCACCGACCGCACCCCGCTCTTGAAGTCCACCAGCTCCTGGGAGACAAGCATCGGGTCCTTGGCCATCAACCGCTCCAGGATCTCGGCCTGAAGCACCAGGTTCGCCATCGACTGCGCCGGACCGTCATGCATGTCCCGGGCAATCCGCATCCGCTCTTCCTCGATGACCTGGAACACCTGGCGTGAGGCGCTGCGCATCCGCGCCGTACTCGAGCTCGGCGTGTGTCCGTTCACGTTGGCGAGTTCGTCGAGCGAGCGGTGGACGGAACGCAACACGTCCTGCTCGGCTCGAATGTCGGCGAGTCGCGCGCCCACATCGCGGAAGCGCTCCTCGAGCACTGCCAGCTCGGACCGGGCGACCGCCGTGGAGTTGAACGCCTTTTCGATGTCATCGGTCGTGAAGCGGCCGAGGTTCCTGACCACGTGGCTCCAGGTGACCTCGATGTCCTCGAGCCGGTCACGGAGCTCAGCGCGGCGCTGAGCCACCTCGCTGAGGCGAGCGTCCTGGCGCGTGCCGGCAGCGTCCAGCTCCTCGATGCGCTTGCTGACCAGAAAACGCATCGAGGACAGCGCCCCTGGGTTGATCGCCGTGGTCGGTTCGCCGGCTGGCACGTGCAGAACCCCCAGGAAGGCGGAAGCGAAGACGGGCGAGCGGAGCTGCGCTGGCGCCCGATGATACCCGTGGCTCTGCCGGCCGCCGGTGCGCCTCCGGTTACATCGTGGCACCGGCGCCACGTGGTGTGCGGGAGGGGTGACAAGGCGGTTGCGCCGCCGGACGCTCGCGGACCCGGCGGTACAACAGGTGCACCCCGCTCAGCCCCGGCGCGCCGCCCCGGCTTCGACGGTCCCCCGGCGAACCACAGGAGCTGTGCGATGTTGGAACAGCTTCCCGCGCCGCCCGGCGAAACGGGCGCCCGTCGGCGGCGTGTCCTTGTCGCCGAGGATGACGCGGCTCTGCGTCGTCTCATTGAGATCCGGCTGGGCCTGGACCCCACCCTCGAGGTGACCGCGGTCGGCGATGGGCGGGCCGTCCTGCGCGCCGTCGACGAGGCGGTTCCCGACCTTCTGATCTGCGACATCATGATGCCCCAGGTCAGCGGCCTCTCCGTCTGCCGGCAGCTCCGCGCCGCCGGCGTCACCGTGCCGATCATCCTGCTCAGCGCCCAGCAGCAGGATGACGCCGTCGATGCGGTCATCAAGCTCGGCGGTGTCGAGTTCATGAACAAGCCGTACGACGCCGCGACCCTGCGTACTCGCATGACCGCCCTGCTCGACGCGCCGCAGCCCACGGCGTGAGTGACGCCCCCTTCCAGGGCTGACACCATCGGGTGACGAAGCTTCACGGGCGCCGGGCCTGCGTCACACTTGCGGCGCACCGTGAACCGAGAGCCTCTTCCCCCCGAGTTCGGCTCGATGAGCGTGACCTCACTTCGCGCCTCCCTGATGGGCCACGCCGTTCCCAAGCGAGGCGGCGCCCGCGTGCTTGAACCGGTCCTCGCCGGCGCGGACGGGCAGCCCCCGAGCGTCACTGCGGTGCTCGAGGCGTCGCCCAACGCAATCCGCCTGTGCGAGACGTACGACCATGAGCGACATGAGATGGTCAGGCGCAGTCGCGGCCAGCGCCTCGGCCTCGCCGGCCTCAGTGCGGCGGTGATGGTGGCCGTCGCGGTGCTCTTCACCAACCACCGGATCGGCACGGGCGAGCTCCACGAGGTCGTGTTCGGTGCCGCCGCTGCAACCGTTCTCGGACTTGGACTCCTGGCGATACTCTGGCTGCGCGACCAGCGCCGTCTGGCCGGCGTCCAGGGCGAACGGCTGGTGCGTGCCCTGCGGCTGCGCTGCTCGCTGGCCCCGGGCCAGGTCGATGCCTTCATCGCCCACGCCAGTCCCGCGCAGGGTTTCTCCGAGCTCTACGCGACATGGCGCGGCCGGTCGGGCCGCAAGGATGGTGCCGCCGGCTAGGGCCCCGGGCAGCGGCTCCTCGGCCTCGGCGGCGGCCGGTCAGCTCGTCCCCTCCCCCAGTTCGGGTCGGGTCGGCGGGTGGGTCGCACGCATGGGCAGGCCGGACCGCCTGCTGCTCGGCACCTCGCTGCTCCTCTGCCTGCTCCCGGTCACGCGCGCAATCCAGGACCCGGACTTCTGGTGGCACCTGCGCACCGGCGAACTGGTGCTGCAACGCCACGGCCTGCTCACCACCGACCCCTACACGTACACCGCCGCAGGTCACCGCTGGGTGATGCACGAGTGGGGAACCGAGGTGCTCTTCGCCCTGCTCCACCGCGTCGGCGGGATCGCCCTGATCGTCGCCGTGCTCAGCCTGGTGACCTGGCTGGGCCTGCTCTGCGTCTATCTCAACGCGCGCCTGCGCCGGCCCCACCACATCGCCCTGGCGACGGGCATCGTCCTCGGCGTCATCGCCGGGTATCCGATCTGGGGGCCGCGAGCGCAGATGATCACCTTTGCCCTCACCTGCCTGTTCATCCTGCTCGCCGAACGACACCTCAGACTCGGGGGCCGCGCCATCTGGGCGCTCGTCCCCCTCACCGTGGTCTGGTGCAACCTGCACTCAGGCTTCGTCATCGGCCTCGGGTTCGTCAGCCTGATGCTGGTTGCCGATGTCGTCGGTGGACGCCTCGGCTTCCGCGGTGGCGCATCGCCGGCCCATCGGCGCCGACTCGCGGCGGTGCTCGGCGTTTGCCTGGTGGCAGCGCTGCTGAATGCCAACGGCGCCGGCATCTACCTCTACCCGTTCCAAACCCAGGGGTCATCAGCGCAGCAGACCCTCATCGAGGAGTGGCACTCGCCCAACTTCCATATGCGCGAGGTGGTGGCGTTCGAGGTGATGTTGCTCAGCCTGGTGGCGGCCGCACTGGTCAACCGCCGGCTCACCGCGCGCGACGCAGCCCTGCTGCTCACCGCGACCGCGCTCTCGCTGCAGTCGGTGCGCCACATCGCCCTGTTCATCGCCGCATGCACGCCGCTCTGGGTGGAGCAGATGTCGCTGCTGGGTGGTCGTCTGCAGAGCGCGCGGCGCGCCGGCGCACCGGCGCGACAACGCTCCCGGCAACGCGACTCCCTCGTCCGTGGGGTGCTGGCCCTGAGCCTGATGGGAGTGATCCTGGTGACCTACGCCGGAGTCCAGCTGGCCCCCGCACTGCGTGCCCGCGAGTCCGATCTGGCGTACGCCCGGGACCAGCCGGTGTGCGCGGCCCGATGGCTGGCCGCGTCACGCGGGGGCCTGCACATCTTCAACCAGTACGGCGAGGGCGGATATCTCTCGTATCGGCTCCACGACCACGGCGATCGCGTGTTCATCTTCGGTGACGCGGCCCTGATGGGCGACGAGAGTCTGCTCAGGTACGGCAGGGTCGCGGACCTCGGGCCGGACTGGGACCGTCTGCTCCGCGCCTCGGGTACCGATCTCGTGCTCTTCGACACCAACACCGGCCTCGACCAGTTGCTCCGCGACAGCCCGAACTGGACCCGCGTGTACGCCGATCCACGCAGCGACGCATTCGTGCGCCGCGAGCGCCCCCTGACCGGGCTCGCCGACCCGTCGGTCGCGGCGCTGTCACCGGGGGGCACGGTGTGCAGCCAGCTGGCGCGCGACGGGCTGGGGGCCGCGGCGTGAGCCCGGTTGGCACGCTGGCGCGCCCGCGCACCGCACCGGAGAAGCCTCTGCAGGTGAGCGCCCCCGCCCCCGGCACGCGCAACGGCGACCGCCGCCGCCGAGCGGGCTGGATCCTGGGCGCGGCCGGGCTCGCCCTGCTGCTCACCGTGCAGGGCCTGCGCGACCCCGACGTCTGGTGGCACCTTGCGGTCGGCCGCCTGATCGCCCACGGCGGGATCCCCGCTGTCGAACCCTTCGCCTTCCTCCCGGCCAACCGTTGGGCGGGGCAGGAATGGGGATTCGAACTGCTTCTCAACCGGCTCGTCAGCCTGGGGGGAGCCGGCCTTGCCTCGGTGGTGATGGGCCTGCTCAGCGCAACCGCCTTCGCGGTGGCGGTGCTCGCGGTGCCCGCGCGAGAGCGGGTGCCCGGGCCCGCCCGGGCCGCTGGGCTCCTGCTCGGCACCGCCGTGGCAGCGCAGGTGCTCGGAGTCCGGGCGCAGGTGATCAGCGTGCTCGGCTTCGCGGTCACCCTGCTTCTGCTCACCCGCTGGCGCGACGGCCATCGCCGCAGCGTCTGGCTGCTGCCGCCGCTCATCCTGGTGTGGGTCAACCTGCACGCCGGGGTGGTCGCCGGACTGGCGCTGATCATCGCGGTGCTGGCCACCAGCGCGGCGCTGCGCCTGGCGCACCGGGACCGGTCGAAGGCCCCCCTTCGGCCCCTTGCCGGTGCGCTGGCCCTCTCCGTGGTGGCCACCCTGGTCAACCCCGCTGGCCCCCGGCTGTGGCCCTACATCCTGGCCACCCTGACCAGCCCCGCCCAGCGCAGCGGGATCGTGGAGTGGCAGTCGCCCGACTTCCACAACCCCTGGCTCCGGCTGCTTGAGCTCAGCGTGTTCTGCCTGGTGGCGCTGTGGATGGTGGGACCGCGGCCAGACCCCCTCGACGTCGTCCTTGTCGGCGGCGGCCTGGTGGCCACCCTGCAGGCGCAGCGCAACGTGTCCCTGCTCGCGGTGCTGCTCGCCGTGCAGCTGGCGCGTTACGGCGCCGCGGAGTGGCAGCGTCGGGCCGCTCCCCGGTTCCGGATCCGCCCGGGCGGCCTCGCCCTGGCCGCCGGCTGCCTGGTGCTGCTGCTCAGCCTCGGCGCCAGTGGGGCGGCCCGTCTGCCGCTGGCGAGCGGTGCACGTGAGGAGGCGCGGGCCTGGCCACAGCAGGCCGCCACCTACCTGGCGGACCGCCATGCCGGGGAGCGGGTGTACTCCATCTACGAGTGGGGGGGGTACCTCTGCTACCGGCTGCCGGCTCGACGCGCTGTCTTCCTCTATGGGGAGGCCGGGGTGTTTGGCGACGAGGACCTGAGCCGCTACCTCGAGATCCACCTGGTGGGCAAGCACTGGCAGCAGGAGCTCAGCAAGGACGGCATGCGCCTGGCCCTTGTCCCTGATGCCTCCCAGGAGTCCACTGCTCTGCGCGAGATCGGCTGGCGCGAGCTCTACCACGACGCGACGGCGGGCGCGGTGGTGCTCGCTGCGCCCGGGCAGCCCCCCACGCCTGCGGTCTAGTCGGGCCAGTCCGGGTCGCGGCCGTCGTCGTTGCCGTGTGGCAGTTGAACGGAAACGTTTCCCCGCTGTTGTCACGCTCCGGCAGGGGTGCCGATAGGCTGCGAAGGCAATGCTGCCCTGGTCCCGGACGCCGGCCACGCTCGTTCCGCCGGCCGCCATCACGCTGCGGGCCGCCCGCACGGTGCGAGGGTGACCCCGACCCTCACCGCCGGAGCGGTGGCCCACCCTCCGCTTCAGGCCGACGCTCCGCGCAACGTCAGCCTGGTCGCCCCGGCCGCCGGTGACCTGAACAGCGCTGTCGACAAGGATCGCCGGTCGGGGATCGAGCGGATTATCGAGCTGGGTCGCTGGATCGTGCTGATCTTCGCGGCGGTCAGCGTGAACTTTCCCGGCCAGTCCGCCCCCAACCGCATCGAGGTCGACATCGTCCTGGTGGGCTGGGGCGTCTTCAACCTGGCGGCGACATTGGCGCTGATCGCCAAGAATCTGCCGGGGCGGCGCACCCAGTACGCGATGTCGGGCGTGGACATCCTCATCGCCACCGTCCTGGTGTTCCTCACCGGCGGCTTCGAGTCCAACCTCGGTCTGGCCTTCTACGTGGTGATCATCGCCAGCAGCCTGCGCTTCGGCCTCAGTGGCAGCCTCGTCTGCGCAGCGGTGATCAGCATGCTCCACCTCTGCGTGGGTGGCCTGGTGGCGGGTGGCATCACGCGCGTGGGCCTGGACACCTTCATCACCCGTCTCTTCCTCTACTTCGTCGTCGCCCTGACCAGTGGACTGCTGGCCCGCGAGCTGGTGAGCAGCCGGGCTCGGCAGATGACCCACACCTTCCAGCTCGAGCACGTCGCCTTCGCCGAGCTGCGCGAGGTTGACCGGATCAAGAGCGAGTTCATGATGCTGGCCTCGCACGAGCTGCGCACGCCGCTGGCGAAGATCAAGGGCTGGCTGACCCTGATGCAGGAGGCGGGCGACCGTCTGCCGGTGGCCGCGCGCGAGGAGGGCCTGCTCGAGCTTCGGACCGAGGCGGAGCACCTCGGCCGGCTCACCGACAACCTGCTCTGCATCGCTCAGCTCGAGTCGGGCGAGATCCGGATGAAGACAACCATGGTCGAGATGGATGCGCTGCTCGAGAGCGTGATCACGCGCTTCATCGAGGCCGCCGACCGCGACCGGTTCCTCTGCACGCTGGCATCGGATGCACGGCGGGTGCGGGCCGACGGTGAGCGGCTTGCCCTCGTGCTCGCCTGCCTGGTGGACAACGCGCTGAAGTTCTCGCCCGACGAGGAGAGTGTCGAGATCGTCACCCGGCGGGCCGAGGATGCGGTGCTCATCGAGGTGCGCGACCGCGGGCGGCGCATCCCCGACGACCAGGTGGAGAAGGTGTTCGCCTCCTTCTACCAGCTCGAGTCGCCACTGGTGCGGCAGCGGGGGGGCTTCGGCGTCGGCCTCTACCTCGCCCGCCAGCTGGTCGACGGGATGGG
>JBHEMT010000027.1:0-17736 GCA_046262435.1 Candidatus Dormibacteria bacterium | reverse complement strand
CCCCGCCTCGTGGACCACCTTGACCACGTTCGAGATGGCCGCCACCGCGCCGGTGACTATATGGACGTCGACCTCGAGGCGGGAGCCGGCCATGCCCAGGGCGTCGCGCACCCCGGCCTGGCCGTCGATGGTGTACTGCTGCGGCAGGACGTGGACGATCTTGCGATCACCCGCCACGCTGACGGCCCGGGCGGCATCGATGGCGCGGGTGACATCCTGCGACTTGACCTCCCGATGACCCGCCGCCACGGCCACCACACCGCGGCTGTTCTGGGAGCCGACATGGCCACCGGCCAGGCCGACCACCACCGAATCCACCGGCACGCCGGCCATCTGCTCGGCCGCATCCACGGCCTCGGCGACGGCCTCGGCGGCCCGATCTATGTCGATGATCGCGCCCTTGCGCACGCCCCGCGAGCTGGCCTCACCGACGCCGAGGATGCGCAGGCCGCTCTCATCCTGATCGGCAACGGCACAGCACACCTTGGTGGTACCGAGATCGAGGGCGATGATGCGGTGGGCACGGGTCACGTTGACCCCCGAGTGTACACCGGTCCAGCCGCAATATGGTGTGTTTTGGTGACGGCAAAACCCCAATATCATGGGTTTGAAGCCAAATGCCCGCTGGCCGCGGGGGCCGGCGACAGGGCTGATCGCCTCTGCACCCACTGGCGAGGAGCCTGTCACCGGCGGCCGGCCCCCATTGGCGCCCGCAGGGCAACCGTAACAGGGGTCCGCCGGCCTGTCCATACCGCCCCCGAGGGCGGTGCCCTCAGCCATCTCCAGCCCCGCCCCGTGCAAGATTGCCGCATGCGCATCGCTTCCATGCTGGAGGGTCCGTCGCCGGTCTTCTCGTTCGAGTTCTTCCCCCCTCGCACGGAGGCGGGCGTGGCCTCGTTGTTCAGCACCATCGCGCATCTCCGGGAGCTCGAGCCGTCGTTCGTCTCGGTGACCTACGGGGCCGGGGGCAGCACCCGCAGCCGGACCGTGGAGCTGGTCCGCCGCATCCGCAGCGAGCTCGACATCGAGCCGATGGCTCACTTCACCTGCGTCGGCTCCACTCGCCGGGAGCTTCACGAGGTGCTGGGCAGCATCCGGGCGGCGGGGGTGGAGAACGTCCTCGCCCTCCGCGGCGATCCGCCCAACGGCCAGGACGGCTTCATCCCGGCCGAGGACGGACTCAGCCACGGCTCGGAGCTGGCCGGGCTGATCCATCACGATTACGACTTCTGCATCGGCGGCGCCTGCTATCCCGAGGGGCACATCGAGTCGCCCGGCATCGAGGCGGAGATCGAGCATGCCCGGGCCAAGGTGGAGAGTGGGGTCAGCTTCCTGATAACCCAGCTGTTCTTCGACAACCCAGCCTACTTCGACTTCGTCGCGCGGGCCCGTACCGCCGGCATCCGGGTGCCGATCATCCCCGGGATCATGCCGATCACCAACGTGGACCAGATCACCCGATTCACCCAGCGCATCGGTGCCACCATCCCCGGGGCCCTGTATGCGGCTCTGAACGACCGCCGTGACGATGCCGAAGCGGTGGTGCAGCTGGGCGTGGCCTGGGCGACGCTGCAGTGCAGCCGGCTCCTGGCCGGTGGGGCGCCCGGCATCCATTTCTATACGCTCAACCGCTCGCCGGCCACCCGGGCCATCCTCTCCGCGCTGCTGGCGGCAAGACCCTGGAATACGGGGGGCTGACGCGACCGGGCCGATGTGTCGTTTGAACCTCCCCACGGGCCGGGCATGTCGATGTCAGGGAACGGTGCGGAGCCGCTAATGTCGTGTCCGAGAGACGGTGCGGGTCCGGGGGCGTCGACGTCAGGGAGACGGTGCGGGGCCGGGCTTGGTGTTGACCGTGGCGCCCGCCTCCGTGAGCGTCCTGGTCAGGCTGGTGACGGCCGCCGGGGTGGCCGGCCGCGGCGAGCTGAACTGCTGCCCGGAGCTCACGTCGGAGAGCTCCATCCCGGAGACGCCGTTGTTGTAGATCGTGGCGCTCTTGATGCGATGCTCATGAGCGAGGTCGATGAGCTCGGCCGTGGTCAACTGGATCACGCTGTTGGCCGGCGGCGGGGTGACCAGGACGGCAGGGGGCGGCGACGGCGTTGCCGCCGGGGAGACGGGCGAGGCGCCGTGGTCGGCGCTGCCACACGAGACCGAGACCGCAGCCGCAAGACACGCCAGCCCGGTGGTGGAAACCCTCATGTCAACCTCCCTGGAGCAATGCGCCGGTCCCGCAACCCGGAGTGGGCTAAGCGTCCACCAGCGGCCCTCATATCGCACCTCCCTGAATCAATGAGCCGGTCCCTGAGGAATATAGACGGTGTAGCCTCGCCCGTTCGGCGGCGCGGGGGAGGATGTCTTCGCGGGCTCTGCGGCGGCGGGCTTGGGATGGACGGCGACGGGCGCCGCCGGGGTGGGCGGCGGGGCCGGCGCAACGGCCGCGGGCTGGAGTCCTGGGTCGGCTGCCGCAGGCTGCTGCACCGGGCTCACGGCGGCCGGAGCCAGAGCCCCCGGCGCCAGCGATGATGCGGCCGCGGTGGTGACCTCCGCGGGCAGGCCCGGCGTGCCGCCCACGGCGGGTGCCTCGGGGTTCTCAAGGTTCACGTAACCGAACTGCGGGACGGTGAGATTGAGCTGCCCGCGCAGCGCCGCCAGCGCCGCCAGCTGCCCGGGCAGCGCCGCCACCTGGTCGGTGGTGTCCACGTGGCCGAGGATGGCCCGCCAGCCCCGGTTGCTCCATATTGAGAAGAGCCCGTCGGCCTGCCATTGAAAGGCCGCCACCGAGGAACCGAAAAACCTGGGGAACTGTGCCGCCGTGGCGTCCAGCTGCTGGGTGAGCCGCGGGTCCAGACCCTCGCCCCTGGAGCCCACCGGCGAATCAGGACGGCCATCGATGACGATGGGAACGCTCGGCGCCGCCTCGGGTCTGGTGGCGGCCACGTCAACCGCCGCGCCGTTCTCGGCTACGTACAGGCTGCGCCCTGGCACGACCAGGCGGAGCACCGGCTTCCACTCGGTCACAGCTATGCGAACGCCCGCGGGCAACTCGGTCGTGACGCTGACGCTGCGGACCAGGGGAACCCTCTGGAGGCGACCCCGGACGGCCGCCGGGTCGATGGTGAAGATGCTGGCCGAGGGGACGGCTGCCGAGGCCAGCAGCGAGCTCTCGGTGAGCAGATCGGCACCGTCGATGCTCACCTCCCTGGGGGTGAACACCGGCAGGGTCAGTGCCGCAGCCAACGCCGCCAGCTCGAGCAGCAGCACGACGATAATCGTGGTTCGGGCGGCCCAGGATCGGGTTCTACGCTTGGCCTTCACCTTCGGCTCGGCGCCGGCATGCAGGCGCCGGCGCGCCGAGGGCCTCAGGGTCTGAGCAGGAGGAGCGGAAAGCGTTCGCAGGCTACGCTCCCGGCCGGCGATGTGAGCTGCGGCGGCGTTCACGCGGGCCCGGCGCTGGCCGCGCTCGTCGAGGGCAACGCTCACGACGGCGGCCTGCCGGCGGCACGGAGGCAGGCGGACTCCACGAGCTGCTCGCAGAGGCCGGCAAAGCTGATCCCGGCAGCGCGAGCCGCATCCGGCAGCAGCGAGAGCTCGGTCAGGCCGGGGATTGAGTTCACCTCGAGAACCCAGGGCGTGCCCGCGGCGTCGACGATGAGGTCGACACGGGACATGTCCCGGCACCCCAGCGCCAGGTGAGCGGCGAGCGCAGTCGCCTGGGCGGCCTCGCGCTGTGCTTCCGGAAGGCGCGCCGGAATGATGTGCTCGCTCTGACCCGGTGTGTATTTCGCTGCATAATCGTAGAGAGGACGGTGGGAGACGATTTCCAGGGTCGGTAATGCCCTGGGCACATTATGACCGACTATGCCCACGGTGATCTCGCAACCCGCAACGAACGTCTCGCAGAGCACCTGGTCCTCGGCGGCCGCGTCAGCATGGGCCACCGGCAGATCACGGGCATCCCTTACCACCGTCAGGCCGATTGTGGAGCCGCCGCGCACCGGTTTGACCACGATGGGCAGCCCCAGGTCGGCGACCGCCGCCTCCATGGCGGCCAGTGCCTCCGTGCCGCCGAGCTCGGAATCCAGCAGCCGCCACTCCGGAGTCGGCAAACCCGCACCGGCCAGCACCCGCTTGGCCATCGCCTTGTCGTAGCACAGAGCGCTGGCCAGCACGTCGCTGCCCGTATAGGGCAGGCCCAGCAGCTCGCAGAGGCCCTGAACCGTGCCGTCCTCGCCGTGACGCCCATGCAGCGCCAGGAAGGCGGCGTCATAGCCGCCGCCCCGAAGCTGATCCCAGAGGTCGTCAGCAGCCTCCACCAATGTGCAGTCATGACCCCCTGCCGAAAGTGCGGCGTGGACCTGCGCACCGCTGGTCCGGCTGACGTCGCTCTCGCCGCCTCTGCCGCCGCACACCACGGCTATTCGACGACTCACCGCAGTTCCGCTGGCCGGACGGACCCGGCCCGCCCCCCGCCCGCAACGTCATCGGCCGGGCCGGCCCCGCGCCTCTCCGACCCGGCAACGTCCGCATCGGCGCCGGCTGTGGCTCGCCACCGGCCCGCAACGGACCCGGCGGCCCCCTGGGCGCCGCCAACAGCATGGTCCGGCGCGCCGCCCACGCCGGCACCGGCATGAAAGTGGTCGCCGACAAGGGCTATCTCGCGCTCCAAATCGATGCCGAACCTCTCCAGCACGGTGTCGTGGGCCAGGGCGATCAGACCGAGAACGTCCGCGGCGGTGGCGCTGCCAAGGTTGAGGATGAAGTTGGCGTGGGTCGGAGCGATCTGCGCCCCACCGAGACGACGGCCCCTCAGGCCGGCTGCCTGGATCAGGCGACCGGCGAAGTCGCCGGGAGGGTTCTTGAACACCGAGCCGAGGCTGCGCAGGCCGATGGGCTGGGAGGCCTTGCGATCCGCCTGGACCCTGTCGGTGCGGCGGCGGACTTTCACCGGATCGTCTCGATGGACAATGAGCCGCGCCGCCACCACCACGTGGCCGGCAAGATCCTGCTTGAAGCGGGAGTCGCGATAGCCAAAACCGCAGTCGGCCGCGGCCAGGGTGAGGCCGGCGCCGCCGGGCGTCAGCGCATCGCAGTCCACCAACACATCGCTCATCTCCCTGCCGAAGGCACCGGCATTGCCCATCACGCTGGCTCCACAGGTACCCGGGATGCCGATGCCGAACTCCATGCCCGCATAACCCTGCTTGGCACAGTCGAGCGCGGCCCGCGGCATCATGTATCCGCCGCTGAGCTCGATCATCCCGTCATCGATCAGGCGCAGCCGCCGGTCGGTCATCTTCACCACCAGCCCGCGTATGCCGGCATCGCCGATGAGCGCATTGCTGCCGGCGCCCAGGATGGTGACCGGTACTCCGATGTCATGGCAGCCGCGCAGCAGCTCGGCAAGCCGCGCGCGATCGTTGACGCGCGCAAACCATTGCGCCGGTCCGCCGATCCCGTACTGCGTGTGCCGGGCCAGGGTCTCGTCGCGCCGCACGTCGGCGAGGCCGTCGAGCCAGCACCGCGGCGTATCGCCGCTGAGCGGTGCCCTCAGACCACCTGGATCACGGCCCGCCATCGTCGCCCGAGCGCAACCGTTCCACCAGCAACTCTGCAAAACCGTCGAAGCCGCCGAGGCTGATGCAGAGGATGACGTCCCCATCCCTGACCCGGGCGACCACGGCGTCGACCGCGGCCGAGGCGCTGTCGACGACGTGCACATCGTCGGTCTCGTCGCCGGAGGCCCGAACCTCGGCGGCAACCTCTTCGCTGCTGACCGTGGCCGGGAGGTGGCGCTCGCGGGCGGCCTCGATGGGGCCGATGAAGACCACGTCGGAGCCGATGAAGCAGCGCCGGTAATGGTCCAGGAAGAGGCGCGTTCGTGAGTAGGTGTGGGGGATGCAGACGGTGATGAGCCGCCGGCCCGGATAGCGCTCCCTGGCCGTGGCCACCGTGACCGCGACCTCGGTCGGATGGTGACCATAGTCGTCAACCACGCTCACACCGTTGATGTCGGCGAGCACCTGGAAGCGTCGGGCCGGGCCGCGGAAACCGGCGCATGCGGCCGCGCAGGTGTCCAGCGGTGCCCCCAGGTGATCCGCCAGTGCCAAAGCCGCGGTGGCATTCAGGCGGCTGTGCGCTCCGGGGAAGCTGAGCTCGACCGGAAGCAGCTCACCATCGGCGATGCGGACGTCGAAATCCTGCAGCTCACCATGGATCCCGCCCACGGTGACCGGCGACCGGCCCTGGCGGGGGATCACCCGCCAGTCCGCGTCCGCCGCCTCACCGTACGTCACCGTCGGGGCGGTGGAGTGCATAGCCAGCGCCACGGCCTGCGGGTCGTCGGCGCAGAGCACGAGCAGGCCATCCGCCGGCACCTCCCGCACCAGCTCGACAAAGCACTGCCGGTACTCCGCGAACGTTGGGTAGAGATCGGGATGATCATGCTCGACGCGGGTGACACACACCGCCAGCGGGTGCACATGGGAGAACTTCGGCCGCGGATCCCACGGCGCGGTGGCATACTCGTCGCCCTCGAAGACGAAGGGGCCTGTCCCCAGCCGGGCGCTGGCGTCGAAGTCGATGGACACCGCCCCCAGCCGCAGCCCTGGATCCATGCCACAGCGGTCCAGCATGTGCGCCAGCAGTGACGCGGTTGTGGATTTGCCATGGGTGCCGCAGACGGCGACGCGAACCCGATCTCCGATCAGATCCACGAAGAACTCGGCCTCGCTGGTTATGGGCAGCCCCCGGTCGCGAGCGGCGGCCAGCTCCACGTTGTGCGGCCGGGCGGTGTTGCTCACCACCACCAGGTCCGGCGTCCCGAACCTGTCCAAATTCTCCACGGCATAGTGGTTCGCCCAGGGGATCCCCGCCGCGGACAGGGTGTCCGACACCGGAGGGTAGGCATGCTCGTCGGAACCGGTCACAAGGTGGCCCAGCTGCTTTGCCAGCAGCGCCGCCCCACTGGCCGCATAGCCGGCGATCGCCAGCACGTGAATGTGCTTGCGCTCACTCATCGCTTCGACCCGCACGGGTCAACTGGAGGATCGGCATCCAGCGGAGCCGCAGGCTCATGCCGTCACCACCTCTCGAATCAGCCGCATCGCCGGAGAGCCGGCCAAGCCGGAACCTCACGACCTCACCACCTCTCGAATCAACCCCACCACCCGCTCGGCAGCCTCGGGATGGCCCATGGCCGCGCTCGCCCTGGCCATGCCGCGCCAGCGCTCGACGTCGGCAAGGAGAGTCCCCACCTCATTGCGCAGGCGCACCGCGCTGCACTCCTCGTCCAGCACCATGACGGCCGCACCGCCCCGTACGTAGGGCATGGCGTTGTAGGCCTGGTGACCACCGGCGTGGGCATAGGGCACCAGGATCATGGGCCGTCCGATGGTGCTGCACTCGGCCAGCGAGGAACCGCCGGCGCGCATCACCACCAGGTCGGCGGCACGCATTCGGGCGCCGAGGTCGAGGAAGAACGGGGCCACCTCGTAGCGAGCGCGCAGCGTCTCGGGCAGCGCCGCCGCTGCCGCCAGCGCATCGGCGGCGCCGGTGGTGCCGCACTGGTGGGTGATGCGCAACGTCGGATGGCGCTCCAGCAGCCGGCGGACGCATCCGGCCAGCGCACGATTGAGCCGCAGCGCACCCTGCGAGCCACCGGTGAGCAGCAGCCGCGCCGGCGCCTCCGGCAGTGGCTCCAGCGGGGTGGCCAGCAGGCCGGCGCGCAGCGGGTTGCCGGTGTGCACCACCCGGACCTTGCGAAGCAGCGCCGCGGTGCCCGCGAAGGACGCGGCGACCACCCGGGCGCGCGGCGCCAGCAGCCGGATCGCCCGCCCCGGGTGCGCGTTCTGCTCGAGCAGCACCACCGGCACGCGGAGCAGGCCCGCGGCCAGCACCACGGGGACGCACACGTAGCCGGCGGTGCCCACCACCACGTCCGCACCGAAGCTGCGCAGCAGCCGCAGAGCGCGCAGGGTCGCCAGCGGCAGCCGCGCCGCGGCGGTGAGAAGGGTGAGCGGTTGTGAGGTATCCAGGCCGGAGATGTCCAGGGTCTCCAGGGCAACGCCGGCCTCACGGATCAGCTCCTCCCCCACCCCTCCGCGCCGGCTGACCATCAGCACAGCGCCGGACGGGTCAGCGTCGCGCAACGCCTCCGCGACGGCCAGCGCCGGGGTGAGGTGACCGCCCGTCCCCCCGCCAGCGATCAACGTGCGCACGCCGCGACACCCCCTGCTGACGACCCTGGGCTGAGACGTTGCAGAGTATGCCCACCCCGACCAGCGTCATCGCCAGGGCCGTGCCCCCGTAGGAGATGAATGGCAGCGGGATGCCGGTGGTGGGGATCACGTTGGTCACCGCCCCGATGTTGATGAACGCCTGCACGCTGATCCACGCGGTGATGCCTCCGGCGACGAGCGCGCCATAGGTGTCGGGGGCGCGCATCGAGGCGGAGATGCCGCGCCAGGCAAGAAGAAGAAACGCGCCCACCAGGGCGACGGTTCCGATCAGTCCCAGTTCCTCGCCGATGATCGCGAAGATGAAGTCGGTGTGAGCCTCGGGCAGCCACTGGAACTTGTGGATGGAGTGTCCCAAACCCACGCCGCTGAGGCCGCCGCTGCCCAGCGCGTAGAGCGCCTCGACCGACTGATAGCCGGTGCCGAGCGGGTCGGCGAAGGGGTTGCGGAAGTTGTGCAGCCGGGTGGCGCGGTAGGACGCGGCCATGATCGCCAGGTAGCCGAGGCCGCCCATCATGCCGAGCAGGAGGACAAGGTGGCGCTTGCGCGCCCCGCCGAGGGCGAGCACCGTGAGCCCGATTGCGGCGATCACCAGGGTGGACCCGAGGTCCTTCTCGAGCAGCACGGCGCCAAGCAGGGCGACGAGGACGACGGCGAAGTCGCGCACCAGCCGCCACTGGCGCATCCCCGGGGCGCGGTCGACCACCCACTTGGAGAGGAAGACCACCGACATCAGGGTGGCCACCGCCGAGGGCTGCAGTGATGCCGGCCCCAGGGTGAACCAGCGCCGGGCGCCGAACTTCTGGGTGCCCAGGTGGGGCACCAGCACCGCCACCAGCAGCAGCGCGCTAACCAGGGCGAAGGGCCGCGACCAGCCCAGCCAGCGGTGGTAGTCGGTGCGCGCCGCCACGATCATCCCGACGCCGCCGATCGCCACCCAGAAGAGCTGACGCTGGAAATAGTAGTTGGCGTTGCCGAAGTTCTCGTAACCGAGCGCCTCGGAAGCGCTGTACACCATCACCAGCCCGAAGGCGACCAGGCCGACGATGCTGGCCAGCAGCCAGCCGTCGATCTGGGTCATCGCCCCGGCGCCCTCGGCGGGACGCAGTACCGGCCGGGCGACGCGGCGGAAGGCGTCGACCGGCGCGGTGCCCCGGCCGCGGGACCGCGCCGGCGGACGGCGTGGAGCGGCGGGGGCACTGGGCCGACGCAGGGTGCGCGGGCTGGAGGCCATCGGTGGTTCTCCGGGAGGACTGGTGCTGGGACGTTGGGTCAGACGGTGCTGGGACGCGGGGCGAGAACGAGGTCGATGAAGCTCTGGCCGCGCTCCTCGTAGGAGCGGAACTGGTCGAAGGACGTGTAACCGGGTGCCAGGAGGACCACGTCGCCGGGCTGGGCCAGGCGCCGGGCCACCTCGACCGCCGCGGGAAGATCGGCGACGAGAGTGCGTGCAGCGTACCCTCTCGCGGCCAGCGCCGCGTCAATTTCCGGTCCGGTGGCGCCGTTGAGCACCGCGTGCCGCGCCCGGCGCACCACCTCGTCGGCGAGCAACTCCGGGCCGACCCCCTTGGTCTTCCCGCCGCCGATCCAGACCAGGGGGCGCTCGCCGAAGGCACGCAGGGCCATCTGGGCGGCGTCGACGTTGGTCGCCTTGCTGTCGTTGACCCAGAGCACGCCCTCGCGGTCGAGCACCGGCTGGAGGCGGTGGATGACGGGACGGAAGGAGCGGATCGCGCCGGCGATTTGGTCGACTTTCACATCGGCGGCCCTGGCCAGGCAGACCGCGGCGAGCACGTTGCCCAGGTTGTGGCTACCGAACAGGGGCACCTCATCGACACCGATCACCCGGAGCGGCTCACCGCCCTCCACGCTGACCACCTGGCCGTCGACGATGCCCGCGCCATCGCGGCCGTCACGCGCAGCACCGAAGAGGCGCACCGGGGCGGGACTGGCCGCGGCCATCGCGGCCACCGCGGCGTCGTCGGCGTTGAGCACCACGGTGCCGGTCGGCTCGCAGTGCTCCACCAGGCGCCGCTTGGCAGCTGTGTAGGCGGCGTATGACCCATGCCGGTCGATGTGATCGGGGCTGAGGTTGAGCAGGGCGGCGAGCCGGCAGGTGGGTGCCACCGCCGCCTCCAGCTGAAACGAGGACAGCTCGAGCACCACCCAGTGGCCCGGCCCGACCTCGGGAAGCAGGTCGAGCAGCGGGACACCGATGTTGCCGCCGACGTGCACCCGGGCGCCGCCGGCGGCGAGCAGCGAGCCGGTGAGCGCGGTGGTGGTGGTCTTCCCGTTGGTGCCGGTGATGCCCACCACCGGCGCGGTGCAGCGCTCCAGGGCAAGGTCGAGCTCGCTGCGGATGGCGATGCCCCGCTGCCGCGCCCGCTCCAGGATGGGCGCCGTCCAGGCGACCCCGGGGCTGGGCGACACCAGGTCGGCCCCGTCGACGTCGGCGTCGCCGTAGCCCCCCGCCTGCACCTCGACCCCGGCGGGCAGCTCGGCGGCGCGGGTGCGCAGCGCATCGTCGTCGCCGGCGTCGAGCACCCGCACCCGCCATCCCTCGGCGGCCAGGGTTCTGGCCGCCGCAGCCCCGCTCCGCCCCAGTCCGATGACCACGGCCAGGCGTTGGCTCACCGGCAGACGGACGGACGTGTCCGGCTCACAACCGGTTGACCGCGGGGAGGGCGAGGGCCAGGGTGGCCAGCGCCCCGGCAGCCGCGGCGCCGGCAAAGCAGAGCACCAGCTTCTGTTCTCGCAGGCCGCTGAGCTCGAAATGATGGTGCAGCGGGCTGGCGCGGAGCAGGCGGCGCTGAAAGCGAGTGATCGCGGTGACGTTGATGATCACGCTCAGGGTCTCGGCGACGAAGACGATCCCCAGCAGCGGCAGTAACCAGAGCAGGCGCAGCTCGCTGGCGAGCACCACCATCACCGAGCCGAGGGCGAGCGAGCCGGTGTCGCCCATGAACACCCGCGCCGGCCACCAGTTGAAGATCAGAAAGGCGAGCAGGCCGCCAACCAGTGCGGCGCTGATCAGTCCCGGTGAGCGCTGCTGCTCACGCACCGCGATCACCCACATCGTGCCCAGGGCGATCACCGCGCAGGCGGCGGCCAGGCCGTCCACACCGTCGGTAAGGTTGACCGCGTTGGTGGCGGCGACGATGGCCAGGCTGGCGAGCACCACGATGCCCCAGCCGAGGTCGACCAGGCCGATGCCCGGGATCAGCTCGCGGGTTTGGCCCACCTGGTGCAGGCCGATGCCGACCAGCACCCCGAGCACCGCCTGGAGGAGCAGCTTCTGCCGGGCGAGCAGGCCGAGCGCACCCTCGCCGCGCACGTTGGCGAGGTCGTCGAGCATGCCGAGCAGTGCCCCGGCGCTGAGCGCGAAAATCGAGAGAAAGCCGCTCCGGCTGTGGTCGTAGAGCGCGTAGACAAGGATCACCAGGCCGACGAACAGTGCGCCGCCCATGGTCGGCGTCCCCGCCTTGACCCGGTGGGCGCGCATCAACCCGTACTCGGCGATCCGCTGCCCGGCGCGAAAGCGGGCGAGCACGGTGATCAGCGCCGGATAGCCGAGCAGGCCGACCACAAACGCGGTGATGAACCCGCCGATGGTGCGGGTGGCCAGTGACGCGCCGATCCGGTTGACCGCCAGCGGCACGAGAAGATGACTCATCCGCCACCCATGCTACCCACCTCCCTGCGGGTGCGACCGCAGAAGGATCGACTAGTGAGCGGCGGTGTCGAGGTCGAGCACGATGATGTGGTGGGGAAGGCCGGTGGCGCGGGTGCGGAAGGGTTCACCGACCACCTGGAAGCCGAGCCGCTCGTAGAAGGGCCACGCCGAGTCGCGCCCCTTTGCCCAGAGCACCTCCATGCCCAGCCGGCGCGCCTCGGCCACCACCTCGGCCATCAGGGCACGGCCGACCCCCCGCCGCTGCCCGTCGCCATCGACGGCGACCGCGCGGAACTGGCCGGCGCGCCGGCCGGGCCGGTGCGGCGTGGGCACGTCGGGGTCGAAGCTCAGCACCCCGGTGAGCCGGCCGTCGACGAACGCGCCGTAATGCGCGCTGCGCGGGTCGTCATCGTTGTCCTGGACGACGATCGCCTCGGCGCGGCCGTCACGCAGGATGCGGCGACGGAGGTCGTGCGCCTGCTCGGGGCGGATCCGCTGGACGTCGACGCTCGGCATCGTCGTAGGGTGGCGCACTCAGGCCGCGTGCTGCGTTGACAGTCGTCCGAGCGCGCCCCTACACTGCGAGACGCGCGTGTTGCGCGCCACGCTTTCCCACGGAGGCGCCTGTCGATGTATCAGCCACTGCGCACCGGGTCGGTCATTCCGGCCCCTTCCAGCAACGAGGTCACCCTCCTGCTCCAGTAGTCGCGCGTTCGAGCCGGCTCACCAGGACCGAGTGGCCTCGCCACCCGGTCCTTTTTCATTCACGGAATTCACAGGTGAGTCATGGCGACAGCGGCGATCGACTCCGGGGCGTCCCGGACGCAGCGGCGACGGGGAGTGACTCTGCGCGGGCTGCGCATCAGTGCCTCGTACATCCGCGCCCACCCGCTGCCCTTCGCGATCGCGGTGACCGGGGCCACCCTCTACGCGGCGATGACCGTGGCCAGCACCATCGTGCTCGGCCGGGTGACCGATCGGGTGCTTGTGCCCGCCTTTGCCCACGGCGTGTCGGGCACCGCGATTGCGTTCGGCGTGCTCGCCGTGCTCGTGGTCGCCCTGCTGCGCGCGGTGGGGATCATGACCCGGCGCTTCTTCGCCGGCACCAGCCAGCACCGCAACGAGCGGACGCTGCGTCGCCGGGTGCTTGCTCACTACGCCCGGCTGCCGCTTGCGTATCACCAGTCGCACCCCACCGGCGAGCTGCTCGCTCACACCCAGGCGGATGTCCAGGCGGCGTGCATGGTCCTCGGTCCGCTGCCCTACACCACCGCGGTGCTCTCGTTGGTGGTATTCGCCACCGTGGCGATGCTGCTCACCGACCCGCTCCTCGCCCTGATCGGCTGCACCGCGCTGCCCCTGCTGGCGCTGCTCAACCAGGTCTACAGTCGCCGCGTCGAACCCCCGCAGACCCGCGCGCAACAGCGCATCGGCGAGGTGAGCGCGGTGGCCCACGAGAGCATCGACGGCGCCCTGGTGGTCAAGACCCTGGGGCGCGAGTCGGCGGAGATCGCGCGCTTCGGGAGGAGCGTCGACGGGCTACGGGCCGAGCGGGTGGATGCCGGCCGGATCCGAGCCGGTTTCAACCCCGCGCTGGAGGCGCTGCCGGACGGCGCCATGATCCTGCTGGTGGCGGTGGGCTGCTGGCAGATCTCCCGCGGCACGGTGAGCATCGGAACCCTGGTCGAGTTCGTCAGCCTCTTCCAGCTGCTGGCGATGCCGCTGCGCATGATCGGCTACGTGCTCAGCGACCTGGCGCGGGTGGTGGTCGGTCGTGAGCGCATCGAGGAGGTGCTGCGCACCCCGGTTCCCCTGATCGGCGCCGCGGCGCACAGCGCGACGCCGCTGCCGCCGGGGCCACTTGCCCTTGCGGTGGAGGCGATCGACGCCGGATATGACGGGGCTGCGGTGCTGCACGGCCTGAACCTGAGCATCGCCGCAGGTGCCAGCGTCGCGCTGGTGGGCCCCACCGGCTCCGGCAAGAGCACCCTGGCGGCCCTGTTGGTTCGGCTCGCCGACCCGCAGCGGGGGCGGATCGCGCTGGGCGGCGTCGACCTGCGTGAACTGACCACCGGCGAGCTGCGCTCGGCTGTTGCCATCGTCTTTCAGGAGAGCTTCCTCTTCGCCACCACGGTGCGGGAGAACATCGCCCTGGGCATCGAGGTCAACGAGGCGGAGATCGTCGCCGCCGCGCGCACCGCGCAGGCGCACGACTTCATCAGCTCGATGCCGCAGGGCTACGACACGGTGCTTGGCGAGCGCGGGGTCACGGTCTCGGGCGGCCAGCGGCAGCGCATCGCCCTGGCCCGCGCCCTGCTCCGCCGTCCCCGCTTCCTGATCCTCGACGACGCCACATCAGCGGTCGACCCCACAGTCGAGGCGGCGATTCTCGACGGCCTGCAGGAGCGGCTCGAGACCACCCTGCTGGTGGTGGCCCATCGCGCGTCGACGATCGGGCTTGCCGAGCGCATCGTCCTCCTCGAGGACGGCAGGATCAGCGCCACCGGGACGCACAGTGAACTGCTCGAGCACCCGACCTACGCGGCGATCGTGCGCGCCCACGAGCGGGAGGCAGCATGACCGCGCTGCCATTGACGCCGCCGGCAGGCGAGCCCGAGGTACCCCTGAGCGGGGCGCTGGCGATCATTCGCCGTGGCCTGCGCGAGTCGCCCGAACTGCGCCGGGGTCTCACCGCCACCCTGGCGCTGGCCGTCTTCACCGCGGTCGGACGGGTGCTGGTGCCGGTGCTGGTGCAGCAGGTGCTCGACCGCGGCCTGCGGGCTCGGGGCGGCTTCAATGCCGGGCTCACCTATGGGCTGTGTGTCGGTGCAGCGCTGGTCGTCGGGCTGGTCTACCTCGGTGCCCGGGCCCGCTACCGGCGCATGGTGGTCAACTCCGAAGCCGCGCTGGCCGGGCTGCGGGTGCGCGCCTTCGAGCACATCCACCGCCTGAGCATCGCCGAGCAGACCGCGCAGAAGCGCGGCGCGCTGACCGGCCGGGTCACCTCCGACATCGACGCCCTCGCCGACTTTCTCGAGTGGGGCGCGCTCACCTGGGTGATCGGGCCGGTGCTGATGCTCGGCTGCGTGGTGGCGATGTTCACCTACTCCTGGCAGCTGACCCTGCTGGTGCTGGGGTGCATGGCGCCGATGAGCCTGGTGCTGCGCGCCATGCAGCGCGGCATGATGGGCGCATACGACCGGATGCGTGGGCGCGTCGGCGAGGCGCTCACCGAGGTGTCGGAGAGCCTCCAGGGCGCGGCCGTGGTGCGCGCCTACGGTCTCGAGGAGCGCACCGAGCGTCGCCTGCGCAGCTCCATCGACCGGCAGTACCACGCGGAGATCTACGCGCAGCGGTTCTCGGCCACCATCTTCCCGATTGCCGACCTCTTCGGCGCCCTCGCGGTGGCCGGCTCGATCGCGCTCGGCGCCGTGTATGGCCGCAGCTGGGGGCTGAGCCTCGGCGGGGTGGTGGCCTTCCTCTTCCTGGTCAACCTGTTCATGCAGCCGGCGACCGAGCTGTCGGAAACCTTCGAGCAGGCCCAGATCGCCATCGCCGCGTGGCGCAAGGTCTTCGGCCTGCTCGACCTGCCGGTGGAGATTCCCGAGCATGCAGAAGCAGAGAGCCTGCCGCGCGGGCCGCTTGAGGTGCGCGTCGAGGGTGTTGGGTTCGCCTACCGCGAGGGAGGCCAGGTGCTGCACGACCTCACCCTCACCATCCCGCGCGGCGCCCACGTCGCCGTGGTCGGCGAGACAGGGTCGGGCAAGAGCACCTTCACCCGGCTGCTCTGCCGGCTCGCCGATCCCACCGCCGGACGGGTGCTCGTGGAGGGCATCGACCTGCGCCGGGTCGGGATTGGGGCGCGGCGGCGCGCGCTGCGCCTGGTGCCCCAGGACGGTTTTCTCTTCGATACCACCATCGCCGACAACGTGCGCCGCGGTGACCCCGACGCCGACGATGCGGCGGTGGCGGCGGCATTCGCGGCGCTCGGCCTCGAGGAATGGCTGGCCGGTGTCCCCGGAGGGCTCAACGCCCCGGTCGGCGAGCGCGGGGAGAACCTCTCGGTCGGCGAGCGCCAGCTGGTTGCCCTGGCGCGGGCCCAGGTGGCCGACCCTGGGCTGCTGATCCTCGACGAGGCCACCAGCTCGGTCGACCCGGAGACCGAGCGGGTGATCTCGCTGGCACTGGCGCGGCTCAGCGCCGGGCGGACAACGGTGACCGTGGCCCATCGCCTCTCAACCGCGGAGACCGCTGACTCGGTGCTGGTCTTCGACAGGGGCGCGCTCGTGGAGCGCGGCGACCACAGCTCCCTGGTTGCGGCCGGCGGCGTGTACGCGGGGCTGTATGAGAGCTGGTTGGGCAACACCCGCGAGGCCGAGGCTGCCTCGCTGGTGCCGGGCGGCTGAGCAAGGCGCCGCCGCGTGCCGGCGGTACACCCGATGCGGCATTGGCCCGGTGGCGACCCCGGTCGGTATGGTGACCGGCATGGCAATGGAGTACCGGCGACTGGGCAGCGCGGGCGTGAAGGTGAGCGCGCTCTCCTTTGGTTCGTGGGTGACGTTCGGCAACCAGCTGGAGCGCGAGCGCGCCACCGAGTGCATGCGCGTCGCCTACGACGCCGGGGTCAACTTCTTCGACAACGCCGAGGTGTACGCCGGCGGCGAGGCCGAGCGGCTGATGGGCCAGGCGATCGCCGACCTCGGCTGGGAGCGGCACACGTACCTGCTCTCCACCAAGCTGTTCTGGGGCATCGACGCGTCGGTGAACACCAAGAACACGCTGAACCGCAAGTACCTGATGCACGCCATCGACCGCTCCCTGGAGCGCCTCGGGCACGACTTCGTCGACCTGCTCTTCTGCCACCGGCCCGACCCGGACACTCCGCTGGAGGAGACGGTGCGGGCGATGAGCGACATCGTCTCCGCTGGCAAGGCGCTGTACTGGGGCACCTCGGAGTGGGGTGCCAGCGAGATCCGCGAGGCATGGGCCATCGCCGACCGCCACCACCTGCACAGGCCAGTGATGGAGCAGCCCGAGTACAGCCTGCTGGCCCGCGATCGGGTGGAGACCGAGTACGCACCGCTGTACGACGAGATCGGTCTTGGGCTGACCACCTGGAGTCCGCTCGCCTCGGGCATCCTCACCGGAAAGTATCTCGATGGAGTTCCCGAGCAGAGCCGGCTGTCGGTTCCCGGCTACGCCTGGCTTCAGGAGGAGGCGCTGGCCCCGGCAAATAACGCGAAGGTGCGCCGGCTGAAGACCATTGCCGACCGGCTCGAGGCTCCGCTGGCGCAGCTTGCCCTGGCCTGGTGCGTGCGCAACCCGCACGTGTCCACGGTGATCACCGGGGCCAGCCGTCCCGAGCAGGTAACCCAAAACATGGCGGCGCTCGAGCTGGTGCCGGCGCTGACCCCCGAGCTGCTCGAGGAGATCGACGCCGCGGTTCGCTGACCGGAGCCGACTGCGGCGGAGAGCGGGCCGGCGGTGGCCACCAGAGCCACCGCCGGCGCGCTCAGGTCAGGCTGCTGGACTCAGCAGCAGGGAAAGGTGTCGCACGGACAGTCACACGCCATGGTCGTTCCTCCACTCACGGTTGCTGCGCCATCCGCTTGTATCGACGGATGTCGATGTGTAGGTGGAGCGTAGCGGGTTCCATCGATGCTTGTCAATGGGTGTGCAGGTCCCGACCCGAGCGGCGCCTAGCACCGAGCGGTCGAGACTGTTCCTGTTTTCTTCCTAGGCGGTCGGGTCGACGCCCGCGAGCCCCTTGGGGATTCCGCGCCGCATCGACGCGGCTATGAGTGAGCCCACACCGGGGAAGGCTCC
>JBHEMT010000026.1:0-2705 GCA_046262435.1 Candidatus Dormibacteria bacterium | reverse complement strand
AGCGGATGCTGGTGCACCTCGACGACTGGGGGGTCGATGTCGAGGCGCACCGGACCCTGCGTGATCTGGCGGTGCAACGGGTGCGCGAGGCAGGGCTCGCGGTGACCGCGCCGGATGGCGGCCTCTACCTCTGGGTCGAGGCACCAGGTGGCGATGGGCTGACGTACGTGCGGGAGCTGGCGCACTCACACTTGGTGCTCACCGTTCCGGGGGTCGCATTTGGGGTGCCCGACCACCTGCGTCTGTGCATCGCGGCCGGAGCGCCGGCCATCGAGCGATTCGGACGCGCTGCGCTGGCACTTCGGGAGCGGGCCGCGGCCGGCTGACCGGCGCCGATCCTCCCCAGGTGGCCCCGGGGCGGCACGCCAGAATTGGCTGATGCGCTCGCTCTGGACCCGCGACGGCGAACACTCGCTCCACGTGGCCGACTTCGGTGGCCAGGGTCCGGCGGTCGTGCTCGTCCACGGCCTCGGTGGCTCCTGGGCGGACTGGAGTGAGCTGGGCCCGAAACTCACCCACCTGGGCCACATCTTCGCGCCCGACCTCCCCGGCTTCGGCCTCACTCCCCTGGAGGGACGGGGCGCCTCGCTAACCGAGCAGGCGGGGGTGATCAGCCGCCTCCTCGATGGCTGCGCTGCCGACGGTCCGGCGCTGCTGGTGGGGAACTCCGCCGGCGCCCTGGCGGCGCTGCTGGCCGCCCGGGTCAGCCCGGAGCGGTTGCGCGGCCTGGTGCTGATCGACGCAGCCCTGCCGCGGCGCTCCTGGTTCGATGTCAACCCCATGCTTGCTGCGGCCTTCACCGCCCTGCTTATTCCCCGGCTGGCGACCCGGTATCTCGCCGGGCGCTCGGCGCGACTCGGGGCTGCGGGAATGGTCCGTGACAGCCTGGTGATCACCTGCGCCCATCCCGAGCGCGTACCGGCGCGGGCGGTGGCGGCGCTGACCGAGGTGGCAACTCACCGGGAGAAGTTGGTGGATCCCGCCACCGCCTATGTCCTCACTGCGCGCTCGGTCATCGGCCTGCTCACCCGGCGAGCGCGTGTGCACCGGCTTCTCGACGCCGCGCCAAGCAATGTGCTGCTTCTCCATGGCGCCGCGGACCGGCTGATCCCCGTTGTTGCGGCGCAGGATGCGCTCACGCAACGGCCGGACTGGCACCTCGAGATCCTCGAGGACCACGGCCACCTGCCCCAGCTCGAGGACGCACCGCGGTGTGCCGAGCTGATCACTCGGTGGCTGAGCGACGTGATGTCAGCGCGCGACCCGGCAGCTGCCCTGGACCCGATGGCCGGTGGCGGGAAGGGGGGGATTCGAACCCCCGGAGGACCTTAACAGTCCTCACCCGCTTAGCAGGCGGGCGCTTTCAGCCTCTCAGCCACCTCCCCGAGCGGCGCCAGTATACGGCCAGCCGTCGCGCGGTCCCGAGCCGTCGTGTACCGTGCCGTGGCCACGCCCATTGCGTTCCCACAGGGGGTTCATCAGTTGCGTTGGGTGACCTATCGCACACAACGCGACCACCTCGACCGGATCGGCCTGGTGGTCGACGACCAGGTCTACGGCCTGCCTCCAGGGACAACCCTGCTGTCGCTGCTGGGCGATGACGGGGAGCGGCTCGCCGAGGCCGGCGACCGCGCCGGCGGTGACCCGGTCGAGGTGGTCGCACTTGAGCAGGTGCAGCTCCGCGCCCCCATCCCGGTGCCGCCCACGGTTCGCGATTTCTATGCTTTCGAGCAACACGTGCGCACTGCGCGGCAGCGTCGGGGACTGGAGATGGACCCCGACTGGTATGAGCTGCCTGTCTTCTACTTCAGCAACCCCTACGCGATCTGCGGACCGGAGGCGGATGTGGCGCTACCACCCGGGTGCCACGAGTTCGACTTCGAGCTCGAGGTGGCTGCGGTGGTCGGGCGTGCGGGCACCGACCTTGATCCCGAGGAGGCGGAGGCGCATATCGCCGGATACACCATCCTCAACGACTGGAGCGCGCGCGACCTGCAGCGCCGCGAGATGAAGCTGAGCATGGGTCCGGTGAAAGGAAAGGATTCGGCCACCAGCCTGGGGCCGATGCTGGTGACCCCCGAAGAGCTGGAGCCACTGCGCGGCGGGGCGGCGTACGACCTGGCCATGACCGCCAGTGTCAACGGCCGCGAGTACTCGCGAGCATCGTGGGCCGACATCCACTGGTCGATGGGGCAGATGCTCGCCTACGCCTCGCGCGGCACCCGTGTCGAGCCCGGCGATGTCATTGGTTCCGGCACCTGCGGGACCGGCTGCATCCTCGAGCTGTCGTTGGTGCACGGCAGCGAGGCGTACCCGTGGCTGCAACCAGGCGACGAGGTGGAGCTGAGCGTCGACGGGCTCGGGACACTGCGCAACCGCATCGTCGCGGGCGTTCCGGTCAAACCGCTGCGATGAGCTCGCCCGAGAGACTGCTCGACCGGCTCGACCGGGTGGAGCGGCGGCTCGAGCAGCAGGCGGAACGCGCCGACTCGCTTCAGGGGCTGACGGCGGCAGACGCACGCAGCGGTGAGCGCTGGGAGGCCGGGCAGGTGTTCGCTCACCTCGCCGAGTTCGGCGGTTACTGGCTTGAGCAGGCGGAGGCTGTTGTGCGCGGGTATCGCGGCGAACCCGTCCCCTTCGGGCGTGTCGCAACCGATGCGCAGCGAGTGGCGGCCATCGAGCGAGACCGAGGTGCGAGCCCCTCC
>JBHEMT010000025.1:0-2973 GCA_046262435.1 Candidatus Dormibacteria bacterium | reverse complement strand
CTTGTCGTCGAGCAGCTGCGCATCGCCGCGGGGGAGCCGCTGCGGCTGCGCCAGGACCAGGTGAGCCGCCGGGGTCACGCCATCGAGTGCCGTGTCAACGCCGAGAACCCGGCGAGAAACTTCATGCCTGCACCCGGTCGGATCACCGCCTACCGCGAGCCCAGCGGCCCCGGAGTCAGGGTGGATGCCTCACTGGCCGGTCCTGCCGAGATCTCTCAGCACTACGACCCGATGATCGCCAAGCTGATCGTCTGGGGGCCGACCAGGGAGCTGGCCATCGCCAGGATGCGCCGTGCGCTGCTCGAATACGGCATCCGGGGGATCACCACCAACCTCACCTACCACCTCGCCATCCTCGACAGCCCCGACTTCATCAGCGGCGGCTACACAACCCACTTCATTGAGGGACACCCAGAGCTGGTGGCGGCCGCCGCGCGGTGGGCGGAGCGCAAGGAACCATTCGACCGAGTGCTGCGCAACCCCGCCCAGGCGGCGGCGATCGCCGGGGCGATTGCAGTCACCACTGGCTGAAAAGTCAGGAGGGCAGTGGAGATGGCGGTGCCGCCTGAGCTCACCGGCGCCGGGGCGCGCTACGGGCGCCTCTGGACACAAGCCGTGCTCCGCCCGTATGCGGAGCAGCTGTTGCTGGCGCTGCGCTCGCGCCCCGGCGAGGTGATCCTCGACCTCGGCGATGACGACCGGATCACCGCCGCACTGCTGCGCCGCCACGGACTGACCGTGGTCACCGCCGCCGAGCAGCGCGCCGCCACGGTGGTGGTGGCACTCCGTGGCGGGATGGTCGACCCTCCGCCGCCCGTGGCCGACATGGGCCCGCCCCCGAACGGGAGGCCGCGGTTCAGCCTGGTCTGCGAATGGGCGGCCGCACCCCATGAGGACGCGCTACGCGGAGCTCTCGGGCTGGTGCCGCTGGAGCGGGCGGGTGGCGGCGCAAGGTGGCCCGACGTGGCCCGCTTCGACAGCGTCGACCACCTGTGGGCGGCGGCGGCCGGTCGCCTCGACATCGCCGGCCGGCTGGCGCAGATGACCCGGGACGAGCGCAACGCGGCGCGCGAGCGACTCGGCGGGATGCTGGCGCGGTTCTCCACCGCCGACGCGACTCTGCGCATCCCGGTGAGCATGGCGGTGCACTGACCGCCGGTCAGTGACCGGCTGGGCGGCCCCCAGGTACCCTCAGACCGGGCTGGTGTACTGGCTTGCCAGGTGCTGCCCGCTGACGTCGCGCAGCCCGGTGCCGATCACCAGCTGCAGCCCGCCCGGGGGCGCGTCGTTGACCACCACGACGATGGTGCGGGTGTCGGCGTCGTACGTCACCGCGGCGTCCGGGTTGGCGCCGCCGGAGCCGCGGACCGACACCGCGGCGACGACGGTGCCGGGGTCCAGGTCGCTGTCGAAGCTCACGTGCACGGTGGGCAGCCCGCCGGCGAGGGCGGAGGAGACGTGGACCACCTGGGGGCCGCTCGGCTCCGGCTGCAGCGGGCTCGCGGTCACCGAGCTGACCAGCCAGCGGCCACCCGTCTGGGTCAGTGCGAGCGACTCGGTGGCTGAGCGCACCGGTGCCCCGTCCCTGGCGTCCGCGACCAGGCGCGCGTCGGCGCTGACCGTGCCATCCGACTGCAGCCCGTCGCGGATCACGTAGTACCGATTGGCTCCTGCGGCCTGCAACCGGCCGAGGTCGACGCCCGGGCCCACCAGGCCAGAGAGGTCCGTCGTGCTCGCCCCGACCTGGGCACTGAGGAACGCGTTCAGGGCGCTCGCGGCGGCGTCTGGAACCTGATCGGGGAGGGGCTGGGCCGACTGGGTGCCGGGGAGTGCAGCCACCACCAGCGAGTCACCGCCGGCGTCGCGGCGCACCGCTGCCAGCCGGTCACCGGACGGTGCCCAGGCGAGGTCTCCGTCAAGGCTGAGGGTGGTGCTGGCGAGCAGGTTGCCGGTGGCCACCTCGACAGCGCGCAGCGCACCGTTCGCGTGGGCCACCGCCACCCGGCGGCCGTGCGCGGAGAGCGCGATGCCGGCGACACTGTCCGGCCCATGCAGGGTGGCCACGGTGGTGGTCGTTGCCGGGTCGGCGACCGCGGCCACCAGCACACGGGCACTGGGCTGGGAATGATCGACCCAGGTTAGCCGGGTGCCGTCCCCGCTGAACACAACCTGGCCTGAGGCACCCGGAAGAGGGGTGCTTTGCAGCGACCCCAGGTCGACGAGCTCACCGAGAGGCTGGGCGATGGTGGGACCGAAGTAGACCGTGTGTCCTTCAGGCGCCGGCACCACGACCTGACCGCTGCCCACCGGCTGCGGCGTCAGGGTGTGGACCGTGCCCTGGAGGTTCACGGAGCGGAGCCGCCCGGCGCTGACGTATTCCACGCTGTCCGGCGCGACCCACACCAGGGGTCCGTCCACCGAGTCGGCGGCGGCGAGGACGGTCGGCTGGCCACCCGAGGCGTCAACGACGCTGACGCTCGCCCCGCCGGAGGATGCGGGGGCCAGGGTGGCGACCAGCCGGCCGTCGTCCGACACCGCTACCCGACCGCCCCCCGCGCCCAGCTGAAGCGGGCCGGCCATTCCGCCGGGGTAGCGGAGCACCTGGCTCGGCACCGGCGGCGTTGACGGCGAGGAGGCTCCCGGGGTGGCCCCGGTCGGGGCCGGAGTGCCGGCCGGCCCCACCACCGGCGTGGGTGCCGGCGTCTGCGTCGCCGACCTCGGCGGCGGAGCCCCGCTGACCACCACGCTGCCGTCGGGCAGGACGTCCAGGTGACTTCCCCGCGCCACAGGCCCGAGCGCGGTCACGGTGAACACCGGAGGCGCTGCTGGCGCCGGCGGAGACGAGGTGACCGGGCTCGGCGTCGACGCGGTCCCGAAGCTGACCTGGATGTCCTGGCGGGGTGCCTGCCCGGCCGCGTCCCGGGCCACCGTGTGCGCGATGGTGACCGTGTACCCGGTGTTGGCGGCCAGGTG
>JBHEMT010000024.1:0-3679 GCA_046262435.1 Candidatus Dormibacteria bacterium | reverse complement strand
GCCGGACTCGAGCTGGCCGGCCGGCGCACCGAGGCGCTGCTTGCCGCGGCAATGGTTGCCCTGCTCCCCGAGTTCAGCTTCCGCGGGATGAACATCAGCTGCGATGCGCTGGTGCTCACCCTCTGCGCGGCGACAACATGGGCGATGGTGCGGATCTCCCGGCGCGGGTTCAGCTGGCCGCGCGGGCTCCTCGCCGCCGCCCTGCTCGGGCTGGCGTGCCTGGCAAAGGTCACCGCCTTCACCCTGCTTCCCGCACTTGCGCTGACCATCCTGCTCCAGCCCGGGCTCGCCATCAGCCGGAGGGTGCGCCACCTGGTGGTGTTGGCCGTCGTGCCCCTGCTGCTCGCCCCCTATCTGGTGCGCAACCAGCTGCTCTACGGGGACCCCTTTGCGGCGGCGGCGCTTGCCCGAGCCGTTCCCGGAGCGATCGTCCACCATTCGCTCCTCTCCGCCTACTTCGCCCTGCCCTTTCCGACCCTCGTGGTGCAGTCGTTCGTTGCCCGCTTCGGCTGGATGAACCTCTCGGTGCCGCTGCCAGTCCTCACCCTCCTGCTCATCCCCGGGCTCTGCGCCGTGGCCGCTCTGCCCCGCGCCCTGCGCATCCCGGAACAGCGCACTCTCCTGCTCACCCTGCTGACCGCTCCTGTGGCCTCGGTGATTGCCCTGGTCGGATTCAACCTGTCGGTCAGCCAGGCGCAGGGTCGGTACCTGTTCCCGGCTCTGCCCGCGATGGCGGTGGCAGCGGTGCTGCTCTACCGCCAGACCCCCGGCTGGGCAAGAGGGCGGCGGCTGCTGGTGCCGGCACTGGTGGGGGGCTACGCCCTGCTCAACCTCGGCATCGTGCTGGCCGTGGTGCGGCCGGCGTACGGATCCTGAACCACCAGCCGAAGGTGGCCTGCCGTCGGCTCCGGTCAGAGGAGGTCGCTGCGGCCCTCGCTGCGCAGCCGGTCCACCAGCGCCTTGACCTGCTGGACCTGACCCGCCGGCACCACCAGGACAGCGTCGCCGGTGTCCACGACCACAAGGTTGTCGGCGCCCACCACGGCGACCGGGCGGCCGCCGTTGGCGGACACCAGGCAGCCGGCCGACCCCACCATCAGGGCGTCCCCGTCGACGACGTTGCCCGCCGCGTCGCTCCCGCGTCGGGTCCGCCAGCTGGTCAGGAGATCGGACCATGACCCCAGATCCGACCAGCCGAAGCTCGCCTGGACCACGGTCAGGCGGCTGGTGTTCTCGAACACGAGCGGCTCCACCGCCACGCTGGGGAGGCTCGCATAGCGGGCGTCAGCGAGGTCGACGTCGCCGTCCGCCCGCGCGAGGATGACCTCGCCGAGCGTGGCATCGATCTCCGGAGAGGCGGTGCGCATCTCCTGCTCCAGCACCGCGGCGGGCCAGGCGAACAGCCCGGTGTTCCAGAGATGGGATCCGGCGGCCACCAGGCTGGTCGCCGCCTCCAGCGACGGCTTTTCGACAAAACCCGGCGATGCAAAGGCCGGCAGCGCCCGCGCCGCCTCGAGAAGTTGCGCACCCACCGTGGCGGCCGGCCCAGCCGGGCGCCAGCTCGCCACCGGCCGCCGCACCCCGGTGGCAACGTAGCCGAACCCGGTCGACGGAAATTCCGGCACCAGGCCGACCGTGGCCAGCCCGTCGGTCACCGCCGCCCACCCGGCCCCGGCGAGCACGGCGGCGCGGTAGGCGTCGTCGTCCGCGATGTCGTGATCGGCGTGGACCGAGCAGATCACCGCCGCGGGATCGTCCCGCGCAATCCATCGAGTTGCCAGCCCGAGGGCCGGCCCCGTCCCCCTGGCCACCGGCTCCTCGATGATCACGTCCTCACCCAGATCGAGGCCCCCCAGCTCAGCCTCGCAGGCCTCCGCCTGGGCCGCCAGGGTGAGCACCCGAACGGAGTCGGCGATGGGCACGACCCGCTCCAGGGTGGAGCGCAGCAGGCTGCGACCGTCACGACCAAGTGGCAGCAGGTGCTTTGGCACGGCGGCGCGGCTCAGCGGCCACAGCCGAGTGCCGCTGCCTCCCGCCAGGACGACGATGTGCAGTCCCACGGGCTAGGCCGTCCCAGTCACACGACGGCCGGCCGGCACCCTGCCGGGCGGTCGCCGCCGCTCACAGGGGCTCGGTCCCCGCTTCCTTGGCCAGCTCGGGGGCCAGGTCCACCCGCTCCCAGGGAAGGTCGAGGTCGCTGCGCCCAAAGTGCCCGTAGGCGGCGGTCTGCCGGTAGATCGGCCGGCGCAACTCGAGTGCCTTGATGATCCCCGCCGGCGAGAGGTCGAAGTATTCGTCCACCAGAGCCTCGATCTGCTCGACGGGCACCTTGTTGGTCCCAAAGGTCTCGATCGCCACCGACACCGGCTTGACCACCCCGATCGCGTAGGCCAGCTGGATCTCACACTTGGTGGCCAGGCCCGCCGCCACCAGGTTCTTGGCTACCCAGCGAGCGCCATAGGCGGCTGAGCGGTCCACCTTGGTCGGGTCCTTGCCGCTGAAGGCGCCGCCACCGTGGCGGGCATAGCCGCCGTAGGTGTCGACGATGATCTTGCGCCCGGTCAGTCCCGCATCACCCTGCGGGCCACCGATCACGAACCGGCCGGTGGGATTGACGTACCGCTTGGTGTCGGCGTCCAGCCAGGCCGCGGGAATCACCTCCTCGACGACATGCTTCTGGACCTCGTCGAAGATCTGCTCCTGCGACGCCTCATCGGAGTGCTGGATCGAGACCAGTACCGTGTCCACCCGGCGAGGGCGGCCCCGGTCGTCGTACTCAACAGTCACCTGCGTCTTCCCGTCGGGACGGGCCCAGCGGAGGCTGCCGTCGCGCCGGCACTCGCTCAGCCGGCGCGCCAGCTGATGGGCCAGCTGGATGGGCGCCGGCATCAGCTCCGGGGTCTCGTCGCAGGCGAAGCCGAACATCATTCCCTGGTCCCCCGCCCCCCCTCCGTCGACCCCCTGGGCGATGTCCGGGCTCTGCTCGTCGATCGCCACCAGCACCCCGCAGGTCTCCCAGTCGAAACCGTACTTGGCCCGGGTGTAGCCGATGTCCCTGATGGTGTCGCGCACCACCCTCTTAACGTCGAGATAGCAGTCGGTCGAGATCTCACCGAAGACCAGCACGGTCCCGGTGGTGAGTGCGGTCTCGCAGGCAACCCGGCCCAGTGGGTCCTTGCTCAGGATCCCGTCCAGAACCGCGTCCGAAATCTGGTCGGCGATCTTGTCGGGATGGCCCTCGGTGACCGATTCCGAGGTGAAGAGATGGGGCGAACGGCGGCGCAAGGGCTGACCTCCTGGTCCCACCGGCGGCCATCCCGTCGCCCGGGGGCGACGGCGACCCGCTCCTGTCCGGGACCGCTGGATCCTAGCAGGGCCAGGAGTGCAGTCCGCCCCCGGGTGCCCGGGTGCAGTCCGCGTTTCCCGATGGTGGCCGCGCCGGTCAGGTGGCGGCTTGTCACCGCTCTCCGCCACACGCTGGCGGGTATTCCAGGGAGCGTGTACGCTTATTGCATCTATCACTGGGCGCCTGGAATGCGCCGGACGGAGGACTTTGGCGCGTGGCCGTTGACCAGACCCTGAGGTGCCGCGAGTGCGGCGTCGACTTTATTTGGACCGAGGGAGAACAGGAGTTCTACGCCTCTCGCGGTCTCACCAATCCTCCGTCCCGGTGTCCGTC
>JBHEMT010000023.1:0-4693 GCA_046262435.1 Candidatus Dormibacteria bacterium | reverse complement strand
TCGAGGAGGCGAAGCAGACGGCGGACGTCGATCGGTTTGGTCAGGTAATCGTTGGCCCCGGCGGCGAGCAGGCGGTCCGCCTGCGCCTGGGTGGCGTCGGCGCTGAGCATCACCACCGGCACGTCGGTGGTCGGCGCGGCGGCCCGGAGCCGCTCAAGCACCTGCTCGCCGGGCAGGTCGGGAAGGTGGAGGTCGAGGAGCACCAGATGGGGGAGGAGGGTCCCGGCGATGACCAGGGCCTCCTCGCCAGTCTGGGCCGTCTCCATGTGCAGGTTGGGCCGGCGGGTGACGATGCCCTCCACCAGGCGGAGGTTGGAGGCGGTGTCCTCTACGTAGAGCACCCGGCGCTCGCGCGGGTACGACCGCTGGGCCAGGACCGGGTCAGGCGCGCTGCGCCGGCTCGCACGCACCGCCCGCGCGGCGACGGCGGGGGGCAACTCCACCCAGAAGGTGCTGCCCTCGCCGAGCCGGCTGCGCACCCCCACGCTTCCGCCCATCGCCTCGGCCATCGTCCGTGACAGCGCCAGTCCTAGGCCGGTTCCCTCCACCTCGGTGGTCGCCGCCGACAACCGCTCAAACGGGGAGAAGAGCCGGGCCTGGTCGGCGTCACTCAGTCCGGGACCCGTGTCTCGGACCTCGAGCCGCCAGCCGCCACCCTCAACCGGTTGGGAGTGCAGCTCCACACGGCCGCCCTCACGGTTGTACTTGATGGCGTTGCTGATCAGGTTCAGCAATATCTGCTTGACCCGCTGATGGTCGGCGAGCACTCGGCCCTCAGGTTCCCGGTGCGGCGCCACGAGCTCAATGGCGCGAGCCGCGGCCAGTGGGGTGGTCAGCCGGAGCACCTCGTCGATCACCTCGTCAATGTCCAACGTCTCCACCGAGAGGCTGATCCCGCCCTCTTCGATGCGTGCGATGTCGAGGACATCGTTGATCAGAGCCAGCAGGTGACTGCCGGCGCGCAGGATGGCCTAGACGTACTCCCGCTGGGGGTCCTCGAGGCGGTCCATGGCGAGCAGGTCGCTGAAACCCAGAATGGCCGTCAGCGGGGTTCGCAGCTCGTGCGACATGCGCGAGAGGAACTCGCTCTTGCTCCGGCTGGCCGCCTCGGCGACGTCGCGGGCGGCGCGAAGCTGGGCCTCGTTGCGCTGCCCGGCCTCGACCAGGCGGGCGCGGTCGAGGGCCACGGTGATCGCCGCAGCGTACTGGCCCAGCCGGTCCACCTCGTCGGAGGTGAACACCGGCGAGAAGGCACCCGAGACCACCACCAGCGTGCCGGCCCCCGTCTCCAGCGGCAGCGGGTGGACGATCGCCAGCCGCCCCCGCTGGCCGGGTACGGGGGTGAGCCGGTGGCGCTCGACGAGCACAGGGTCGTCGGCCAGCTCCTGGGCCTGGGCGTCGGTCATGCCCCGCACGGAGAGCAGGAGTGCGTCACGGTCGGCGATGAAGCCGGCATCGCCGCCCACCAGGCGGAGTGCCCAGTCGAGGGCCCGGCGCGCGAGCGTGGCCCGGTCGGGGGAGAAGAGCAGGAGCTGCTCGATTCCACGGCGCAGGCCTTCCTCCTCTCGCTCCCGCCAGACGCGGCGAAGCCAGCGGGGGGGCGCGAACGAGGCGTACAGGAGGGGGGCGACGGCAAGAGCGACCACCTGGACGATGAGACGGAGCGGTCCTCCGCCCTGGTCAGGTCCGCCACCGCCGAGCACGCTGAGCACGAGCACGGTGACGATCGCCGCGTAGCCGACCGACAGGGAGCGCAGCCGCGCCCGCTGCACGGCGGGGCGCCGCCCCGACACCAGCCACAGCCGCAGCGCCGGTTCGCCGACGCACAGTGACCAGACGATGACCACGCTGAGCTCCGCGGCGAGCTGGGGCGGTGTGTAGCGGGGCGAGGCGCCGCCCGGCGTGCCCAGGACCAGGACCGCTGCCGTCGAGAGAGTCGTCGCCAGGGCGGCGGCGCCGCGGGCCACCCGGCCGAGCGGAATAACGGTGTCGCGGAAGAGGAGGAGGGCCAGGCCGCTGGCCGCAAAACACACCAGGGGCAGTACCCCGAGGGCTTCGTACCGGTAGCCGGAGACAGCGTTGAGCTGGGCCATGAGCGCGGTGATCCCGAGCAGGCCGATGGCCAGCGCCAGCCACCCCTTGGCGCGGTCACGGTCGCGCAGCCACGCGAACGTCGCCAGCAGGCCGAGAACCATGAACGCAGCACTGGTTCCGTACTGGAGCACCCGGACCACTGCGTCCATCGGCACCGGAGTGTACGAGCGTCCGCCAGGCTGTGCCCGGGCGTTGCAGTCTCGTGCTCGCCGGCTGGGGTAGAGTCACCGGCCACCGCGAAAACCCCCGCGCAGCGCGCAAGACGGAGACACCATGAGCAGCCACGCCCCCGTGCCGATGACCGCCGAGGGCCGCGCCGCACTCCAGGCCGAGCTGGACCAGCTGGTGACCGTTCGCCGCCCCGAGATCGTCCGGCGCATCGCCACGACCCGGGACGAGGGCGACCTCAAGGAGAACGCGGGATATCACCAGGCGCGGGAGGACCAGAGCCGCGTCGAGGGCCGGATCCTCGAGCTCGAGGATGCCCTGCGTCGCAGCGTCCTCATCGACACCGGCCCCAGCGACGGCAGCGCCCGGCTGGGCTCCACGGTGGTGGTCAGTGACGAGTTCGGCGAGACGACCTACCGCCTGGTCGGCCCCACCGAGGTCGACGCGGCGGCGGGCAAGATCTCCGCCGAGTCGCCGCTGGGCCGGGCAATCGTGGGGTCACGTGCCGGAGTGACCGCGGAGGTGTCCAGTCCCGCCGGTCCCCGCGAGGTGCGGATCGTCCGCGTCGAGTAGCCCGGTGGCCTGGCCCGCGGCCCGCCACCCCCGCGGCGGTGGGGTGGACCGGGTGATCTCGAAGCCTGCGTCAGCCAGGTCACGAGCCACCTGGTGCGCGGCCTTGGCCGGATTGGTCGAGAGGCCGGCCGCGGCAATCCTCCGGCTGCGCCTCAAATCGGCCCCCGGTGGCGCCGGACATCAGAGCAGCGGCGGACGGGCCGGCCCGCCGTCGCCCAGGTGCTGGTCGAGCCAGCCCAGGAAGGCCTGGTACCAGACCCGGATGTTGCCCGGCTTGAGCACCCAGTGGTTCTCGTCGGGAAGGTAGAGCAAAGCGGACTCCACCCCGTGGCGCTGCAGGGCGGTGTACATGCTCAGCCCCTCGCTCACCGCCACCCGGTAGTCCTGCTCACCATGGATGACCAGGGTCGGGGTGCGAATCGCGGCGATTGCGCTCGCCGGTGACCAGCGCTCGTAGAAGGCCGCGTTGGTCTGCGGGTCGCCGAACTCGTCCTCCCACATGGCCGCGTTATCGGTGGTGCCGTGAAATGCACGCAGCGACCACAGCGAGGCGTGGCTGATCGCGCAGCGGAAGCGATCGGTGTGGCCGACCACCCAGTTGGTCAGGTAGCCCCCGTAGGAGCCCCCGGTGACCGCGGTGCGGGTTGCGTCCAGGTCGGGTCGGGTGAGGGCGGCGTCGGTGAGCGCCAGGACGTCGGTATATGGGGCGCCACCCCACTGGCCCCAGCCCCGTTCCAGCATCACCTGGCCGTAGCCGGTGGAGAGTGCCGGGTCGGGCAGGAGCACGGCGTAGCCGCGCGCAGCGAGCAGGTGCGGCTGCCAGCGCCACGACCACGCGTTGGACGAGCTGAGTGGACCGCCGTGGATGAAAAGCACCAGCGGTGCAGGGGCTTGGGGGGCCGCGTCGGCCGGCAAGACCAGCCAGGCGCGCAGCGCAGTGCCGTCGGACGCCCTGGCGCTGACCTCCTCGATGCGGCCGGGAAGGGATGCCGACGGCGCGACGCTGTGCAGCACCGCGGCAGCCCCGTCGCCGCCGGCGAGGTCGAAGCGAACCAGCTCCGGCGGGGTCGCGTAGGTGGAGCGCAGGGCAAAAGCGGAGCCACCGGCGCAGCCGAGGTCGCTGAGTGCACCGTCGTTGCAGAGCCGCTCTGCGGGGGCATCCGGCGGCTCGAGGGGGACGAGAAAGGCGGCCCCACGGCCCCGCTCATCGGCGCAGAACATCACCGCCGCCCCGTCCGGGGTGAAGACGGCCCCGTGCGGCCAGAGGTCCAGGTCGGTCGCGAGCCGGCGCGGTGCCGGGTCTGCCCCGAGCGAGGTGACCCAGAGCTCGACGCGTGGCGGCTGCTCCTGGGTGGGCAGCCGCTGGCGGATGAAGGCAAGGTGCCGTCCGTCGGGGCTGACGGCCAGCTCGTCATGGTCGACCCGCGGGGCGCTCAGCAGGGTGCGCCGGGCCCCGGTGGCGATGTCGATCACCACCACGTCGCGGCGCACGGCGCCCCGCGCCTCGGGCACCTCCCAGGTGGTCAGCACCTGGCTGCCGTCGGGGGTGACCACGAATGAGACCTCACGGAGCGCCTGGCCAACGTTGCTAGTCAGATCCCGGGGCGTGGACGGGGCTGCAGTTCCAGACACGTCCAGGACGAACAGGCGCGGAGCCCGCGGCGCCAGTGGATGATCCCAGTACCGGATCGGGTAGGTCTCGAACCACAGCGCCTTCGTGCCCGCCTTCTCGCGGGCCTCGGCGCGAGCGGCGTCCTCGGCAAGGCCGGAAACGTCGGGGAAAACGTCGCTGAGCAGGACGACCGTGGTGGCGGCCGCGGCCACCGCGGCGCGGCCCACTCCGGCGGGTGTGCTGGCC
>JBHEMT010000022.1:0-4284 GCA_046262435.1 Candidatus Dormibacteria bacterium | reverse complement strand
TCCTGGTCCCTGGTCTGCCGGCGGTAGCGGTCGACCACCTTGAAGCGGGCGATCCCGACGAACCACGCTTCGACCACGGGCTCGTCCGTGCTCCGCAGGCGGCCGATCATCCTGACCGCGGCGACGAAGACCTCCTGGGCCACGTCCTCGGCCGACTGGCGGTCGCCAAGGCGCGCCGTCGCGTACCGGAGCACCACGGGATAGAAGCGATTGAACAACCAATTCCAGGCGGCCTCGTCTCCCTGCCTGGCGCGCCTCACCGCGTCCGGAATGCTCTGAGGTGCCGGCCCAGGGCTGCGCGCTGCGTCATCAGGGGTCACGGGTAGGTCGTGCAAACTGCCGGGCGGGATACGGGTGGAACTGCCCGTATCCCTGCGGCGTCGCGCCGCGACGTACCCCCATGATCCTGCACCGCCGACCGGCGTTCGACGCTGGGGCCAGTCACGTCGCCGAGGGTACGCGTCTGGCCCTCTGCCTCAGACGGGCGGGGCACGGTTCAGCCAGGAACCCGCTCGGTGCGCCGGCCCGCGCGCCGTGGACCTTGTCGCGAACCTCGGGCGCAGCGGCATGACCGTGGCCGTAGGATTGCCGTCCGGTGCGGAGCCCGCGGCGGTCGGGGGATGTATGGACAGCGACGATCAATGGGCAGCCTGGCTCCTCGAGGACCGGTTCGGCCCTGATCCGGAGATTGCCAGGGCGGTCCGCCAGTCACTCGTGCAGTGGCGTGACCTGGTGCTCCGAAATGCTCGCCTGAGGGAGGGGGAGACGCTCCTTGACGTGGGTACCGGCGACGGCCTGATTGGCTTTGGCGCTCTCGAGCTGCTCGGCCCGCAGGGCAGGGTCATCTTCAGTGACGTCTCCGATGTCCTGCTCGAGCGCTGCCGAGAGCAGGCCGAGCAGCGTGGGCTCGCGGACCGGTGCGAGTTCATCCGGGCGTCGGTCGAAGCTCTCGACACGGTGGGCTCCGCTTCGGTGGATGCTGTCACCAGCCGCTCGGTGCTGATGCACGTGAGCGACAAGGCCGGAGCCCTCCGCGAGTGTCACCGCGTGCTCAGGAACGGCGGCCGCCTCTCGGCATTCGAGGCCGTCCAGAGCCGGCGCATGCCGTCATCGCAAACGGCGTACTGGGGTTACGACCTCACGTCGCTCGCGGCAGAACTGCCCGGATTGAGGCAGGCGGTCGCGCTCACACAGCCCGCCCCCGGCGACCCGATGTCCGGCTTCGACGAGCAGGACCTGATTGCATGGGCGGAGGCGGCGGGGTTCGCCGAGATCCGTGTGCAGCTGCTGTTGCAGGTCAACCGGCCCAGCCGGCTGCGCGATTGGAACTTCTTCTACCGGACGAGCCGGCATCCCGGCTATCCGACGCTCGAGGCGGCGGCGCGGGAAGCACTCTCCGCGGCCGACGCGGAGCGGCTCGCGGCCGAGCTCCGGCCGCTGGTTGAGGCGGGTGCCGGCGTGCAGCGCGAGGCGCTCGTGTACCTCGTGGGAGTGAAGGCGTGAGTGCCGGCGCCGCCACATCCAACCCCTGCGTTGACCGCAAGTTTTCCTGTGGCACGCCGTCATCTCCACGGCGGCGACTTCGCGGACGTGTGACAGACACGTCGCCACCCACCTGCCGGGCCGCGCACGGTACAACGCGCCCACCCTTTCGTGGCCCCCTGACACAATCAAATCCCTTGACAACAGCCCTATCAGTTTGGTTGACTCTAGCCGCCCGGTTACGGGCGATCATCAGGGGGTCTGTCACATGCGCATTGACCGCGAATTCCATCGCAAGCTCCGCCGCAAGATTGGAGGCATGGACGTCGTTTCAGATGTCAGCGCCGTGATCGCAACCAGCGTCAACGAACCTGGGACCACGGTGTCCCACGTCTCATCCCATAACCACATCGTGCAGACCGGCACAACCACACGGACGGCGCGGAGCTCGCGTCCGTCACCCGCCAAGGAGGACAACGCATGACCGAGGAAATCACCACACAGCCTGACGGCGAGCTGTCGCAGGCAGAACTCAGTGCCGAGGTGGGTGAGGAGCTTCCCGACCGCGAGGCAATGACCCTGCTCAATGCGAACATCGCCGCTCCCGTCAACGCGGCCGTCGCGCTGAACGCCCTCAGCGACAACTCCCTCGCGGCAGCCAGTGCCACCCAGACCAACACCATCAGCCAGTCCAGTTAATCAGGAGCCAACAGATGACCGAAGAGATCCGCACCGAGACCGAGCAGCCCGAGGGGCTTTCGACCGACGAGCTCGCCGCGCAGAACGGTGAGGAGGTCCCCGACCGCGAGGCCATGTCGCTGGTCAACGCCAACATCGCCATCCCCGTCAACGCGGCCGTGGCGGCCAATGTCCTCTCGGACGGCTCCATCGCCTACGCCGACGCCACCCAGAGTGGCACCTTCGACCAGACCTCGTAGTCCCGAAACCCTTTTTTATCAATCAACCCAGAGGAGTACAGCCATGACCGACGAGCAGCAGTTGTCGACCCCCCCGACCGACGCCGAGCTGAGCACCGAGGAGCTCAACGCGCAGGCAGGCGAGGAGCTTCCCGACCGGGAGGCGATGTCGCTGATCAATGCCAACCTGGCCGCGCCGATCAACGCCGCGGTGGCGGCGAACGTTCTCTCGGACGGCTCGGTCGCGTATGCCAACGCCGACCAGAGCAACACCATCACCCAGTCCAGCTAAACATTCCCCGATAGCGATCACAAAGGGGCGGCTCCGGCCGCCCCTTTGTTGTGACACAAGGAGCTCAGGTGACCGAAGTCCTTCCGGCGGGACAGCAGGCGGCGGCCTCGACCCCGCCAGCGTCGCCCCAGCCGGCACCGCAGCGCGGCACTGACGGTGTGGCACCGCGCCTGGCGGAAGGGGTGGCCCTGCAGGGTGAATACGAGGGATCCGGCTACAAGGACCCCCACTACACGGCGCGGCGGGCCGACGGGCAGGTGATCCAGCTCTCCCACCTCCTCCACCTGATCGCGGAGAACCTTGACGGCTCCCGGACCAGCGCCGAGGTTGCCGAGCGTGTCTCGGAGCCGTACGGCAAGCGGGTGAGCGGCCGGAATGTCGACCAACTGCTCGAAACCAGGCTGCGGCCACTCGGCATCGCCGCCGCCGCCGACGGTACCAATCCCAAGCTGAAGCGGAACGACCCCATGCTCGCCCTGCGCTTCCGCTCCGGATTCGTCCCGGACTCGGTGATCACCGCGATCTGCGCGATCTTCCGCCCGCTTTTGTTTCCCCCGGTGATCATCATTGCCCTCCTCGGCCTCGGAGCCGTCGATGGTTGGCTCTTCTTCCATCACGGGGTGGCCCAGGCGGTGCGCCAGCTGATGTACCAGCCCGTGCTGCTGTTCCTCGTGCTCGGCATGATCATCGTCAGCGCCGCGTTTCACGAGGCCGGCCATGCAACAGGGTGTCGTTACGGCGGCGCCAAGCCCGGGGCGATGGGCGCTGGCCTATACCTGGTCTGGCCGGCCTTCTACACCGATGTCACCGACGCGTACCGGCTGGGGCGGGGCGGCCGGTTGCGTACCGATCTCGGCGGCGTGTACTTCAACGCGCTGTTCATCCTTGCGGTAACCGGGGTCTATGGCCTCACCCACATCGAGGCACTGCTCGCGGTGGTGGTGCTGCTCCATGTCGAGGTGCTCCACCAGTTCTTGCCGTTCCTCCGGCTCGATGGCTACTACATCGTGGCCGACCTGGTGGGCGTTCCCGACCTCTTCGGGCGAGTCAAGCCCACACTGCACAGCTTCGTTCCCGGCCGCGAGACCAGTCATCTGGTCACTGAGCTCAAGCCCTGGGTGCGCATCGCGGTCGCTGTGTGGGTGGTGGCGACCATCCCCTTCCTGCTCTTCACCTATCTGATGTTGATCGTGCATACGCCCCAGATCGCGGCCACCGCATGGGATTCGGGCAGCCACCTGATCCGTGACATTGGACTCGCCGCGTCGCACGGTCGGATCGGGATCGTCCTCCTTGACGTCGTCCAGATTTTCTGCTTGGCGCTCCCCCTGGCCGGCTTGGCCTTCACCTTCTACCGCACCTTCTCGCAGATGGGCCGGGCGCTCTGGACACGCACCAGGAAGCGTCCAGCCGCTCGAGGTGCGCTCGCACTGATCGGTGTGGCTGCAGCCGTTGCCACCGTGATCGCGCTGCTGCCCCGCGAGCACCTCTACGTTCCGATTTCTCCGAACGACACCGGGACCCTGCAGGCGGCGACGGTCTCGGTGGGACAGGTCTATCAGCAGGCCGCGGTGCATCGCACCCTCGCGCCGG
>JBHEMT010000021.1:0-2759 GCA_046262435.1 Candidatus Dormibacteria bacterium | reverse complement strand
ATGGCGAGGTTGCCGATCTCGAAGTTGGTGCGGTTGTAGGTGTGGTTGGCGTCGATGGCGTCGCCGCTCTGGAGGAAGCTGGCGCCGGCGTCGTACGAGCAGTTGACATGGATGGCGTAGGCGGGGAGGTCGCGGTAGCTGATGCAGACCTTCGACGCCTGGTCGGCGGCAATCCATTCGCGGTCGTCACCGGGGAAGCTTGCCGCGGTGGCGTTGAGCTTCCAGGTGGTGCCGCGGTCGAAGGAGGTGCTCACCGCGACGCTGGCGAGATTGAGGCTGGCGACGTACACGTTGTCGACGCCTGTGGCATTGGCCTGCGGCGCGGTGGCGACGTCGACGTCACCGCCGCCGGGGCCGACCCCGCCCGGGGTGCCGGGCAGGGTGGTCGACGTCTCGTTGGGACTGAGCAGGTGGAGATAGTGCTGGCCGCTGTCGGTGGAGCGGTAGGCCTCGGTGCCCCCGCCGACGCCGTTCTCGGAGGCGCCGTAGAACGCGCCGGCGCTGTCGGCGCGGATCTGCGGTTCGGACTGGCCGTTCTGGCAGGGGCTGCTGCTCGGGCAGGTCTCGGCGGCGAGGTCGCCGAGCTGGAAGTTGGTGAAGGTGGGGGCCGTGGCTGTCGAGCCCGAGGCGCCGATCAACAGGGGCACTGCCGCCACGGCGGCGAGGGCGCCGACCGATCGCTTGATACGTACCACGGGCAAATCTCCGCTGGCTTTCCGATTTGGACTGCGCGCGGCCGTTATCTAGACCCGCCCATGGCACCTTGTCAACTTGTCGGGCGGCTGGTAATTGCAGAGCAACTGGGCTCATTGGGCGGCCGGACGGGTGCTTGCTGCGGTACAGCGCCACAGCACATCAACCATCGATTGGTGAAGGCCGAAGGCGCAGGCCGCTCTCAGGCGAAGCTGTCGGGTGCTCGGTCCGTGATTGCGACGGCCAGGCGGGCGGCGACGGCGGCGATGGTGGCGGCCGCCAAGCGGTCTCGCTGAGCGGCGTCATCCGCGCGCTGGGCTCCCTGGGCGTCGAGGACGGCGGTGAGGGTGGCGAGCTGGGCGGCCAGCGCCGGCCTGATCCCGTCGGCGGGCGTGTCGAGGAGGCCGGTGAGGTAGTCGACGAACCGGGGGGTGAAGATCTGGTCGAGATTTTGGATGGCGTGCTGCTCGCCCGCGGCGTCGGTGATGGCGGCGGCGCGCGCGTAGTCGAGCAGGTAGTTGTCATGCGCGGCCCAGATCGCGCCGAAGTGACGTCGGGCCTCGGAGCCGAAGACACCGTTGAGCACCTGAGCGAGCTCGCCGGCGTTGGCCTCGAGCGCCCGCGTGGCGGCGTTGACGTCGTCGCTGCGCCCGCCGAGCAGGGCGTCGCTGGCCGCCGTGAACTCGTAGGCGTGCTCCTGGAGCAGGGTGTTGAGGTCGACGGCCAGCTGCGCCGCGCGGCTGCGCGGGTTCCCGGTGAGGGTGGTCGGGCGCTGAGCCGCCATCGCGGCAACGATTTCCTCGGCGAACTCGCCCAGCCGGATTCGGGCGGCGTGCAGGGTGGAGTAGGCCCTGGGGTAGTCGCGTGCCGTCTGGGCGGCCACGACGGTGTCGCTGTCGCCGGCCTCCTGGGCGGCGGCGCGAGACACTGTGGTGGCGGGAATGCCGGTGAGCCCGGCGAGCAAGGCGGTCAGCTCTGGGACGAAGTGACCGGTTTGCTCAGCGTGTGCGCGTCGGAGCCCGTCGGACTGCGCGGCCTCGGCAATGGCCAGGTCGTGGGCAACCCAGATGGCGTTGAAACGGTCGCGGGCGGCCCCCCCGTAGCTCGCGGCGATGAGGTCGCCGAGCTCGCTGCCGTTGCGGCTGAGCTGGCCGGCGTACGCCGTGGCTGTGTCGAGGTGGCCGGCGATCGTGGCACCGGTGGTCTTGAACGCCAGGAGCTGATGCTCCTCGAGGAGCAGGCTCCAGCGAACCCGCAGGGCTGCGGCGGGAGTGGAGGGGCCGCTGTCGGCAGCGTTGTAGGGCCGCGTGGGTGTGGCCGACACTGCGGGGGCATTGGAGTTGACACCGGTTGTGCCGCAGGCGGCCGTCGCGAGGCTGAGAACCGTGCAGAGCAGCAGAGTTCGTCGCCTTCGCATCGCCGCACCTCCGACCCACGAGTTCTCGGGGGAGATGCGTCTCGTCCCTGGCTATTCCTTTGATACGTCGGCGAGGGTGCGGCGGATCACCGGGGGTGTGAGCCGGGTCAGGAGGCGACGACGTGGAGGACGCAGCCCGCCGTCGACGGGGCGACGGTGAGCTGGTAGGAGCCCAGCCCGGTGGCGAGGAGCTGGGCGTTGCAGCCCGTGGCCGCGGGGGGGCGTAGGGTGACCGACGGCCAGGCGAGGGTGGCGCTGGTTGCGGTGGTGGTGGGGTCGATCCGGATGTCGAGGCGGCCGGTGCTGCCGTCGCCGCGACCGGGGTGGAGGGTCGCGGGGGCGGCAGCGAGGTAGGGGCGGGCAAGGTGGCGCAGGGTGTCCAGGTGGGTAGCGCCGGCACGGTCGCGGATGCCCCAGCCGCCGTCCTGGCGCCACTGCCACCAGGCCCAGCCGGCGTCGAGGTCGTCGAGGGTGTCGAGGGCGGCATCGGCCCATTGGCCGGCGTGGGCCTGGCTGCGGTCAATGCCGAACTCACCCTCCCAGAACGGTGCGGCCAGCGTGGTGGCCTCGTGCTGGCCCTGGCGGAGGTGACGGTCCAGATCGCGGCGGTCGCCGCTGAAGGCGGGGGGGACCAGCGAGCCGGTGTAGG
>JBHEMT010000020.1:0-4434 GCA_046262435.1 Candidatus Dormibacteria bacterium | reverse complement strand
TGCCCCGGCTCCCCTGCACGACCTGGCCAACGTGGTCATCAGCCACTGGGACGTGATGCAGTACCTGCTGACACTCGGCGAGTTGGCGGTGGGCATCGGGCTGCTCGTCGGATTCCTGAGTCAGTTCAGCGCGGCCGTCGGGTTTCTTCTGTCGTTCAGCACCTTTGTGTTCGCGCTGGCGGCCGGCGCCTGGACCTACGACTACCTGTTCGAGCCGGTGATCCTGGCCGCTCTGGCCTTTGCCCCGGCGCTCCCCGGGCTCGACTCCCGGCTCAACCTGGGGCGCCTGCGTGGTGCGCGCGGAGGGCGACCCGGGTCCCGGGAAACAGCTCGCGGCGGCAGCGTTCCCGGCTGAGCGCCGGCCTGGTCCCGACGGGGACTCGGCTCCGCGTGCTGGTCCCCACGGGACGCGGCTCCGCATGATGGTCCCGACGGAGACCTGGCTCCGCATGCATCATGCATGCACCCCTGGCCTGACAAGACCCACCCTGGCGCCGCGGTCGGCCGCTTCGAATCAGATGACAAGGAGGACTGCCCGTGGTAAGCACGGCCCCGACGACCGATGCTCTCCAGCCCGTCCTCGAGGTTGCCCGCAAGCACGCCTCGGCCGTCGACCGCGATGGCCGATTCCCGCAGGAGGCGGTCACCGCGCTGCGTGAATCAGGGCTCCTTGGCCTCACCGCGCCGACCGACCTCGGCGGCATGGGCGGGGGGCCGGCGGAGTTCGTCGAGACCGTCAGTGCCCTGGCCGGCTGCTGCGGGTCGACGGCGATGATCTACCTGATGCACGTCACGGCCCTGATGCCGGTGCTGGACTCGCCTCCGGACGGTCTGCCCGAACTCGGGCGCGAGCTTGCCGGCGGCCGCAAGCTCGGCAGCCTCGCCCTCAGCGAGAAGGGCTCGCGCAGCCACTTCTGGGCGCCGGTCTCCCGGCAGGCACGCGACAACGGCAGTGTCCGGCTGCAGGCGGACAAGAGTTGGGTCACGTCCGCGGGTGAGGCCGACCTGATCGTGTCCTCATGCCTGGTCTCCGAGCCGGGCGTCAACGACAGCGACCTTTTCGCCGTACCCACCTCGAGCGACGGGGTCAAGGTTGCTGGGCCCTGGCGGGGTATGGGCCTGCGCGGCAACAGCTCCTCGCCGATTGCCCTAGACACCACGGTCCCCTACGACTACCGCCTGGGCAAGCCGGGCGAGGGGTTCCGGCTGATGATGGAGGTCATCCTTCCCTGGTTCAACATCGGCAACGCCGCGGTCTCCCTGGGGCTGGCCCAGGCAGCCTGCGACGCCGCGGTGACGCACTGCACCGGGGCCCGGCTGGAGCACTTGGATCAGGCCCTCGCCGATCTGCCCACAATCCGCGCCCAGCTCTCCAAGATGCACATCCTGCTCGACGTTCAGACGACCTACCTCCGTTCGGTGGCCGCGTCGGTTGCCGCCCCGGATGAGCTCACCCCCCTCCGCGTGCTGGCGAGCAAGGCTGCAGCCAACGAAGCTGCGCTGACCATCACCGACACCGCGATGCGGGTCTGCGGAGGCGCTGCTTTCTCCCAGCAGCTCTCGATCGACCGCTACTTTCGGGACGCCCGCGCGGGCTTCGTGATGGCCCCGACTGCGGACGCTCTGTACGACTTCTACGGCAAGGCCATCACCGGCCGGCCCCTGTTCTAGAGCTTCGAAGTGCCCCAACCAATCCTAGTCGGCGCCGTTGCCTACACCGCCAATGTCGTCCCCATCTGGGAAAGCATTCGCGAGTACTTCCGTGGGAGTGATGCCGAGATGGACTTCGTCCTCTACAGCAACTACGAACGGCAGGTGGACTCCCTGCTTGCGGGTCATATCGACATCGCCTGGAACACCAACCTGGCCTGGGTGCGGACCTCGGCGCGGACCGAGGGTGGCTGCCGGGCCCTGGCGATGCGGGACGTCGACGCCGCCTTCCGCACGGTGCTTGTGAGCCGGGCCGGGAGCGGCTTTACGGGTCTGGAATCGCTTCGCGGCAAGCGCCTCGCCCTCGGCTCACAGGATTCGGCGCATGCGGCGATTCTGCCCCTGTATTTCCTGGCCCACGCGGGCTTGGAGGACGAGGTGGACATCATCCGCTTCAACACGGACGTGGGCAAGCACGGCGACACCGGCAGAAGCGAACTCGACGCCATCCGGGCGGTACTCGACGAGGACGCCGAGGCTGCCGCGCTGGGCATCACCACCTGGGAGTCGATCGGCCGCGACCAGCTGATGCCCGGGGCCCTCGAGGAGTTCTGGACCTCGCCGCACTACTCGCACTGCAACTTCACAGCACTCCCGAGCTTCGATGAACAACGGGGGCAACGCTGGGTGCGCCACCTGATGGCGATGAGTTGGGAGGTACCGGAGCAGCGGCGGATCATGGAGCTCGAAGGTCTCCGAGAATGGGTGCCACCGCGTCTGGAGGGCTACCGCTCGTTGTTCGAAGCCGTCGAGGAGCAGAAGCTCTCGATGCGCTGGTAGCCGTGAGAATTATTCTCGACCTGGTGCGGGAGATGATGCCGCTGGCCGAGGGGATGCAGGCGCGCATTGTGCTCGTGTCTGCCGCCGACGCCGAGCTTGCCCGGGTGTGGTGCGAGCGGACCGGCAACACCCTGGTCTCCGCCGAGGCTGGCCTGCTGACGGTGCAGCGTGGGCGGCCGGCGGTGCCGGCGGCGCTCCCCGAGGGGCGGCGCCCTGGATCGCGGCTTTGGATCTACACGAACTTCGACTGCAACCTCGCCTGCTCGTACTGCTGCGTGCGCTCCTCCCCCACCGCGCCCCCGCGCGCCGTTGGTGCCGAGCTGATCGCCCAGCTGGCCCGCGAGGCCGTCGCCGCAAATGTGCAGGAGATCTACCTCACCGGAGGCGAGCCCTTCATCGTTCCCGACATCGGCGAGTCGATCCGCGCCTGCGCCGCGCAGCTGCCCACAACTGTGCTGACCAACGCGATGTTGTTTCGGGGCCGCCGCCTCGAGGTGCTGAAGTCCCTGCCGCGGACCAACCTGGCATTGCAGGTCAGTCTCGACTCACCCACCCCGGAGCGCCACGACCGCAACCGCAGCCAGGGGTCATGGGCGCGCGCCGTCGCAGGGATCGAACTGGCCCTGGAGCTTGGCTTCCGCGTCCGGATCGCCGCGACCGTGGACCCCGAGGATGCCGAGGCCATCGCCGACGAGCCGCGTTTCCACCAGCTACTCGACCGCTGGGCCATCGCCGCTGACGATCGCCTGATCCGGCCGTGGGCGAAACGGGGCAATGCCGACCACGGCACGGCGGTCACCCAGGAGGCAATCCTCCCCGAGGTCACCATCACCGCGGATGGCGTTTTCTGGCATCCGGTTGCTGCAGCGGATGCGGACATGCTGGTGACCACCGAGTTCCTGCCGCTGGCCTCCGCAATCGACATGGTCACGGCGCGCTTTGACGCCCACCGAGCCCGAACTGCCCAGGCGGCAGAGCTCTTTCCCTGCGCCTGACCCAGTAGCCGGAGGCCGGCTCCTATCCCCCTTCGCGCTTCCGGATCTTGATTCGCTCCATCGCGTTGAGCACCCGCTTGCGCAGCCGCAGGCTGAGCGGGGTCACCTCGAGGAGCTCGTCCTCCTCGAGGAAGTCCAGGCTCTCCTCCAGCGACAGGGTGCGCGGGGGGGTGAGGTTGACGGTGAAGTCAGAGGTCGACGAACGGATGTTGGTCTTCTGCTTCTGCTTGCAGATGTTCACCGCGAGGTCGCCGGGACGGCGGTTGAGGCCGACCACCATGCCCTCGTAGACCGGAGTGTTGGGCCCGATGAAGGGCTGACCGCGCTCCTGGAGGCCGAGCAGGCCGTAGGCGACCGCCTGGCCGGTCTGGCTGGCGGTCAGCGCCCCGTTGCGGGTCGTCCGGGGCAGCGGCCGCCATGGTTCCCAGCCGATGACCCGGCTGCTCATCGTGCCGGTCCCCCGGGTCAGGGTGAGCAGTTGGGAGCGAACGCCGATCAGCGCCCGGGTGGGGGCGACGTAGGTGAGTCGCACCCCCCCGCTCTCGTCGCTGCGCATCGAGTGAAGCTGGGCGCCGCGACTGCCCAGGGCCTCGGTGATCGCGCCGACATGGTCGGCGCCAGCGTCGACGATGCACTCCTCCACCGGCTCGTGGCGCTTGCCCTTGATCTCGCGGGTGATCACCCGCGGGCGGCCGACCTCGAACTCGAAGCCCTCGCGACGCATCGTCTCGATCAGCACCGCCAGGTGCAGCTCGCCGCGGCCGCTCACCTCGAAGGTCTCGGCGGTCTCGCCGTCGCTGACCCGCAGGGCCACGTTGGTCTGCAGCTCGCGGTGCAGCCGGGCGCGGAGCTGGCGCGAGGTGCTGCTCCGGGTCGCCTCGCGTCCCGCGAAGGGGGAGGCGTTGACGCTGAACTGCATGCGCAGAGTGGGCTCGCCCACCTCGACCCG
>JBHEMT010000019.1:0-9194 GCA_046262435.1 Candidatus Dormibacteria bacterium | reverse complement strand
AGTGCGACCCGACGCTGGGACGGGTACGCCTCCTACGGGGTCATCCCGCGCGTCAGACGATCACTCCTGCGCTGGTCGGGACGGAGGTGGTTCTCGAACAATCGTGCATCGGCAGGACCCTCCTTTTGTGGGTAGTACCGGAGCGCCGCTGAATCTGACCCAGGGTTGGCGGTCCGGCCGGAGACGTTCCTGCAGTGTACCCAAGCGCGCGAAGCGGGGCCTGCGGCCGGGTCCACGGGGAACTACGACGGAGGTGCCACGACCCAGCCGAGGCTGGGCGCAGAGCCGAGGGCTAGCCCAACTGGGCCTGCAGGACCTCGGGACCGGTGGGTGCCGAGCTGCCACCCGGGGGCTCGATGGTGGTGGCCAACGACTGGAACTCGTGTGGCTTCATCCGCATCGCCGCCATCCACGTGTGGCCGTCGGGCCCGAGGCTGAGAACCCCGGCGGGCACGGCTACGGCGTTCGCTCGGATCAGCCAGAGCTGATATATCGGCGGCGCGGCCGCGGTCCCGTCCGAGGACTGCGGAGTCAGTCCCTTGACGCTGAGCACTGCCAGCCCGGTCTGCGGGCTGTACTCGAGCTCGCCGTTGGCCAGGGGCATTGCCGTGGTGCCGTGCAGGGCCACCGCAACCGGGTGCGAGCTGGGCCCGGCCGCGGGGGGGCGCAACCCGGCGAATGCAACCAGCGCGACCACCGCTGCAGCCGCCAGACCTGCGCCGAAGGTGAAAGGACGGCCGGCCGGCACATGCCGCCAGAGTCGGTGCCGCCAGGAGACAGGTTGGGGCCGCCCGGCAGCCTCGGCGTAGACCTGCGCCATCAAGCGGTTGCGAAGCTGCGCCGGAGGGGTGCGCTGGGGGAGGGCGAGGGGGAGCAGCGCGCTGGTGCGCAGGAAGGCCTCGCCAGCCTGCTGGCAGGACACGCACGTCTCCAGGTGGCCGGTCACCTGCCGAACTTCGTCCGGGGCGAGCTCCCCGACGGCATGGATGGCCAGCAGGGTTTCGATCTCGTCGCAACTCATTGGGTCACCCACCCGCGGCTCTCCAGCGCCTCGCGGAGGTGACGCAGGGCGCTGCGAGTCCGTCCCTTCACGGTGCCCAGCGGAATGCTCAGCAGTGAGGAAATCTCGGTTTGGGTGTAGCCGCCGTAGTAGGCAAGCTCGATCGTCTGGCGCTGGTCGGCGCTGAGGGTATCCATCGCCTGGGTGATCTGGTCGCGCTGAAGGTGCTCCGCAACCTGGTCCCACGTGTCGGAAAAGCCGGTTTCAGGCGCTGCATGCTCAAGGGGAAGATCCAGGCGCGCCCGGCCGGCGCGGCCACGGAGGCGGTCGAGCGCTCGATGCTGGACGATCGAGCAGACCCAGGTGCGGATGCTGCCCTTATCGGAGCGATAGGTTGCGGCGCGGCGCCACACCGAGAGGAAGGCCTCCTGCACCACATCCTCGGCGGCTCCCTCGTCGTTGAGCACCCGGTAGGCAAGGCTGTAGGCGAGGCGCCCGTAGCGGTCGTACAGTTGCTCGATTCCCGCGGGATCCTCGCTGGCCAGAAGCTCCAGCAGGCCATCATCGGCGGCGGGCATGCTCACCACCCGGAGGGCGGGCCGCGACGGCCACGGGCGGGCCACAGCCGGATGAGCAGTCATCGCCCTCTGATACGCAGTTCGGACGCCGCCGGATCAGCCGCCGGGACACGAGCGCCACGTCACGTGGTCAGTAGATGCCGAGCTCGAGCTTGGCCTCGTCCGAGGCCATCGTCCGGGGGTCCCAGGGTGGACTCCAGACGAGGTTGACATGCACCTCCTCAACCCCGGGGAGATCCTTGCAGACCGCATGTGCCTGGGTGCGGATGAGGTCGCCCATCGGGCAGTACGGCGAGGTCAGCGTCATGTCCACGGTGAGCAGCCCGGCCTCGTCGAGGTTGGACCCGTACACCAGCCCGAGGGAGACGATGTCAATCCCGATCTCCGGGTCGTAGATCTCGCCGAGCGCGTCGCGCACCTGCTCCTCGATCGCCTGGTCGGCGGAGGAGCCGGAGGGGTAGGGAAGGGCAGGCGGGGATTCGACTGTCGGGTCAGCCATGGGCGGTCACCTCCGATCCGTCGTTGCTGGCCACCGGGGAGCCCAGGCCCTGGAGCAGGGCGTTCCAAGCGAGGATGGCGCACTTGATCCGGGCCGGGTACCGCTGGACTCCCTGAAGAGCCTCGAGATCGCCCAGGTCATCAGCGGCCGCCCCCTCGATGAGCATTGCCCGAAAGCGCTGGGCCAGGGCAATGGCGTCGTCCCGACAGCGGCCGCTGACCTCCTCGCACATCATGCTCGCCGAAGCCTGCGAGATCGAGCAGCCGATCCCCGTGAAACGCACCGCCGTCACCTGGTCGTCCTCAATCCGCAGGGTCAACCCGAGTTCGTCGCCGCACAGCGGGTTGCTCGCCTCCAGGCTCACCGTCGCCGGGTCGACCTCGCCGCGGTGCCGGGGGTTGCGGTAATGGTCGAGGATGATCTCGCGGTAGAGGTCATCGCCCACCTGGGCAAATCCGAGCGTCACAGTAGGAATTGTACCCGGCGGGCAAGAAAGGCCAGCCCGCTCGCTCTGGTGGCGCTGTCGCTGCTCGACCCAGGCCCCGGCGAGCCGGAGGCGCTGTGCCGCCACCGCTCAGCGGCGGGTCGTGACCGCGCGCCGGCCACGCTCCGACCGAGCAAGCCGCTCGGCCTCGCCATGTGCCCGCAGCTCGGCGGTGTCGTCCAGCGGCTCCAAGGCCACACCAGGCCCACCCCGGTGGCGCAGCGCGGCCGCCAGCAGCCAGTCTGCCAGCGCGGGGTTCTTGGGAAGCAGCGACCCATGCAGGTAGGTGCCCACGACCGTCCCGCTGAGCACACCTTCGCCACCGTCCTCCCCGTTATTGCCACCCCCGACCACAACTCGCCCAAGCGGGCGGACGTCCGGGCCGAGAAAGGTCCGCCCCCCATGGTTCTCAAAACCCACCAGGGTGCGCGGCTGCAGCCCAAGTGACGCATCGCTCTCCACCACCACGTTGCCGATCCAACGGTCGCTGCCCGCCTGCGAGCGGAGGTCGAGTAAGGACAGCCCGCGCAGTTCGCGGCCGTCGGCATCGACGTACGCGTGGCCGAGCAGCTGGTAGCCGCCGCACACCGCGAGCAGGGCGGCGCCCTCGCCCACGGCTCGCGCCAGCGAGGCGCGCTTGTGGTCCACGAAATCCTCGAAGATCCGGCTCTGGTCGCGGTCCTGGCCACCGCCGAAAAAGATCAGGTCGTGCCGGTCAAGCTCCACCGGTCCGGGCCCCACGTCGATCACCTCCGCCGCGATTCCGCGCCACTCGGCGCGTCGTTGGAGCACCCGCACGTTGCCCATGTCGCCGTACAGGTTCATGGCCTCGGGATAGAGGTGGGCGATACGCAACGGTCTGATCACGATGCGCGTCTCCTCCCGTCAGCCCAGAAGGCTTCGACAGCACCGGCGCGCTCGGCAACGGCGCGGAGCTCGAGCATCGCGGTGTACGTGGGGAGCACCGCCACCGGCAGTGATCTGTCGCCGCTCGCGGCCGCATGGAGCAGCGCGCTCTCCAGGCTCGGTTCGACCAGGACGCGGTCGGCGGGCATCCCCGCGTACTTGAGTCGCACGGCCAGGTCAGCCGCGCGCCGGCCGCTGAGCACCACCTGGGGCCGGCGCGTGGACGTGGCCAGCCGCTCGAAGTCGACGTCCCAGATCCACGAGATATCGCGGCCGTCGGCGATCCCGTCATTGAGCGCCACCAGGTAACTGGTGCAGCCCCCCAGCTCATCGGCGGTACGCAGCACCTCGTCGAACCCCGAGGGGTTCTTGGCGAGCAGGAAGCGGAACTCGCGGTCGTGCAGCCGGATTGACTCCTGGCGGCCGAAGCGGGGCCTGAATGCGGCGATCCCCGCCGGGATGTCGACGTCGTCCAGCCCGAGCACCCGCAGGGCCGCGGCAGCGAGCACCGCGTTGTACGCGTTGTACACACCGCCGACGGCCACCCGGAGACACAGCCCATCACTCAGCTCCAGGACCAGCCGGTCGAGGCTGGGCGCCTGCAGCGCGGTGATGGCGAGCTCGGGTGTGGGCCGGGCGAAGTCGCCCTTGGCGCAGCTATAGGCGCCACAGTGGGACAGCACCACGCGCGTGAAGGAAAGCGGCGCCCCGCAGTGGGGGCACGACCGGGCGTCCGCTGCGTGGGGAAGGCGGGGAAGCACCAGCTCATCCGACTCGATGCCCACCGTCAGCACTCGCGGGAGCCCCTCGCACTGGGTCCAGACGTGCGGGTCGTCCACATTGGCGACGATCCGGGCGCTTCCGTCCAGGGCACGCAGCGCCCGGCCGACCCGCCCGGCTGTGTTCTGCAGCTCGCCTGAACGATCCAGCTGATCGCGCATGAAGTTGGTGACCACGACCACCCGGGGGCGAACCTCGGCGATGGCGCGCTCCAGAACCAGCTCGTCCACCTCCCACACCCCGATGTGGCTCCGCGGCCGGCCGCTGACCTGGGCGTCGGCCAGGGCAGCCGCGGTCAGGCCGTAGATGAGGTTGGCGCCGCTGGCGTTGCTCACCACGCGACGTCCGGCTCGTTCCAGCGCGGTGACAATCATTCCGGTGACCGTCGTCTTCCCGTTGGTGCCGGTGACCATCACCGACCCTCCCGAGAGCTGCCGAGTGACCTTGCTCAGCGCCGCGCCATCCACCAGCCGTGAGACATCTCCCGGCAGGGTGGTGCCACCGCCGCGCCGGAGCAGCCGCGAACTGCGCGCGGTCGCCTTGCCGGCGATCACCGCCACCGTCAGCCGGGCATCCATCCTCACCCCCGCGAGGGTCGCACAGCCGGGACTACCCGAGCCGCGCTCTCACCCGCCATTCCTGCTGGGCCGCTCGGGGCGCTCCCGGCGGGCGGTGAGGGCATCCGGATGGATCAGCCGGCGAAGACCCGCTGCACCTCATGGAGGCCGGCGAGAAGGCGGTCGATCTCGGCATGCGTCGTGTAGAGATAGACCGAGGCGCGGGCAGTCGCCGGAACCCCGAGGCGGCGCATCAGGGGCTGGCAGCAGTGGTGCCCCGCACGCACGGCGATGCCCTCGCGGTCGAGGATCGTGCCCACGTCGTGGGGGTGCACCCCGGCGACGTTGAAGGACACCGCCCCTCCGCGGTCGCGCGTCTCGCGAGGTCCGTGCACCTCGACTCCGTCGACCTCGGCCAGGCCGTCGAGGAGGTGGCCCACCAGCGACACCTCGTGGGCGTGGATGCGCTCCAAACCGATGTCGTCGAGGTAGTCGCAGGCGGCCGCCAGGCCCACAGCGCTGGCCACGTCGGGCGTGCCCGCCTCGAACTTGTGGGGCACCGAGTTCCAGCTCGACCGCTCCAGCTGGACGCGCAAAATCATGCTGCCGCCGCCGAGGAAGGGCGGCATGCGCTCGAGTAGCTCGGGCCGCGCCCAGAGCACCCCGCTGCCCATCGGCGCACACATCTTGTGGCCGCTGAAGGCGAGGAAGTCACAGTCCAGCTCGCGGACCGAGACCGGCATGTGCGGCACACTCTGCGCCGCGTCCACACAGATCAGGCCACCGTTGGCATGAACAAGGGCGCCGAGACGGCGCGCGTCGTTGATGGTCCCGAGGACGTTGCTCTGATGGCTGATGCTGACCAGCCGGGTTGGTCCCGCGCAGAGGGCCTCCGCCTGCTCCATGTCGAGCCTGCCGTCATCGAGCACTCTGATGAAGGCGAGCTCCAGGCCGGCGCGGTCAGCGGCAAGCTGCCAGGGAACGAGGTTGCTGTGATGCTCGGTCTCGGTGAGGACGATTCGGTCGCCCGGTGAGAGGAGCTCACGGGCATACGACGCCGCCACCAGGTTGAGTGCCTCGGTGGTGTTGCGCACGAAGACCACGCCCTGCTCGGAGGGCGCGTCGATGAAGCGGGCCACTCGCGTGCGGGCCGACTCGAAGGCGTCGGTGGCCTCGTTGCCCAGGGTGTGTACGCCTCGGTGCACGTTGGCGTTGCGACGCGCGTAGTAGTCGGTGATCGCCTCGAGCACCTGGCGCGGCTTCTGCGAGGTGGCTGCGGAGTCCAGGTAGGCGAGGGGGTGACCATGCACTGCCCGGGCGAGGATGGGGAAGTCGGCGCGCACCCGCTCCACGTCGAGCGGCTCGGACGTCGCCACCGGAGGTGCGGCGGCCACCTCAGTCATCGCCGAGGGCCACACGCAGGCTGCCATCCACGATCTCGGTGCGGTGCACCCGCACCGGTTCGGTCGCCGGCAGGCTGAGCGGGTCGCCCGAGCGCAGGTCGAAGACCGCCCCGTGCAACGGACACTCCACAGCACAGCGTTCCGGCTCGAGCTCACCCTCGCTCAGGGATGCCTCGGCATGGGTGCAGGTGTCGTCAACGGCATGGAAGTCGCCGCCCACGTTGAAGACGGCCACCGGCACCTCACCGATCTCGACGCGGGCAGCGTGCCCCGGAGGGATGTCGGCGACCTGCGCCACCTCGATCCACTCGCTCATTGCTGCCCGGGTGCGGTGCCGGTGATGCCCGCCTGGTACGACCCGCCGATCTCGGCGTCGAGCAGCTCCGCGACGAAACGGCGCACCCCCTCGTGGGGGGCGTGGGCGACCGCGTCACCCATGAAGCCGCCCACGATCAGCCGGTCCGCCTCGTCCCGGGGAACGCCCCGGCTCTCCAGGTAGAAACGCTGGTCACCATCGATGTGCCCGGCCGTGGCGCCGTGACCGCACTTGACGTCGTTGGCCTTGATCTCGAGGCGGGGCACCGAGTCCGCCTTGGCGCCGGCGCTGAGCAGCAGGTTGCGGTTGGCCACATAGGCGTCCGTGCCCTGGGCCTCCTTGGCCACCATGATCATGCCGCTGTAGACACTGCGCGCCTGGTCGCGCACCGCCACCTTGAGCAGCAGGTCGCTGCGTGCGTTGGGCGCGCGATGGTCCTGGAGCGACTGATGGTCAAGGTGCTGGCTCCCGTCCCCGAAGCACACCCCGGCCAGCTCAGCGTCGGCTCCTGCACCGTCGAGGATGGCTTCCCAGTAGGACTTCTGCAGGCGCGAGCCCACCGTGGCGGAGAACAGCCGCAGCCGGGAGTCCCGGCCGAGGCGTGCCCGATGCGTGGCCAGATGCCATACCCCCTGTCCCCACTGCTGGATCACGCAGTAGTCCAGCCGGGCGTTCTGACCGAGCACCAGACCGGTGTAGGCGTCGCTCAGGATGTCGCTGTCGTCCGCGGGCGAGGCATAGGCATCGACGAAGGTCAGGCTGGCGCTCTCATCAAGGACCACCAGGCTGCCGGGAAAGATCGCCGAGCCGGGCCCCGCCGTGCCGTACGCCGCCACCACCGGCATCGCCGCGCTGACGCCGGGGGGCACGTAGACGAAGCAGCCGCCGCGCACCATCGCGTTCCAGAGCGCCAGAAAGTAGGATTCGCCCGCGGCACAGGTGCCCAGGGCCCGCCGCAGCAGCTCGGGGTGCAGCTCTGCCGCCGACTCGATGCTCGAGACCACCACCCCCTGGGCGGTGAGCATCTCCAGCCCCTCGCAGGCGACCAGGCCCCGACTGGTGGTCGCCAGAAACGCGGCCTGCGGGTCGATGGCATCGCGGAGGCCACGCAGGCCGCCCACTAGCGGGTCGCCGTCCGCATCTCCGAGCGGCTCCGCGGTGAACCCCTCGACGCGGAGCCGGGCGATGTCGGTTCGCCGCCAATCCTCGTCCCGTTGCGAGCTGGGCTTGGTCAGAGTCTGGAAGGCGTCCCAGGCGGCCCGGCGCCGGTCCAGCAACCAGTCAGTGGCATCCCCGTCGCCGAGGCGGGGATGCAGTTGGGCGGTGACCGCGGACGCGGAGCTCACCGCGCCGGTCCCGCTCATCCGACCGCAGGCGGCGCGGCGGTCGTCGCTCGACCGGCGGCGGCGGTTGCCTCGGCGATGTCAGCATCGCCATCCCGCCAGCGGTCCAGCTGCCGGTCGGTGTCCTCGGTCAGCCGGCGCAGCTCAGCAGCCTCGACCGGTGCCTCCGGCTCGGGTGGCGCCTGACTCACCCGACGCTCCCCTCCATCGAGAGCGCCAGCAAGCGGTTCAGTTCCACCGCGTACTCCATCGGCAGTTCCTTGACGAAGGGCTCGAAGAAGCCGTTGACGATCAGGGCGGTGGCGTCCTCCTCCGAGATGCCGCGGGAGGTGAGGTAGAACAGCTGGTCCTCGCCCACCTTGCTCACCGTCGCCTCATGGCCGATGGTCACGTCGGGGTTGTCGATGTCCATGTACGGATAGGTGTCGCTCTGCGCCTGCTCATCGAGCAGCAACGCGTCGCAGCGCACATTGACCTTGACGTCATGCGCTTTGGCCAGCACCTTGATGTGGCCACGGTACGAGGTCCGTCCGGTGCCCTTGCTGATTGAGCGGGAGACGATGTTCGAGGTGGTGTGCGGCGCCGCATGGATGCACTTCGCTCCGGCGTCCTGGTGCTGACCGTCGCCCGCGAACGCGGCGGAGAGCACCTCGCCGTGGGCGCCCTCACCCATCAGGTAGATTGCCGGGTACTTCATGGTCACCTTCGACCCGAGGTTGCCGTCGATCCACTCCACCGTCGCGTTCCGGTGGGCATAGGCGCGCTTGGTGACCAGGTTGTACACATTGTCCGACCAGTTCTGGATCGTGGTGTAGCGGACGTGGGCGCCCTCGTGGGCGATGATCTCGACCACTGCGGAGTGCAGCGAGTCACTGGAGTAGTTGGGCGCCGTGCAACCCTCGATGTAGTGAACGTACGAGTTCTTCTCGGCGATGATCAGGGTCCGCTCGAACTGGCCCATGTTGTCGGAGTTGATCCGGAAGTAGGCCTGTAGCGGCACGTCCACCCGCACCCCCTCGGGCACGTAGACGAACGACCCGCCGCTCCACACCGCGCTGTTCAGGGCGGCGAACTTGTTGTCGTTGGCCGGGATGATCGTGCCGAAATACTTGCGGAAGATCTCGGGATGGTCGCGGAGCCCCGAGTCGCAGTCGCCGAAGATCACTCCCAGCTTCTCCAGGTCCGCCCGGATGGAGTGGTACACCACCTCGGAGTCGTACTGGGCGCTCACCCCGGCGAGGAACTTCCGCTCCGCCTGGGGAATGCCGAGCTTGTCGAAGGTGTTCTTGATCGACTCGGGGACGTCGTCCCAGGAGCGGCTCTGCTCC
>JBHEMT010000018.1:0-6378 GCA_046262435.1 Candidatus Dormibacteria bacterium | reverse complement strand
CCGGTTCGAGCGAGAGCGGGCCATACGCTCGCAGGGTGCCGTCGTGCCATCCCCGCTCGCGGGTCCAGTCAATGGTCACCATGTGGTCGCTGAACGACTGCCCGAAGCCCGGTGCGGCGAGGATTGCCGCCCGTTGGTCGGGCGTGCTCACCCGCGTCGCGGTGTCAACTGCAAAGTTGCTGGTCACGGTCATCCTCCTTGGGATGTGGGCGGGATCCTGCCACTTGCGTCAGCGCAGCCTCACCGCATCACTGGCTGGCGCCGGTCGGGACGAGTTCGCAGGGCCCACCGACGCCGCGAAGTCGACCAGGCGGCGCATGCCCTCGGTCAGAGCCGCGGCGGCTGAGGCAAGCGAGACGCGGAGAAAACCCTCACCGCGCTCGCCGAAGGCGGATCCGGGCGCAACCGCGACCAGCCGTTCCTCCAGCAGACGCAGTGCCACTTCCCGCGACGGCAGTCCCAGCGAGCGGATGTCGACCCACAGGTAGAAGGCTCCGCGGGGTGTGAAGGCAGGCAATGGCGATCCGCTGAGTACGCCCAGAGCGAGGTCGCGGCGCTCCCGGTAGGCGTCGCGCATCGCGCGAACCGGCGCCTGCGGACCGGTCACCGCGGCGAGGGCTGCGTGCTGCGTGGGCGTGTTGACACACGAGATCAGTGGCTCCTGGCATTTGGCGATGGACGGCGCAACGGTGGCCGGGGCGACCGCGTAGCCGATCCGCCACCCGGTCATCGCGTACGTCTTGGAGAAGCTGTAGACGGAGACGACGCGCTCGGCTGCGATTGATGCCGGGCTGACAAACGCGTCATCAAAGGTGATCTCGTCATAGCACTCATCCGACAGCATCCACAGGCCGTGCCGCTCGGTGAACTCCAGCAGCTGGGTCATCCGCGCCCCGTCGATGACCGAGCCCAGCGGGTTGGACGGCGAGTTGACCACGATCACCGAGGTCCGCTTGCTGACCAGCTGCTCCAGGGCCTCCACCGTGGGAACGAACCCCGACTCCGGGGTCAGCGGATAGGTCACCGGAGTCAGGTTGAGCAGGTGCGCCATCATCAGGAAGTTGGGCCACGCAGGGTCGGGCAGGAGGATCTCGTCACCGGGACGGGTGAGGGTGAGCAGCGATGCGTAAATCGCCTCGACGCCACCCTGGGTGACGATCGTCTGGTCCGGGGCAACCGCGTACCCGTTGCGCTCAGCCACCTTGATGGCCAGGGCTTCGCGCAGCTGTGGAATTCCGGCGCTGGGCATGTATCCCGTGTGACCCTCGACTGCGGCGACATGCGCCGCCTCGACGATGTGGGCCGGGGTGGGGAAGTCGGGCTCGCCGACCTCAAGGCGGATGATCTCGGGCCGCCCCCAGGCGGCGTCCATGATGTCGCGGATCCCCGACCGGGCCATGGCGGTGACCGCCGGGTTCACCCGCGCGGGCCGCAGTCCGGCGTCGCTCATGCGGCTACCGCGTCGGGCAGGTGGTAGAGCCGGCGCGCGTTGCTCTCGAAAATCCGCTCGCCGGTCGCGTCGAGCCAGGCCGAGCCCACCGTTCCGCCAAGACGTTCGCGAACCGAGCGCCAGGCGTCTCGCAGGACGACACACCCGAACCAGTGACTCTCGGGCAGGCCGTGTCCATCGCTTCCCAGCGTGACCCGATCGGTTGGCGCGACATCGAGCAGCCGCAGCAGTCGCTCGGCGGTGGTGGCCGGGCTGAACAGGTTGCACAGGGAGTATTCCGTCCACACCCGCGGCCGGACCGAGGCGAGGTAGCCGGCCTGTTCGTGCCACGGGTAGGAGGCGTGGATCAGAACCACGTCGACGCTCGACCCCAACGGAGTCCGCAGCAGGGCATCCAGCAGCAGCGGGTGGGAATCTGCCAGACGGATTTCCGAGTCGCCGATGCCCGTATGGACCTGCAATGGACGATCCGCGCCTGCGCAGGCTTCGAGGAGCCGCCGGAAGAGCAGGTCGCGGAGCGCCTTGCCGCTGCGGCGCACCTCCAGTCCCGCCTTGCGGTCGGCGTCGAGCCCTCGCTCGGCACCGGCGATGCTCGCTTCGGGGTCGACCGCCAGTCCGGTCCGGTAGGCGATGACCGTCTTGAAGCCGACGGCTCCCTCCTGCAGGGCCTGCTCGATGAAGGCATCGACGCCGGCAATCACCTCGCGCACGGTGGCCTGCTCCTCCAGCAGGCGATCGACCACGGGCTCAAGGCGGGCCAGCTCCCACACCGGCGCGCCCGCCAAATCGGCGTATTGCTCGGTCGCGCCTTGCTCGAGCCGCTGCCACCCGGCGTCGAGACACATCCCGGTGATCTCCGCGTCCGCAAACAGCGCCCGGACATACCCTCGCCAGTCGCTGCGCGCGGCCTCGTCGCGAACCGTGTTCACCTCGTTGGCAGCGCAGCCGAGGTGGCTCGCCAGGCGCACCCGCAGCAGTTCCACGGCCAGGCGCGCCGGCTGAACATTCAGCCGGCGCTGGTTGGCCGCGTCACCCGGGGTCACGTCAAGCGTGAATCCGCCAAGGTCGAGTGGCGCGAATGTCAGCGGAAAGGGGTGGACGTGATCGTCGATCACGAGGAGAGCAGTTTGGCGTCCTCGCCCCCCTCCTCACCCAGGATCGAGCCGATCCGCTCGACCGCGGCGGGGTTCCGCGAGCGCAGGACCAGCACCGCCACGATGCCGATCACCAGCCAGGCGGCGGTGACGTACGGCGTCAGGTTGAGCGGGAACGGCGGTTGCGGGTAGACGGATCCGTAGAAGGCGGCACCGAAGATGATCGCCCCGATCAGTGGAACGACAGCATGCAGCACGATGTTGTAGCTGCTCTTGGTTCGGCGGAAAAAGACCATCCCACCGATGCAGAGCCCGATGTACACCAGGATCACGCCAAGCGTGCCCAGGGTTGCAAAGAAGAAGTACACGGTGAACGCGGCGCCCCCGAAGGCGTCCTGCGCCCAGCCGTAGCCCACCGCCGCCGCCAGCACGGTGCTGAGTACCGCAACTGTGAGGATGGCGTTGACCGGGGTCTTGAAGCGGGCATTGGTCTTGCCGAACCAGGCGGGCAGCACGCGCTCGCGGCCCATCGCGAACAGGGTACGGGCGGCGGCGGTGGCGCACGCCAAGCAGACGATGAACGCAGAGAGCATGCCGCCGATCTCGATCAGCTGTGGAAACGGGCCCCCGACGAACTTCCCGGCCACAGTCTTCAGGGCGAATGGGTCACTGCCGAAGCCCTTGCCGTTCTCGACGCCGAAACCGATGGTCATCGCGTATGTGGTGAAAAGGTAGAAGACGATCGCGAAGCCGGTTGCGGCGATGATCGCGATGGGGATGGAGCGGCGTGGATTGGCGGTCTCCTCGCCGAAGTCGGCTGCGGTCTCGAAGCCGATGTACGAGGTGACCCCGAGAATGATGCCGTAGAAGACACCGTTGAAGCCGCCCGACACCGTGTGCCCGAAGGTGAAGGGTTGCAGGGTGTTGCCGCCGCTGCCGCCCTTGGCCGTGGTGATCAGGTCGACGATGATGATCACCGCAATGGTGATGGCGCCGACCAGTAGCTGAACCCGGGTGGTCACCTTCACCGCGATGATCGAGAGGCCCACGAGCAGCACCATGCCGACCAAAAAGAAGGGGAACCAGAGCTTGGGGTCGAGGTTGAGCAGGTTCACCGCCAGCGCGGCGGTGCCGGCCATGGTCATCGGAACGAAGCAGGAGAGGCCGAAGGCATACAGCCAGCCGGCGACGAAGCCGCCCTCCTTGCCAAGGCTGCGCGCCGCATAGGTGTACGCGTAGCCGGCCGAGGCCATCCGCCGTGTGAAGCCGATGACGACGAAGGCCAGGGCGAGGACGCCGATGCCGCCGAGCAGGAAGGACAGCGGTGTGGAACCGCCCGCTACGGCCGCCACGCCGGGGACGTTGAGAAACATCGCCATCCCGGGGGCGAGCACCGAGACCGAGATGGCGATCGCATCCCAGAGGCTGAGGGTGCCGCGGGCCAGCTGGTTGGGGCCGGAGGGCGTCACCACTCCGGGGCCGCCGGCGAGCACCGGCTCCGGGCTTCGGGTTGGCGTCTGGGTCATGGTGCGCTCTCCTTGTGGTCGTTCAGGTCTGGCTCGGGCAGAAGGACGGTGTCCGGGTCAAGAAAGTAGTCGAAGGCCAGTGGGTTGCAGCGTCGCTCCAGGATCCAGCGATGGAAGGCCTGGTGCACCGCGTGCTGCTGGTACTGCTTGAGCTCGTCGGTGCCCGCGAACTCCATGTACAGCAGCCGCGAGTACCCGTTGGTCCGCGCGCCGCTGAGATCGTGACCGAAACGCAGACGAGACATCCCGCCGATCTTTTCCGGCCAGGCGGCCACCTGGGCGCGCATGTCGGCGGCATCCTCCTCAGACAGTTCATCGGGGAACGAGAAGAGCACGACGTGCTGCAGGGTCATCCGTCAGTAGACCTCAAAGTACTCACGCATCTCCCAGTCGGATACGACCTGCCCCTCGGCAAGCGGATTCTCAGCCAGTCCCGCCTGGTAGCGGCCGTACTCCGCACGCTTCATCATCACGTAGTAGTCGACGAAGCTCTCGCCAAATTCACGCCGGAAGAGGTGGTCACCCTCGAGGGCTGCGATGGCCTCTTCCAGCGACGCCGGAAGCGCCTCCGCCTCCTCCGCGTAGGGGTCGGCGGACACTGGGGGTGGCGGCTCGGCGCCCCGGGTGATGCCGTCGAGGCCGGCGGCGATGTTGGCCGCCATGTAGAGGTAGGGGTTCGCGGCGGGCTCGCCGAGCCGGTTCTCGATGTGCGTACCCCGGTCGCCGGCGCCCCCCTGGACGCGCACCATTGCGCCGCGGTTCTCCAGGGCCCAGCCGATCCGGTCAGGCGCAAACGAGTACGGCCGGAACCGCCCATAGCCGTTGACCGTCGGCGTTGTGAAAATCGTCATCGGCTTGGCGTGCTCGAGCAACCCGGCGACGAAATGCCGCCCCACCGGCGAGAGCATCTCCGTATCCGACGCGAAGGCGTTGGCGCCATGCTTCCCGTTCGTTACCAACGACTCGTGGAGGTGCCAGCCGGAGGGGAAGAAGTTGGGCAGCGCCGGCCAGCACATGAACGTGGCCAGCAGCCCACGGCGCCGGCAGACCGCCTTGACCGCGCTGCGGAACAGGATCATTGCGTCGGCTGCGGCCATCCCGGTGAGCGGGCTGAAGGTGAACTCCATCTGGCCCGGGCCCCATTCGTCCTCCATCGACCGCGGCGGCAGGCCCACGTCGTAGAGCGCGTCACGCAGGGCACTGACCGTGCTCTCCACCCCGTCAAGCCGGGCATCGGAAAGGAACTGGTAGCCCTGCTCAAAGATGTCCACCCGAGGGGTCGGCGGCGGCGCCCCGGTCCGGTCCAGCCCGATGTGTTCTTCCGCCAACCGAACGATGTAGTACTCGACCTCCAGGCCCGCGGTGTACTGGTACCCCGCCGTCTCGAGGCGGCGCAGCTGTTCGCGCATGATCGCCCGGCCGTCCAGGGGGACCGGCCGGCCATTGCTGAAGTACACGTCGCACAGCACCCAACCGGTGCGGTCCGCCCAGGGCAGGACCCGGAAGGTGGACGGGTCCGGCACCAGCACGACGTCGGGAAAGCCGGTGAACTCCTCGATGCCGAAGCCGCCGCCGGGTCCGAATGCCTGGGGGAACACCGCGTTGCCGGTGTCGAGACTGTAGATGGCCCCTGAGAAGTCCGCGCCGTTGGCCATGGCTGCGATTGCGGCCTCGGCCGAGAGGAACTTGGTGCGCGGCACCCCGTGCTGGTCGACCACCACGATGCGCACCGTGCGCAGTCCCTGCTCGCGAATCTCGCTGGTCACCCGACGAGCGGCGTCGCGCTGCTCATCGGTATGCAGTCCATGCCTGGCCACGAAACCAGGCGTGCCGATTCCTAGGTCGACGGTCTCGGCGTCCTGGCTCACGCCGTCCCTCCCTGATGTGCCCGGGTGTCCGGGACGTTGGCGCGCATCGCGGCGATCAGCTGTGAGGCGAAGTTCTTGGGCTGCATCTCGGCCAGGGTCAGCAGGGTTTCTGTGCGCTGCACCCCGGCGATCTGCCAGACGCGCTCGAGCAGCAACTGCTGCAGGTGGTTGTGGTCGCGAACCAGCAACCGCGCGATCAGGTCGATCGCGCCGGTCACCAGGCTGACGTCGGCCACCTCGGGCAGGTCGCGGAGCTGTTGGATGATCGTGGCCAGGGAGTGGCCCTGCACCGCAGTGACGGTGAGAAACACGGTCATCGGAGAGCCCGCCGCCGCCCAGCCGATATCGAGCGTGTAGCCGCGAATCACCCCGGCGCGTTCCAGGCGGGCAATGCGGTCGCCCACCGCAGGTGGCGACATACCGAGGTCGCGGGCGATGCG
>JBHEMT010000017.1:0-9005 GCA_046262435.1 Candidatus Dormibacteria bacterium | reverse complement strand
CACCCCGCCGACGCCGCCCTGCTTCCCGGCAGGTACGGCGCCGGGGTGGACGAGGTGATCGGCACCATGCGGGCGCTGCTGCGCACCTGCGGCGTTCCCGAAGCCGTGGTGGTGGAGCTGAGCGGCGCCTCGATGGGGGTGCGCGACTTCGTCGACCTTGCACTCCCCAACATGGAGATCGAACCGGGCACCCGGCTGCCCCTGCCCGGCTGGAACCTCACCGCGGTGCACACCCCCGGACACTCGCCCGGCCATGTCTGCTTCCACGAGCGCGACCGTCAGCTGTTGATCGCCGGCGACCACGTCCTGCCTCGCATCTCACCGAACATCGCGGTGCACGTCCAGCAGCCGGGCAACCCGCTGGCCGACTACCTGGAGTCGCTGCATCGGGTGCGCGACCTGCCGGTCGCCGAGGTCCTGCCCGCCCACGAGTGGCGTTTCCGGCCGCTCGCGACGCGCATCGACGGCCTTCTGCGCCACCACCAGGAACGGCTGGACGCGGTGCTCACCCTTCTGGTCGCGGCGGAGGTCGTCACCTGCTGGGAGCTGACCGAGGCGCTGCCCTGGTCGCGCCCCTGGAGCGAGGTTGCCGGATTCATGCGTCGTGCCGCGCTCGGCGAGACCCTCGCCCACCTTGTGCTGTTGGAGAGCCAGGGGCGCGTTCGCCGCCAGGGCGATCGCCCTGAGCGGTGGAGCCCGTGCCCTCCCGGGCCTGCGCGGCGCGACTAGCCGGTCGCCGCCAGGCGGGCGCCGAGCGCGGTGACGTTGTCGGTACTGCCGCCGGCAATCGCGGCGTCCACCAGCGCCGCCAGCCCAGCGGCGAGGTCGGCAGCCGCCACCAACGCGCTCAGAGTGGCCTCCGTGACGCTGCCCCAGAGGCCGTCGCTGCAGAGCAGGAGCACCTCGCCCGCGGTCAGCTCGAGGTCCGTGAGGTCGGGCTGCATGCCGTCACCGGTGACCGCGCGGGTGAGCAGGTTGCGCTGCGGGTGTACCGCGGCCTGTGCGGCGGTGAGCAGCCCCGCCCGTTCCTGCTCGGCCACCCAGGTGTGGTCATTGGTGAGGGCCGCCGCGGTGGCCGCCCGCAGGATGTAGGCTCTGCTATCGCCGATGTGCGCCACCCGGCAGCGGCGGCCGCTGAGCACCGCGGCCACCAGGGTGGTGCCGCCCCCTGAGCCGTCGAGTCCATCGGCGGCGACCGCGGCGTCGGCGGCGCCAAATGCGGCCGCCAGGGCGTCGCGAGGAGCGGCCGCCTCGGCGAGCAGCGCGGCGGCGTGCTCCAGTGCCAGCCGCGCGGCAATGGCGCCACCCGCGTGACCACCCATGCCGTCGGCCAGGAGCAGCGCGAATGAGTCGTCGCCACAGCTCGTCAAAGCCCAGCCGTCCTGGTTCTCCCGCCGGACGACGCCTCGGTCGGTGACCGCGCCGATCTGCCACCGAACGCCGAATCCGGTGCGTTGCAGCGTGTCCACGGCGCGGGCCGACTCGGGATCGGCCTGCACCGTGAGCATCAGTGCCTCAGCGCGCCTGCGCCGCCTCGGGGGCGCGGGGCCGGTCGGCCAGCTCCGGGCCACGCTCCCGGCCGCGCTTCAGCTCGTAGAAACCGTCGATGGTGACCATGGCGGCGAGCGAGTCGAACAGCTGCAGCGCCGCCTCCCCGTGCGGGGCCGGAGTCATCACCGGGCCGAAGTAGCCCTGCTTGCCGTCGAAGGCGACGATCGGGGTACCGACCTCGGCCTCGAGCCCCCCGGTGAGCCGCAGGCCCTCGTCCATTGACTCCCGGATCACGCTGTCCCAGGACTTGTCGTCGGCGGCGCCCGCAAGCCCGTCGGGCAGGCCGAGCGCGTCGAGGACGCCGGCGATGTCCACGTCCGCGCTCGCCACCTTGTCGTGGTGGATCTGCGCACCAAGTTCGGTGTACAGCGCCCCCACCGCTGCTTCACCGGACCTCCGGCGGACGGCCTCGACCACCCGAAGCATGCCGTGAGCGGGGCTCATCAGCTCGCGGTAGCGGTCGGTGAGATGGTCGGCGTTCTTCAGGATCAGGCTGAACGAGCGCCAGTGCACGTCGAGGTCGCGGTGCGGGGAGACCTCCTCGATCCAGCGGGAGGTGAGCCAGCACCATGGACAGCCGGGGTCGAAGAAGAAGTCAATACGCATGCCCTCATGGTGGCAGGCGGGTTCCGACCAGGGCGGGAAGCCGGGACTCTCTCAGCGCCGGCGCGGCCGCCGGGGTGCGGTGCCCGCGCGGGCGATCACCGCGTCGGCCACCTCGGCCGCGTGGCTCTCCGGTAACCAATGACCGGCCTCGGCAAGGGGCAGCATGGTGTGGTCGCCGTCCAGCTGGTCCTCCGTTGCCTCCGCCGCCGCGGCGGTGAACACCGGGTCACGCTCGCCCCACATGTAGGTGGCGGGCACCGAGATCGGCCCCACCACGCGGCCGCCCAGGTCGAGGGCCCGGTACCAGTTCAGCGCGCCGCGGAGGGCGCCGCCGGTGGTCATTGCCCGGGTGTAGGTGGTCGCCTGCGCCGCGCTCAGCCCGCTGGCCTGAAGCAGCCGCCGCAGTGCCTCGCCCGAGCCCAGGCCGAGCACCAGCTCGGGGAGGATTGGCAGGCGCAGAAAGGGAATGTAGGCAGAGCGGATCGCCTGTTCCGGCGAGCGCAGGGCCGCCCGCAGGGCGCGGGGATGGGGGGTGGACAGCACCGTGACCGAGCGCACCCGCTCGGGATTCTCGCCGGCCAGGCTCCAGGCCACCACCCCGCCCCAGTCGTGGCCGACGACATGGAATCGGCGCGCTCCCAGGGCCGTCGCCATCGCCAGGGCGTCGGCGCGCAGGTGGTCGACCGCGTATGCCTCGACCTCGGCCGGCCGCGCCCCCGGGGAGTATCCGCGCTGGTCGGGCGCCACCGCCCGGTAGCCGGCCGCGGCCAGCCGGCGCATCACCGCGCGCCAGGCCATGCCGGTCTGCGGAAAGCCGTGGAGCAGAAGCACAAGCTCGCCGGCGCTCGGGCCCAGCGCCACGGCGCTGAACTCGTATCCGTTGGCCTCCAGCCGGAGGCGTTCAATTGCCACCCGCGCAGCCTAGCCGGAACCGCGCCGCCCGGCACCGTGCCGGCTGGTTGGTGCGGCGGCCACGACCTCAGCGCAGCCGGGGCTCGACGACCTCGGGATTGATCTCGTACTGCTCGATCGCCGCGCTCACCACATGTGCGGGCACCGTGCCGCCCCGCGCGAGGCCGTGGAGGACGGCGACGACGATGTGCGCCGGGTCGATCTCGAAGTGGCGGCGCAGACCGACACGCGTGTCCGACCTGCCGAAGCCGTCGGTCCCCAGCGCGATGAAGTCCTGGTCGACGAAGCGCGACACCTGGTCCGGGATCGCTTTCATGTAGTCGGTCACCGCGATGACCGGGCCGTCGCTGCCGCGCAGCTGCTCGGTCACCCAGGCGACGCGTGGCTCCTGGTCGGGATGCAGGCGGTTCCAGCGCTCCACCGCCAGCGCGTCGAGGCGGAGCTCGTTGAAGCTTGTCGCGCTCCACACGTCAGCGGACACACCGTGGTCCTCGGTGAGCAGCCGCTGCGCCTCGATCGCCAGCGGCAGGGCGCTGCCCGAAGCGACCACCTGCGCCCTGTGCTCATGACCGTTGGCCGCTGTGGCGACACGGTAGAGGCCCCGGAGGATGCCCTCCTCGACCCCGTCGGGCATCGGCGGCATCGGGTAGTTCTCGTTGTAGAGGGTGAGGTAGTAGAAGATGTCCTCGTTCTCGACGAACATCCGGCGCATCCCCTCGCGGATGATCGTGGCCAGCTCGTACGCGTAGGCAGGGTCGTACACCTTCACGTTGGGCACCGCGCTGTAGAGCAGCGGCGAGTGACCGTCCTGGTGCTGCAGGCCCTCGCCGTTGAGCGTGGTGCGCCCCGCGGTGGCGCCGAGCATGAAGCCCCGTCCCCGGGCGTCCCCGAATGCCCAGACAAGGTCGCCGATGCGCTGGTAGCCGAACATTGAATAGAACGTGTAGAAGGGGATCATCGGCTCCCCCCAGGTGGCGTAGGCGGTGCCCGCCGCGGCGAAGGAACCCATCGCGCCCGCCTCGGTGATCCCCTCCTCGAGAATCTGGCCGTCCTTCGCCTCGCTGTACGACAGCACCATCGAAGCGTCGACCGGCTCGTAGCGCTGCCCGAAGGGCGCGTAGATCTTCACCTCACGGAAGAGCGCATCCATGCCGAAGGTGCGCGCCTCGTCGGGGATGATCGGCACCACCCTGCGGCCGACGGTCTTGTCGCGGAGCAGGTTGCGCAGGATGCCGCCGAACGCCATGGTGGTCGACGCCGGCCGTCCGTTGGAGCCGGTGAGGAACTCCTTGTACGGCTGCTCGGCCGGCAGGTCGAGCGTCTTGGCGCGCACCACCCGCGAGGGCAGAAAGCCGTCCAGCGAACGGCGCCGGCTGTGCAGGTACTGGACCTCTTCGGAGTCCTGTCCGGGATGGTAGTAGGGGGCGACACCGGCCTCGAGCTGCTTGTCCGTGATCGGCAGTTCCAGGTTGTCGCGGAACGCCTTGAGCTCGGCATCCCCAATCTTCTTGATCTGGTGGGTCGCGTTGCGTCCCTCGAAGAGGGAGCCCAGCGTCCATCCCTTGACGGTGTGGGCCAGGACCACGGTGGGCCGGCCGTTGGGGTTGGTGGCCAGCTTGTACGCCGCGTAGAGCTTGCGGTAGTCATGACCGCCGCGGGGCAGGCGGCGCAGGTCGTCGTCGCTGAGCTTCTCGACCAGGCGGCGCAGCCGCGGGTCCGGGCCGAAGAAGTGCTCGCGGATGTAGGCGCCCGACTCGGTGGAGTACTTCTGAAACTCGCCGTCGAGGGTGGTGTTCATCTTGTTGACGAGCACCCCGTCGTTGTCCATGTGCAGCAGGGCGTCCCATTCACGGCCCCAGATCACCTTGATCACGTTCCAGCCGGCCCCACGGAAGACGGCCTCCAGCTCCTGGATCACCTTGCCGTTGCCGCGCACCGGCCCGTCGAGCCGCTGCAGGTTGCACGAGACCACGAAGATCAGGTTGTCCAGCCCCTCGCGGGCGGCCACCGAGAGCGCGCCAAGGGCCTCGGGCTCGTCGCACTCGCCGTCGCCGAGAAAGGCCCACACCCGGCTGCGCGAGGTGTCGGCGATGCGCCGGTTCTCGAGATAGCGGTTGAAGCGCGCCTGGTAGATGGCGGTGAGCGGCCCCAACCCCATCGACACGGTGGGGAACTCCCAGAAGTCGGGCATCAGCCGGGGATGCGGGTAGCTGGAGAGCCCCTGCCCCCCGGTCTCCAGGCGGAAGTTGTCGAGGTGCGTCTCGTCCAGCCGGCCCTCGAGGAAGGCGCGCGAGTACATCCCGGGGGCGGCGTGGCCCTGGTAGAAGATCTGGTCGCCGGCGTCGCCGTTGTCCTTGCCGCGGAAGAAGTGGTTGAAGCCGACCTCGTAGAGCGACGCGGCCGACGCATAGGTGGAGAGGTGGCCGCCGATCCCGTCGCTGTGCTTGTTGGCGCGGGTCACCATCACCGCCGCGTTCCAGCGGATGATCCGGCGGATCCGGCGTTCCATCTCCTCGTCGCCGGGGAACCAGGGTTCGTGCTCGGTGGGAATGGTGTTGATGTAGTCGGTCGACACCATCGCGGGAATCTCGATCTGCAGCTCGCGGGCGCGCGCCAGCAGCCGGCCGACCACGAAGCGGGCCCGGCGCTTGCCCATCCTGTCGACCAGGGTGTCGAGCGACTCGATCCACTCGGAGGTCTCCTCCGGGTCGACGTCGGGCAGCTGGTCGAGGGAATTCTGGAAGGGCATCGGTGGGCTCGTCTCCGGGATACCCGCGACCAGGACCGGCGCGGTCATCGCAGCCTACCGCGCCGTCGTGGACGGCGCTGTGGCCGGCGACCCGCCGCCGGCAGTCCGGCGCGTCGGGCCCGGGCAGGTGCTCGCGCTCGGGCCGTCCGGCCGGCGTCGGCTGGGCGGCGCGGTTGACCGCCGCGCTGATCGAGACGAGGAGAGGACAATGAGCGGCCCTCGGTCGCCGGTGCCGAGCGCCGGAGCCGCCGGCCCCTCAAGGAGAAGCGCATGAGCGACGACAAGATCAAGGACCCGATGGGGGGCGCCGCCGAGGGCGAGCCGATCCTGACCACCCGTCAGGGCCACCCGGTTCGCGACAACCAGAGCCTGCGCAGCGTCGGCGAGCGTGGCCCGGCCACCCTGGAGAACTACCACTTCATCGAGAAGATCACCCACTTCGACCGGGAGCGCATCCCCGAGCGGGTGGTGCACGGTCGCGGCGCCGGTGCCCACGGCTACTTCGAGTCCTACGCCACCGTTGGCGACGAGCCGGTGGCCAAGTACTCGCGCGCCAAGCTCTTCGAGGAGAAGGGCAAGCGCACCCCGGTCTTTGTCCGCTTCTCCACGGTGGTGCACGGCAAGGACTCTCCCGAGACCCTGCGCGATCCGCGCGGCTTCGCGGTGAAGTTCTACACCGAGGAGGGCAACTGGGACCTCGTCGGCAACAACCTCAAGATCTTCTTCATCCGCGACGCCTCGAAATTCCCCGACATGGTGCACGCCTTCAAGCCGGATCCGGTGACCAACCGGCAGGAGAATGGCCGCTTCTTCGACTTCGTCTCGCTCAGTCCTGAGTCGATCAACATGGTCACCCTGCTGCTGACGCCGCGCGGCATTCCCGCCAACTACCGCGAGCAGGAGGGCGCCGGCGTCAACACCTACCGGCTGGTCAACGCCGAGGGGGAGGCCCACCTGGTCAAGTTCCACTGGACCCCCAAGCAGGGCGTGCGCTCGCTCACCCAGGCTGAGGCCAACGAGATCCAGGGCAAGGACTTCGGTCATGCGACCCGCGATCTCTACGAGGCGATTGGGCGCGGTGACTTCCCGGAGTGGGAGTTCGGCGTCCAGGTGATGAGTGACGAGGCTCATGACGAGCTCGACTTCGACCCGCTCGACGACACCAAGTTCTGGCCGGAGGAGCAGTTCCCCATCCTGCCCATGGGTCGCATGGTGCTCGACCGCACCCCCGAGAACTTCTTCGCGGACACCGAGCAGGTGGCCTTCGGCACCGGCGTGCTCGTCGACGGCGTCGACTTCTCCGACGACAAGATGCTCCTGGGCCGCACCCTGTCGTACTCGGACACGCAGCGCTACCGGGTAGGACCCAACTACCTGCAGCTGCCCATCAACGCCGCCAAGAACGACGCACGAACCAACCAGCGGGACGGCGCCATGGCGTACCACCAGGTACCCGCAGACACCAACCCGCACGTCAACTACGAGCCCTCCTCTCTGGGGGGCGGCCTGGTGGAAGCGCCCAAGAACGTCCCCGCGTACGAGCCTTTCGTGGAGGGCAAGGTCGGCCGCTTCCGGACCACCCGCACGCGGAGCGACTACACCCAGCCGGGTGAGAGGTATCGCGGATACGACGACTACCACCGAGAGGAGCTGCTCAGCAACCTCTCCGGCGCACTCACGGAGTGCCTGCCCCACATCGCGCAGCGGATGGTCTGGCATTGCTGGCTCGCCGACGAGGGCTACGGCACCGAGCTCGCCCGGCGCACCGGAGTCGACCTCGCCACCGCGCTGAGGCTCGAGCCATTCCCCTTCCAGACGCTCACCGACGAGGAGGAGCAGCGGTTGCGCAGCGCGCGCAGCGGCGGCTCCAACAACGGAATGGCCAACGGGTCCTCCGGCAGCGCGCCCAACGCTGGGGCGCCGGCCGAGGCCGACCGCTCGGAGATGGCCGCCCGCAGCTAGTCCGATCCGCCTGTGAGGGCCCGGGGACCTGTCCCCGGGCTCCTGCCTCGGTCCGCCACCACTGCGGTGAGCAGGCGTGCCGAGGATGCGCGACACCGGGCGACCCTCCCCAGAGCTGAGCAGGCGGTGGTCAGCGATGGCAGGGTGGCGTCCATCATCATCGCCTGAGCCGGGCGGCCACCCACCAATCGCCCGGCTCGGCGATGGAGGGACGATGTCGATCGATGAGCGTCTGGCCAGCCTGGGGATCACGCTGCCCGCCGGGGTCACCCCGCTCGGCGCCTACCTCCCGGCGGTGCGCAGCGGGTCATTGGTCTTCCTCTCCGGCCACGTATCGACCCTGCTCGACCCGCCGGTCCGCGGCCGCCTCGGCGGCGATGTGGACCTCGAGACCGGTCGGGCCGCCGCCCGCGGTGTTGCCATCGCGCTGCTCGGAACCCTGCGGGCCGCGATCGGGTCGCTCGACCAGGTGCAGTGTGTGGTCCGGTTGACCGGGATGGTGGCCAGCACACCCGAGTTCACCGACCAGTCGCGGGTGATCGACGGGGCTTCAGAACTGCTCACCGAGGTGTTCGGGGAGAGCGGCCGCCACGCCCGCGCCGCCTTCGGGGTGGTGGCGCTGCCGGCCGGAGCCGCCCTCGAGATCGACCTGGTGGTCGAGGCGACCGCGCCGGCTGACCCGGGCTGACCATGTCCTGAGCACCCGGACCAGCGCACCGGGCCCGCGGCGGGCCGGGTGCGCTGGCGGAGGGGGATGGGGTTAGCCGTGGACCACGGCGTAGGCGATCGCCAGAGCGACCAGGTCGGCGAGAACCACGACGCCGTAGACAACCAGGCAGCGGGTGGTGCGACGGCCGCTGGCCTGCTCCACCGCCGACATCCACGCGCCCTCGGGGACGCGGTCGCGAATGTCGTAGATCATCGAGTACTGACGGTCACCGAAGAGGCGCAGCGGGATGGTGGCGCCGTCGCCGTCGACAGCGCGGAAGCCGCCGGGCAACTTCCAGGTGGGCTGCGTCTGGCGCTGGCCGCGGAGGACCAGGCTGAGGCCGGTCAGGGCGTTCCAGCGAAGGCCCTCGACGTCCTCCCAGGCCGCGGTCAGGTGCTCGGTGCCCCGCTCCATGGTGATGCCGTCATGGCCGACCAGCAGGCTGCCGCGGAGCACGACCGCGGGCACCAGCAGAAGCCCGGTGGTGAGCACGATGAACCCGGCGCAGGCCACGAT
>JBHEMT010000016.1:0-13661 GCA_046262435.1 Candidatus Dormibacteria bacterium | reverse complement strand
GCTGTGGGCCACCATCCGGCGCGACCCCCGCCGCCGCCACCTGGTCTTTGACGAGGCGGGACTGCTTGGCGAGCATGCTGCGCTGCGCACTCTGCTGGTGCAGCTGGCGCGGCGCTGCCGCAAGTACGACACCTCGCTGGTTGTGCTCACCCAGAACGCGTCCGACCTGCTCCGCAGCGACGACGGTGTCGTGGTGCTCACCAACCCCTCGATCGCCCTGCTCGGCGGCCACCGCGGTATCGAACTGCAGCGCATCCACACCGCCTTTAGCCTCACCGAGGGCCAGCGTCAGCTGCTCGAGTCGGCCGGCCGCGGCGAGTTCCTCCTGCTCGCCGGACATCGTCGCCTTGCTGTGCAGATCCGCGAAGGACCAGGGCCGCAACCTCATTCCCCCAGGCCGAACGCCGCCCCCCGGGAAGGCGCCGGTACCGGTGCCCCCGGGGCGGTGGAGTGAGAGCCGGTTCAGCCGGACGCAGCGTCCGGGGTCGCCACCGCGGCCAGTCGGGCCGTGTCGCACCAGCCCGGCAGGGGGCGTCCATCGGCGACCCGCTCGACCAGTGCCCACGCGCACTGCAGGGCAAAGCCCATGCCGTGGCCGGTGTATCCGCCCATCACCCACACCCCTGGGCGTCCGCTCAGCGGTCCGACGAGTGGTAGCTCATCGGCGGTGAAGCCCATCGTCCCCGCCCAGCGGTGGAGGACCGGGGCGGTTACCCCGAGCCCGGTACAGGCCAGGTCAAGTCCGGCCTGCACCGGCGCGGTCGGCGCCAGGCCATAGCCCACCTCGTCGGCCACCGCCAGGTCGCGACAGCCGCCCATCAGGAGCCGGCCGTCGCCGAGCTGACGAAAGTAGCGGTAACCCCAGCCGGCGTACACCGGACGGTCGGTGATCGTCGCGGCCGCCGCGGTGCAGAGCATCTGCGCCCGCACCGGGCGGATCGGCACCTCAGGTACCAGCTGAGCCGTCCAGGCGTTGGTGGCCAGGATTACCTGCTCGGCCACCATCTCCCCCCGCTCGCCGAGGTCGACGCGCACCCCCTGAGGCCCGTGGTGCAGCCCGACCACAGCCACACCCTCATGGACCGCCGACCCCGGGGGTGCGATCGCCTCCACAGCGCGTAACGGGTTGACCTCGCCGTCCCCGTCCACCTCGAGCGCACCCAGGGGTGCCCAACGCGGAGCGCGGCCGGCCGGAGCCCAGCGGCCCGGAAGGCCGTCCTCAGCGAGCAGCTGGGCCGACTCCTCCAGCGCCGCGGCCTCCACCGCGGACTCCGCCACAGTCCAGGCGCCGCGACACCGGTAGCCCATCGCGGCGGGTTCGACGCTGCCGCGGAGCAGCCGATGGTTGGCCGCGGTGAAGCGCCAGATCTCTGCCGCAGTCTCGCGGCCGTAGGTGGCGACCGCCCGCGCGTAGTTGGCGGCCACCCCGGTGAGCAGGAAGCCGGCGTTGCGGCCGCTGGCACCGGCGCCGAGCCGGTCGCGCTCGACCAGTGCCGCGCCGATACCCCGCGTCGCCAACTGGCTGAGCAGCGCAACCCCGCTGATGCCGCCACCGACGACCAGCACCTCCACGCGGGCGGGAAGCGCAGCCGTGCGGCGCGGCCGGTTCAGCTCCGCCTGCCAGAGGGAGGGGGCCCCCTCAAGCATCCGCGACTCCGAGTGCGGCGAGCAGAAAAGCGAGCTCGAGAGCACGCTCGCGAAGCCGCTCGTAGCGGCCGGTGAATGCGAAGTGGCCCTTGCCCAGGTTGGTGCGAAGCAGCAGCGGATTGTCGTTTGTCCTCTGCTGCCGCAGCCGGGCAACCCACTTCGCCGGTTCCCAGTAGGACACCCGCGGGTCGTTCAACCCGGCGGTCACCAGCAGCCAGGGAAGGTCGGTCGCCTGGACGTTGTCATAAGGGGAATAGGAGCGCATGTAGGCAAACGCCTCGGGGTCGGCGGGGTCCCCCCACTCCTGGTACTCGGCGGTGGTCAGCGGAATGCTCGGGTCGGACATGGTTGTGACCACATCGACGAAGGGCACTCCCGCAACCGCTGCGCGGAACAGATCGGGCCGCATGTTGAGGACCGCTCCCACCAGCAGTCCGCCCGCGCTGCGGCCGGTGATCGCCAGCCGGTCGGAGGAGGTGATGCCCGCCGCGATCAGCGCCTCGGCGCAGCTGACGAAATCGGTGAAGGTGGTGCGCTTGCGACCCATGTTGGCCGCCAGCCGCCAACGTTCACCCAGCTCGCCCCCGCCGCGGACGTGGGCGATGGCGACACTGACGCCACGGTCGAGCAGGGCAACCCGGTGCGCCTCGAAGCGCGCTTCATAGCTGTAGCCATACGACCCGTAGCCCTCGAGAACGAGCGGCTGCGGCCCTGAGGGCGCGTCACGGGGTCGCACCAGCGAGATGGGGACGCGCACGCCGTCCTCGGCCACTGCGTCGATGCGCAGCGCCTGGTACTGCGCCGGGTCGTAGCCCGGGACCTCGCGGCGTTTCACCACCACGCGTTGGCGGCTGTTCATGTCGTAGTCGAGCTGAGTCGGCGGAGTGACCAGCGAGCTGTAGTCCAGTCGCAGCATCGTGGTCTCGAAGTCGGGGTTGTCGCCGAGCTCGACGACATGCTCGGACTCATCGAAGGCAACGGTGTGTTCGGCGTGCTCACCACCGCCGTCGAGGTCGATGACGCGGATGCGGTTGCTCCCGTTCGCGCGTTCCACGAGCACCAGGTGACCGGCGAAGGTGCGCAGCCCGAGCACGGTGATCTCGCCGCATTCCGGTCGATACTCGCGGCAGTCGTCCGGGGTCAGTGCCCGGAGGGGCGCCTCGACGACGCGGAAGTTGGGCCCGGTGTCATCGGTGCGGATGAACAGGCGGTCGCCCCGGTCGGCCACCTCATAGCGAATGCCGGGCCGCCGGACAAGGACGGTGAACGGTGACGCCGCGGCGCTATCGAGCGCCACCAGACGCTGCTCGTTGGTGGTCTTGCTGGACGAGGTGATCACCGCGAAGCGCTCAGTGCAGGAGGCCGCGATGTCGACGTGGTAGGCGGGGTCCGGCTCCTCGAACACGACGTGGTCCTCGGCCGGGTCGCTCCCGAGACGGTGGCGGCACACCCGATGAGCTCGCTCGGTCTCGTCGGCCACGGTGTACAGGAACCATCGCCCGTCCGAACCCCAGACCAGGTCTGCTGTCGCCTCGGTCACCTCCTCGCGCGTCGAGCCGAGGGCGAGGTCCACCACGCGGATGGCGTAGCGCTCCCGGCCCGTGGTGTCCACCGCGTAGGCCAACAGCCGCTGGTCAGGGCTGTAGACCACCGAGGACACGTCGCAGTAGTCACGCCCGGCGGCGACCGCGTTGACGTCGAGGGTGATCTCCTCGGGCCCGCTGCTCGGCGCGCCCCCTGAGTCCTCGCGCCGGCGGCAGTGCAGCGGGTACTGCTTGCCGGCCTCGTATCGCGTGTAACGCCGAAAACCGCCTCGGCGCACCGGAGCCGACATGTCGGCCTCGGGGACCTGAGCGCGCAGAGCGTCGTACAGCGACGTCTGCAGCGGCTCGAGCGGAGCCATCACCGCCGCGGTGTAGGCGTTCTCGGCCTCGAGGTGGGCGAGCACCCGCGGGTCATCGCGGTCGCGCAGCCAGTAGAAGTCGTCGATTCGGTTGACCCCGTGCGCGGAATGGGTGACCGGGTGGCGCGGGGCCTCGGGGGGCGGGCCGGCGGAGGGCGAGCCGCTCAACGACTGCGCGCCGCAGGGCCGCCCCCGCCGTCGGTGGCTCCCCCCGGCACGCTCAGGCCAGCGTTCGCCGGGTGGGGTCGTGCTCCGCCTTCGCCTGGTCCTCGACGCAGAAGCGCGCCGCGGGCATCGCCTCCAGCCGCTCGTCACCGATCGCCTTGCCACAGGTCTCGCAGCGACCATAGGTGCCTGCCGCGATGCGAGCCAGAGCAGCCTGGACCTCGTTCAACTCCTGATCCACCCTTTGGGCAACGCCCATGTCGAGCTCGCGCTCCATGGTCTCGGTCGCCTGCTCGGCGGGATGCTGGTCGATGCTCGACAGCTCGGTCTGGGCGGCCTCCTGGGCACCGGCGGAGAGCCGGTCGGCCGCACCCTTGGTCTGCTGCAGCCTGGTCCGCTCCACTTCGAGTCGCTGTCGCGCCTGATCGTTGTCCATGGCCGGGCAGCCTAGCGCCTCGAGGCGGCGCCGGGCCAGGGCCGGGTGCCGTCGATCACCCGCGGAGCGAGCTGCGTGGCACCAGGCAACAATGGAGTCGCACGGCCATGACACCGCCGGTGGCGTCCCCGACCGGAGCCTAAGGTGCGGCGAGGCCGCCCGGCCTCACGGTCACTCACCCCCCTCACCCCCGGTGCCAATGCCTCGTCTCCACCGACTTCTGGTTGCCTCGCTCTGCCTACCCGGCGCCCTGGTTGGGCTCGTAGCGGCATCCCAACCCGCCGCCGCCGACCCATCGGGCACGGTCAACCCCGCCTGCCTCAACCTGCCGAGCCGTCCCGCGGAAATCACCGCGCTCGACTGTCGGTGGACCGGTCCTGAGTCGATGGTGCTCGCCGGCGGATCAGCCCAGCGCCCCGCAGACGGCCGGGTGCTGGTGATTGATGGCCAGCACCGCCAGGGATTCACCCTGGTGGGTGCAGGCAGCGCCCGCCTGCGGGCCGTGACCGCTGGCCACGCGTGCGTCGTTGTCCCGGCGGGCGCCATCGATCTCGACCTGAGCAGTGGACGCACCGGACCATGTGCCGGGCTGGCCACGCCGGCCGTCCCCCCGGCCGTGCAAAGCGACGCTCAGCCCAGCGCTTCGTCCGGCATCCCGCTGACGTCCACTCCTGTGCTCGCCGCGGCTCCCCTCGGACCGCTGGTGGCCGGTGCCGTCCCGCCGGCGAGCATCTCCTCGTACATCTACGGCGACACCCGGAGCAGCTGTCCCGCGGGGGCGGGCTTCAGCTGCACGCTCACCTCCCAGGGCGCCCGCGCCACCCCGGGATCACTGGTGATCCTCGACCTCGGCTCACCATGCTTTGTCCCCGGCACCACCACCTACGGCACCCAGCTCTTCAACACCAGCAGCTGCACGCCGCTGACCCAGGACGCAGTCCTTCTCGCCGACTTCCTCCAGGGCTACGAGGGCGCGCACGCGGCAGGGTCGGCGCCGTTGATCCTGGCCGCGGGGACGAGCAACAGCCTCACCGGTGCCGACCCACAGGCCAACTACGCGCTCAGCTCAGCGCAGATGCAGGCGCACGCGCAGGGCTGGTTCAGTGCGCTGGTGCAGCCCACCCAGCACGCCGCTCTGGCCGGTCCGGCGCCCGTCACCGTCTGGGCCGCCGGCGACATCGAGCAGAGCAGCGGGGGTGACTACTACGGTCCGGTGCCCAGCATCCCCTGGGTCGACGCCTACGCCGCTGCCTCCGGCCATCCCAGCGGTGCGTTCCCGTGCGACACCTCAAGCCGCGGCATGCTCGCCGACTACGGTGACGACGTGGTCGGCGCCGGCGGATGGTCGCAGGGGCAGATCTACCACGTGGCCTGGGGCAGTTCCGCCGCCTGCGCGGTCCCGGAGATCTACTACACCTCGATGGCGACTGAGTGGGCGCAGATGAACAGCTGGGCCGCGGCCAACAACCTGTCCACGATCCCCTTCACCGGGGTGATGAGCGAGGGTGGTGCCGCCGGGACCCTCTCCGCAGGCGCGAGCTGGTCGGCGCTGAGCAACGCCACCGGCCAGGCGGTCCCCTACCTGACCATCATCAGCAGCGCCGAACCGGTCGGCAATCCCGCACCCACGCCGCCGCCGCCTCCTCCGGGCACGCTCCCGCCTCCGGCGCCGATGGGCTCGATCGCGGTCCGCGGCGGCGATGCCGGGCTGTGGCGCAGCGATGCCGGCGCGGCCTGGGCAGGCCTGGGCGGCATGCTCAATGGCGCTCCGGCCGTGGTCGTGGTCCCCGCGTCGAGCAGTGCTGCCGCCAACCATCTTGAGGTGGTCACCGGCGGCGACAACCGGCTGTGGGTGCGCACCGACACCACCACCTGGACCCAGCTCTCCTCCCAGTTCACCAGCTGTCGCGACAACCCCGCGGCTGCCCTGGTTCCCGGAAGCCGCACTCTCACCGTGGTCTGCACCGGCGGCGACCTCGCCACCTGGATGGCCAGCGGATCCATCCCCACGGCGGGAAACCCGGTGCTCAACGGGTGGAGCTCGCTCGGCGGCCTGACCCGCTCCGGACCCGCGCTCGGCCCGGTCAATGGCCACCTCCAGGTTCTGGTCGACGGCACCGACGGCCAGGTCTGGCAGGGCGGCGCGGGGCTGCCCTGGGTGGCCACCGGCTGGCGCTGCATCGGCCATCCCGCCCTCGCGGCCGCGGCCGGCATCAGCTACTTCGGCTGTCACGGCACCGACGGCGCCCTCTGGTATGCCACCAACTCCGGCGCCGGCTGGTCAGCCGCACGGTCGGCCGGGGGCGCCCTCGTCGACGGCATCGGCATCGCCGCCAGCGGGGCGCAGGCGATGTTCGCCGTGGAGGGAACCGACGGCGCCCTCTGGTACAGCCTGGTCTCCGGCACCGGCGCCGCCGGACCGTTCGCCACCCTCGGTGGACGGCTCACCCAGGGCGCCGCCGCCGGCGCCTGACCGGGAGGTCGCCCGCACCAGGCCCTCCACAAATTGGCCGAGCCTCGAGATGGTCGGCGAACGCGCCCGCCTCGGCGAGCGACAGTCGGAGGCACAGTGCCGCGCCCTCGCCGAAACCCTCCGGGTCGGCATCGGGGAAGGGCGGCGCCAGCCCATGGCTGAGGCGAACCCGGAGCAGGACGGTGTCGCCGTGCCGCCGCCCGGTCAGGCCAAAGCCTGGCTGAATCGCCTCGAACGGGTCGGTCAGCCGCCCCGCAGCCACCAGCCGCACCCAGCCGGCCAGGGCGGCGAAGTCGCTGGTGGTGAGGAGCGAGCCGGAGGTTCGCCAGCCCCGGCCGTCCAGCTCGGCCTCGAGCACGGCGTGGGGCTCGCCCGCCTGGTCCGATCCATCGGTCGGTCGGGGGCTCGGTGCGGTGCGTCGGGTGACAGCCAGCGTGAGCCGGGCGCCGCGCTCGCCTCGTAGCGTGATCAGGTCCGGCTTCCCGGCTGCGGGGCGATCGCGCGCATCCGGTCCAGAGCTATGCGGGAGCGGGGCTGAACCAGAGCACGGCGAGCGGCGGCACGGTGATCACCGCTGAGCACGGCTGCCCGTTCCACTCGCGCTGCTCGGCGTGCACCGCACCGAGGTTGCCCACTCCGCCGCCCCCGTAGGCGGCGGCGTCGGTGTTGAGCACCTCTTCCCATCGTCCGGGCAGAGGGAGGCCCAGCCGGAACCCCGCGTAGACGTTGGGCGAGAAGTTGGCCACACAGGCGATCCCGGGATGGTCGTGGGCGTCGAAGCGGAGAAAGGAGTAGACGTTCTGGTCCACGTTGCCGGCGTCGATCCAGCGAAACCCGTCGGCGCTGCCGTCGCGCTCGTAGAGCGCGGGTGTCTGCCGGTAGCGCGCGTTGGTGTCCCGCACCATCGTCTGAACCCCGACGTGCTGGGGGTTGTCGAGCAGGAACCAGTCGAGCTCACGGTCGTGCGACCACTCCCGGTCCTGGGCCAACTCGCCACCCATGAAGAGCAGCTTCTTGCCCGGGTGCGCCCACATCCACGCCAGCATGGCGCGCAGGTTGGCGAGTTTCTGCCAGCGGTCGCCGGGCATCTTGCCGAGCAGCGACCCCTTACCGTGGACCACCTCGTCATGGGAGAGAGGGAGGGTGAAGTTCTCGCTGTATGCGTACCAGAGCCCGAAGGTGAGCTGGTGGTGGTGGTACTTGCGGAACACGGGGTCCTTGCTGATGTAGTCCAGGGTGTCGTGCATCCACCCCATGTTCCACTTGAAGCGGAAGCCGAGCCCCCCCCACGCGGTGGGCCGGCTCACCCCCGGCCACGCGGTCGACTCCTCAGCCACGGTGAAGGCGCCGGGGTAGTCGGTGGTCACCGCATCGTTGACCTCACGGAGCAGGGCAATGGCCTCCAGGTTCTCGCGCCCGCCGTGCACATTGGGCAGCCACTCTCCCGCCTTGCGCGAGTAGTCGAGGTAGAGCATCGAGGCCACCGCATCGACCCGCAGGGCGTCGATGTGGAACTCCGCGCACCAGTAGCGGGCGTTGGCGACGAGGAAGTTGCGCACCTCGTTGCGCCCGTAGTTGAAGACCAATGTGCCCCAGTCGGGGTGCTCGCCCCGGCGTGGGTCGACGTGTTCGTAGAGCGAGGTGCCGTCGAACTGGGCGAGTGCCCACTCGTCCTTGGGGAAATGGGCCGGGACCCAGTCAAGGATCACCCCGACGCCGCGCTGATGCAGGTGGTCCACCATCCAGCGGAAGTCGTCGGGACTGCCGAACCGCGAGGTGGGCGCGTAGTAGGAGCTGACCTGGTAGCCCCAGGAGCCGCCGAAGGGGTGCTCGGCGATGGGGAGTAACTCGACGTGGGTGAACCCCATCGCAGTGCAGTAGTCGGCGAGCAGCGTTCCCGCCTCGCGATAGGTGAGCTCGCGGTTCTGGTCGCGGCGCCATGACCCGAGGTGCACCTCGTACACGCTCATGGGATCGCCGATGCCGTCGCTGCGGTCACGGCTCGCCATCCAGCCGCCGTCACCCCAGCTGTAGTGCGAGTCAACCACGATCGAGGCGCTGCCCGGGGGCAGCTCCATCGCCCTGGCCAGCGGGTCCGCCTTGAAGACCTGCTTGCCGTCGGCACGGCGCACCGCGTACTTGTACTTGAGGCCGGCGCCGGCGTGCGGGACGAACAGTTCCCACACTCCCGTGCCACCCAGGGCGCGCATGGGATGCAGCCGGGTGTCCCAGTACGACGCATCGCTGACCAGGTGCACGCCACGGGCGTTGGGCGCCCAGACCGCGAATGCAGTGCCGCGCACTCCCTGGTGCTCGATCACCCGTGCGCCGAGCCGCTCCCACAGCTCGCGGTGGCTGCCCTCACCGATCAGGTGCAGGTCGAGCTCACCCAGGGTCGGCAAAAACCGATACGGGTCATCCATCTCCCACTCGTGTGCGCCCGCGGAGAACTGCAGGCGGTAGTCGCCGAGCCGCTCACTCTCGACGGTGCCCTCGAAGAGCCCGCGCGCGTCAATGCGCTGCAGCGGTGTGGCCGCGCCGTCGTGGAGGACCCGTGCTTCGGCGGCCTCGGGGTGGAAGGCGCGCACCGTGGTCCGGCCTGCGCCGGGGTGGGCACCGAGCAGGTGGTGGGGATCGTGATGGTCGCCGCTGATCAGCCGGTCGACCTCGCCGGCGTCCAGCGTGCTGGGCTTGGTGGTCATGACGTCTCCCTGAGCAGGAAGGTGAGGGGGATGCCGACGGAGTCGGGCCGGTGGCCGATCTCGTACCCGACCTCGTAGATGGCTTTCTGGAGTTCGAAGGCGCGGCGCGCGACCAGTGCATCATCTTCGGAGGGAAGCAGTTGGCTGCCGGCGACCCTGGCCAGGTATGCGGCCCAGAAGGCCTCACGGTTGACCGCTGCCCACAGGTCACCCTGGGCGGTGAGCTCGCTCCATCGCGCGTCGTCGGGGCCGGTGCGCTCGCTCAGCGCCGCCGCGGCCGCGTAGTCGAGTGAGCGGAGCATGCCGGCGACGTCGCGCAGCGGCGAGGACCGGCCCCGTCGCTCGCTGACCGGCCGGGCCGGCTCGCCCTCGAAGTCGAGCACGGTCCACCCCTCGTCGGTGCGGAGCACCTGGCCGAGGTGGTAGTCGCCGTGGATGCGGGTGGCCAGGCCGGCGGGCCGCAGCCCGCGCAGCGCCACGAATCGCTCGAGCAGGACGTCGCGCCGGTCACGCAGCGGCTCGAGCGAGGGATGCTCGCGACCCAGCAATGCCTCGGCATCGGCCGCCATCTCGTCGGCCCACCGGGACAGGGTGGCGGCGGTCACCGGCTCGGGCATCACCTCCGGCGAGTGACCCGCGGCCGCCAGGGCGAGATGCATCTCCGCAGTCACCTCGCCGAGCCGCGCCGCCTCGGGGACGAACGAGGCTCCCTGCTCGTCCACCACGCGCCGCCGCGTCTCCGCGTCGAGGTGCTCTTCTTCCTCAGCGACGGCATAGAGGTCGCGCAGTGAGGTGAGCGCCATCGCCCAGCCCTCGGTGCCGTTGTGCAGATAGGGCTGCACCATGGCCAGCAGCCCCGGTGGACGGCCGTCGACGCGGTACTGCATCACCCCAACTGGCGCTGCCAGGTGGGTGAAGCCGGCACCCTCCAGCGCGCCCTGGATTTCCAACTCCAGCGAGGGGGAGAGCTCGATGCGACGCATGCACTTGAGCAGGTCGTGGCCGCCCCGAACCAGGGAGGTATTCGACTGCTCGCGGCCCAGGGGCCGCACCGCGTCGGCACCGTGGTCACCCAGCTCCACCCGGTCCCCTGAGCAGACGATGGTCCCCCGCGCGGTGGTGATCGTTTGCGACCCGGCGATCAGCTCCCAGAAGATGTACGCAGCCGCCGGGTCCACCAGCGCGTCATAGACCGCAAGGGTCTCCGCACCGCGAGCGATCTCGGCGATCACGGTCTCCGCGCCGGCATTTTCCAGCACTCCCTGGTGGCGCTCGCGCAGCGCCAGGGGCACGTGAAACAGCTCGTCCGGCCCGCGTGCGTAGGCGACCCGCACCAGGATGAAGAAGACGGTGATGCCGTCGCGGTCCTCGCCAAGCAGCGCCGCGTCCTCGACGGTGACGCCGCTGAGGCCGTGGTCGCGACCGCCGAACCAGCGCTGCCGAGGCAGGTACCCGGTCAGCCACTCCGGGGTCCGCTCCAGGCCATGGCGGGCGAGGAACTGCTCCGGTGGCGCCGCGGAACTCACAGGTGGGCGCCCGGTTCGACGGTGAACCACAGAAAACCGTGCGGCGCCAGGGTGAGCAGATAGGGCAGGTCACCGATCGCGGGGAAGCGCACCTTGCCGAGCATCTCCAGCGGGGTGCTGCCTCGGTACGCGGCGAGGTCCAGCTCCACCGGCTGAGCGAAGCGGGAGAGGTTGTTGACACACAGAATCACCTGGTCGCCGAGGGTGCGCGTGAAGGCGAAGATCGAGGGGTTGGCAGCGTCGAGTGCCTCGAAGCCTCCCTCACCGAATGCCGCCCACTTTTTGCGCAGCAGCATGAACCGGCGCAGCCAGTGGAGCATCGACGACTCGGAACGCTGCTGCGCCTCGACGTTGACCACCTGGTAGCCGTACACCGGGTCCATCAGCGGCGGCAGGTAGAGCTGGGCGAAGTCGGCGCGCGAGAAGCCTCCGTTACGGTCGCCGTTCCACTGCATGGGGGTGCGCACCCCGTCGCGGTCGCCGAGGTATACGTTGTCGCCCATGCCGATCTCGTCGCCGTAGTACAGAATCGGAGTTCCCGGCAGCGAGAGCAGCAGCCCATAGAACAGCTCCATCTGGCGGCGCCCGTTGTTGAGCAGGGGCGCCAGCCGGCGGCGAATGCCGAGGTTGAGCTTCATCCGCGGGTCGTGGGCGTACTCCGCCCACATGTAGTCCCGCTCCTCGTCGGTGACCATCTCCAGGGTCAGCTCATCATGGTTGCGCAGAAAGATCCCCCACTGTGCCGACTCGGGAATCGCCGGGGTGCGTTCCAGGATCTCAGTGATCGGGTAGCGCGACTCACGGCGCAGTGACATGAACATACGTGGCATCAGCGGAAAGTGGAAGCACATGTGGCACTCGGGGCGCTCGGGAGTCCCGTAGTAGTCGATCACGTCCTCCGGCCACTGGTTTGCCTCCGCAAGAAGCACCTTGTCGCCCCCGTACTCGTGGTCCACGGTGGCGCGCAGGTCGGCGAGGAACGCGTGGGTCTCGGGCAGGTTCTCGCAGTTGGTTCCCTCACGCGCGAAGAGATATGGCACCGCGTCAAGCCGAAAACCATCCATACCAAGGTCGAGCCAGAACCGGCACACGTCGAGCATCGCCGCGCGGACCTCGGGGTTGTCGTAGTTGAGGTCTGGCTGGTGGGAGAAGAAGCGGTGCCAGTAGTAGGCCTTGGCTCGGTCATCCCACGTCCAGTTCGAGGTCTCGGTGTCGATGAAGATGACCCGGGCATCGGCGTACATGGCCGGAGTGTCGGACCACATGTACCAGTCGCGCTTGGGGCTCACCGGGTCGGAGCGTGCTTCCTGAAACCAGGGGTGCTGGTCGCTGGTGTGGTTGACCACCAGGTCCATGATCACGCGCATGCCACGGCCGTGTGCCTTCTCGACCAGCTCGCGGACGTCCTCGACGGTGCCGTAGTCGGGAAGCACGTCGGTGTAGTCGCTGATGTCGTATCCACCGTCCCGTAGCGGGCTGCTGTTGAAGGGCAGCAGCCAGATGCAGTCGACGCCCAGCCACTCCAAATAGTCGATGTGGTTGATCAGTCCGCGGAAGTCCCCCACCCCGTCGTTGTTGCCGTCAGCGAAACCGCGCACCAGCAGCTCGTAGAAGATCGCCTTCTTGAACCAGTGCGGCTGGCTCACCTCAGCTGGAGCCGCGGCATCGGCCGGTACCGGCGGCGGCGAGGTCGTGGTCGTGGTGATGCGCTCGCCGGTGGTCATCGTGCCCTCAGGTGGAAGACGTGCGCAGGGGTGGCCGCGGGGTCCAGGCGGACGTAGTTGGCCGGTCCCTGCCAGACGTAGGTCGTGTCGCTGATCTCGTCATGCGCCTCGAAGCGCGCGGTGGCCTCCAGGCCGAGCCCCTCGAGGTCCAGCCAGGTCAGCCCCTCGCGAGCGAGGCGGACGTCGAGGTTGACGACCACCAGAATCACGTCGGAGCGCTCCTGATTGGACCGCGAGAAGCAGAGCAACGAGTCGCCGTCAATGGGCTGGACACGCAGGGTGCGGAGCAGCGAGATCGCCTCGCGGTGACGGCGCCGGATGGCATTGACCGTGGCCACCAGCGGGGCAAGGCTGGTGGAGCTGTTCCAGTCCCGTGGCCGGTACTGGTACTTCTCCGAGTCGAGGTACTCCTCACTGCCGGGGCGCGCCGGCTGGTTCTCGAGCAGTTCGTACCCCGAGTACATCCCCCAGTTGGGCGAGCCCAGCGCCGCCAGCACCAGGCGCATCCGGAACGCGGCAGCGCCACCCTCCTGAAGCGTCTGGTGAAGGATGTCTGGGGTGTTCGGCCAGAAGTTCGGGCGGAAATAGTCCACCCCGCGCTCCTGGGAGAGCTCGGTGAGGTACTCGCTGAGCTCGCGCTTGGTGTTGCGCCACGTGAAATAGGTGTACGACTGGGTGAACCCCCCCTTGGCCAGGCGGTGCATCACCGCCGGACGGGTGAACGCCTCGGCGAGGAAGAGGACATCGGGAAAGCGACGGTGCACCTGCTCGATCAGCCAGTCCCAGAACCGCAGCGACTTGGTGTGCGGGTTGTCCACCCGGAACACGCGCACCCCGTGCCCAATCCAGAAGAGCACCACGTCGCGAAGCGCCGCCCAGAGCCGCTCCACGTCCTCGGTGTCGAAGTTGATCGGATAGATGTCCTGGTAGCGCTTCGGCGGGTTCTCGGCGTAGCGGATTGACCCGTCAGGGCGGTGGCGGAACCACTCCGGGTGTTCGGCCACCCACGGGTGGTCGGGGGAGCACTGCAGCGCGTAATCGAGGGCCACCTCGAGGCCGTGGCGCCGCGCCTCGGTCACGAAGGC
>JBHEMT010000015.1:0-3886 GCA_046262435.1 Candidatus Dormibacteria bacterium | reverse complement strand
TGATCGTGGCCGTGCCCATGACCCTGGTGATTGCCCTGTACGCCACCGTTTGGTTCGCGCTCACTCCGCAGATCGTCATGCTCGAGGGTCGACGGGCACTGCCTGCCCTGGGGCGGTCACGTCAGCTCGTCAGTGGATCGTTCCGGCGAGTGCTGGGCTACCTGATGCTGCTCGGCATCCTGTCGACGATCATCAGCGGAATCCTCATCGCCCTGGTTGGCGTCGCCGGGGGGCTGGTGGGCCCGGACAACCAACAGCTGTTCAGCGATGTGGTCGCCGCCGTCGTGGCGATCTTCGTGGCTCCGATCACGTACATCACGCTGACCCTCCTGTACTACGACCTGCGCATCCGCCGCGAGGCATTTGACGTCGAGATGCTCGCCAGCGCCCTGTGAGGGGTACGCGCCGAGCCGCGCTGGTCGTCGCCCTGGCAGGGATTGCGAGCATGCTTGGTAGCGGGGTGGCGGCGGAGCCCATCCCGGCAGCCGTGCAGTACGTGGCGCTGCTGACTGATGCGCGTGATGCCCTGGCCGCATCGCCCCCCGACGTCGGTCGCGCTCGCGGAACCCTGACCGCCCTGCTCGATCCCGGGTCCGAGGTGACCCGGGGAAGCCATCCTCAGGTCGCCCTGCAGCCCGTGCTTGACGAGCTGAACCGAGACCCGCCCGACGTGGTCGGGGCCAGGCAGCGCCTCGATCTGGTGGTACGCACCCTCCGCCTGCCCGATCGCTCCGTGGCACCTCAGGATCCCGGCTACGCGCCCGAACTGCTGCGCGAGGTCTACCGATCCCCCCCGTTCCAGAGCCTCGACGAACATCCTGATGAGAGCCTGCCGGCCCGGCTCGGCCGGGCGGTGCGCGAGGCACTGGCCGGCAGGCGTCTTCCCGGAGGGCCACTGCTCGACGGGGTCGGGGTTCTCCTGCTGATTGGCCTTGGTGTGCTGGTCGCCCGCCTTCTGCGCCGCGCCGGGATGAGCGGACGTGAGGCCGGCGGGGAACTGGTGGAACCGGTCGGGACCACCAGCGACCCCGATGCCGAATGGATGGCGGCCGACGCCGCGGCGGCCGCTGGGGACCACCGGGAGGCCGTGCGGCGCGCCTTTCGCAGTGCCCTGCTGGCCGTTGCCAGGCAGGGACGGCTACCGGTTGACCCGGCCTGGACCACCCGCGAGCTGCTTGCCCGCTCGAGCGGTGACGCCGACCTGCTCGCCGCGCTGGCTCCGGCCGCCGCCGGCTTCGACACAGCGTGGTACTCCGGAGCGACAGTCGATGACGCGCAGTGGCAGCTGGCCCGGACCCGCTGCGCGGCGGTACGGGCACTCGCCGCCCGCGGGGTGCGCGTGTGAACCGGCGGCGTGTTGCCCCAATCGTCGGGCTGTTCAGCGCTGTGGCCGTGGTCGTGCTGCTCGCCCTGGCCGGAGCCACCGCGGCGCCGGCCTCCAACCTCGACCCTTCGTCTCGGGTCGCCGGCCGCGCCGGAACGCTCGCCCTCTACACCTGGCTCGACCGACTCGGATTTCGGGTCGACCGGCTGAGCGGCAGCTTCACCCCTGAGGGTCGCGACGTCCTGATCATCGACCAGCCCGAGACAGAGCTCAGCGATGTCGACCTCGCCCGGGTGCGGGGCTTCCTGGCCGGCGGTGGGGACCTGATCCTGGCGATCGACAGCACCACGGCGAGGAATGCCGCCGCACTGCTGGCGGCCCTGCAGCTGCACGCCGCGCCCGCCGCCGCCGGTGCCTCGGCGGGGGTGGTGCAGCCCATCGATGCGGGCGATCGGGTCCATCAGGTTCCCCTGAGCCACGAGGCGCTGGCCTTCGACGACGGCCCCGGAATCACACCGATCCTCGCCGACGGCGGGGCGGTGGTCGGGGTGGCCACCGGCGGGGACGCGGGGCGCGGCCGCGCCTACGTGCTGGGCACGGCGCTGCCGCTGTCCAACGACGGCCTCCGCCGCCTGGACTCCGCCGGTTTGGTGCTGACCCTGCTGGAGCGTGCCCGGGGCGGGCGGATCGCCTTCGACGAGTACCACCACGGCGAGCTGGAGTCGCCTGGTGCGGCCACCATCTTTCGCGGGCCGCTCGGTGCCGCCGCTGTCGGGGCGCTGCTCGTGGTGCTCACCTACCTGGCCCTGAGCGGCCGAAGGATGGGCCGCCCCGTGCCGGCTGGCCACGCAGCTCGGGTGCCCAGCGCGTCCGACTACATCGACTCGATGGCGGCGCTGCTCGGCCGCACCGCGTTGCGGGGCGGCATCGCCGACCGCTACGCCGACGAGCTGAAGACGCGCGTCGGCCGCGTCGCCGGAGTGGACCCGCGGTTACCTGACGACCAGTTCATCGCTGGGCTGCGTGGCCACGGCGAGCAGCGCGCTGCCGGTGCAGCTGTGGTTCTGGGGCGCGCTCGCGAGCTGGCCGCGTTGCGCCCCTCGGAGGAGGCGCTGGTCGAGCTCGCACGCCGAACCGACCTCGTCGAACGTGAGTGGGCCGGCGACGGGCAGCGGTCACAATGACCGCCGTGAGTCATTCGGCCGAACTGCGCGGCGCTGTCCACGCCAGCGTCGCCAAGGCTGTGGTGGGCCAGGGCCCGACCATCGACGGGCTGCTCCTTGCACTGCTGGTTGGCGGACATGTGCTGCTCGAAGGTGTGCCCGGCACGGCGAAGACGTTGATGGCCCGCGCCCTCGCCGCGACGACCGACGCACGTTTCACCCGCATCCAGTTCACGCCCGACCTACTGCCCTCGGACATCATCGGCACCAGTGTCTACCGCGCGGATCGGGGCGAGTTCGAGTTCCGCCAGGGCCCGATCTTCACCGACACGCTGCTTGCGGACGAGATCAACCGGGCGCCGGCCAAGACGCAGGCGGCACTCCTCGAGGCCATGGAGGAGCGACAGGTCACCGCCGACGGGCAGAGCATGCCGCTCGGTGACCGCTTCATTGTGCTGGCCACCCAGAACCCCGTTGAGTACGAGGGGACCTACCCGCTTCCCGAGGCGCAGCTCGACCGCTTTTTTCTCAAGCTCGAGGTGCCCCTCCCACCGGTGGATGTGGAGAGCGCGATGCTCCGCCGGGTCGACGGGGGCTTTCGCGCCACCGATCTGGCTGCTGCCGGTGTGACCGCGACCGTTGACGAGGCGCTGCTGCGCGCGGCCCGCGCCGAGGTGGAACGGGTCACCGTCAGTGATGCGGTGGTCGGCTACATCGCCTCGATCACCGCCTCCACCAGGCAGTCGCCTGACCTCAGCCTCGGCGCCAGCCCGCGAGGGGCCATCGCTCTCCTGCAGGGGGCCAAGGCGCTGGCAGCCTGCAGCGGCCGCGACTACACCACGCCTGATGACGTCAAGGACCTGACCGTCCCGGCCCTGCGGCACCGGTTGGTGCGCCGCGCCGAGGCGGAGTTGCAGGGAGTGACCGAGGTGGCGGCGGTGCAGCGGGCGGTGGCGCGGGTACCGGTGCCGCGATGACCCGCCGCGGCGCGGCAGTGCTGCTCGCGCCGATGGTGCTTCTCGCGCTGGGCGCCGGACTGCCCACGCTGATTCCGGTCTCCTTCGTCATCCTTGTGGTGGGCAGCGTGGCCGTCGCCCTCGACTGGCGACGAGCGCCCGGGGCTCGACGCGTCACGGTCACCAGAGAGCATGAGCCGTTGCTTTCGGTCGGTCAGCCCAACGCCGTGCGCCTCAGGGTGCGAGTGGACGGCGCACCAACCCGCGGGATGATTCGCGACGAGCACCCCTCCCACATGACCTCGTCGGCGTCAGTGCTCAGCGGCGCCCTCCCCGGGGACTACGGCTACACCCTCACTCCGCCGGCGCGCGGCGAGGCGCGCTTCGGCGCGACGGTGGTGCGCGCCCTGGGTCCGTGGAAGCTGGCGGCGCGTCAGAGCCGG
>JBHEMT010000014.1:0-3377 GCA_046262435.1 Candidatus Dormibacteria bacterium | reverse complement strand
CTCGGCGTAGCGGATTGACCCGTCAGGGCGGTGGCGGAACCACTCCGGGTGTTCGGCCACCCACGGGTGGTCGGGGGAGCACTGCAGCGCGTAATCGAGGGCCACCTCGAGGCCGTGGCGCCGCGCCTCGGTCACGAAGGCGTCGAAGTCGTCCAGGCTGCCCAGGCCGGGATGGATCGCCGTGTGGCCCCCCTCGGCGCTCCCGATCGCCCAGGGGCTCCCCGGGTCCCCGGGCTTCGCCTCGAGCGCGTTGTTGCGCCCCTTGCGATGGGCGCTGCCGATCGGGTGCACCGGCGGCAGGTAGACGATGTCGAAGCCCATCTCGGCGATCGCCGGGAGTCGCAGCGCCGCCTCGGCCAGGGTGCCGCCGCGCCCGCCCCGCGCCCCCTCCGAGCGGGGGAACATCTCGTACCAGGCGCTGAACCCGGCGAGCTCGCGGTCCACCCACACGGGGTACGCACGGCCGACGGTTGCGGTGCTCCGGTCCGCGGTGCGCCGCATCAGTGCCACCGCGGGAGGACGCCCGGCGGCGCGGAGCCGCACCGAGTCCGCATCGGGGGCGCGCAGCGCGGTGGCGAGTGCGGTCAGGGCACGGCGGTCCGCCGCGGCGACGTCACCGCGTGCTGCCTGGCGCTCGGCGATCAGGGCCCCCTCCTCGAACTCCACGGCGAGCTCCTGGCCGGCCGCGTGGCGGAGCCGCAGGTCGCGCAGCCAGCTGCCGTACTGGTCGGGGAGACCGACCACCTGGAACGCGTAGGGGCCGAGCCGCCGCGGAGTGAGCCGGGCGGCCCAGGCGTCATTCCCCAGCGGGTCGAGCGCCACCTCCTGGGCGGTGCTGCCGAGCTCGCCGTCGCGTCCGGGGCGGCCGTGACGGACCAGGGCGATCAGCTCGTCATGACCGTCGGCGAAGACCGTGGCGCGGACCTCGAGCGGCTGGTTGGTGACAGCCTTGGCGGCAAACTCGCCCCCGTCGACGACCGGGCGCACGTCCTCGATGACCACCCGTTGACGACGGACGTCGGACACCAGCACCTCCGAAGATTGGTCACGGTCTGCGTCATCCCCGGCCCACTCGGCAGCGTCCCGGCCGGCGTGGATCCCGCCCGCGAGCGTGCCGCCACACACCCCTTGTGAACGAGCCGCCCGGCACGCCGTCGCGGCTCGTCCGCCCGGGCGACGCAAACGGTCGACGGGCAAGGCTACCGGATGCGGGAGGGGTCAGTTCCGGGTGGCCGGAGCCTCTGTGCTGAGCTTCTCACGACCCGGAGCGGGGGTACGGACCGGGCCGGGTGCCGCGGGGCCGCCGACAACGTCGAGACCGACACCCACGTGCAGCTGGTCTGCCTCATGGCGCGCCAGCGCCTCGAGCCCCCGGACAGCGGCCGGCAGGCAGTGCGCGTCACACAGGTCGAGGACGTGCTGATAGGCGGCGCGTGCGGCCCCCAGATGCCGCCGCCGGTCATCGCCGCCCTCCTCGGTGGCGGCGAGATGCTCGGTGAGTGCCACCACCAGCCATTCAGGGGCGGTGACCGGAGTGGCGACGAGAGCCGGGTCGGGGTGATCAGACATGCCCTGAGCATACCCCCCTGGCGGCGCGATGTAACCCCATTGTATGACAGGATCACTATCACCTTTGAGCCGGCCACCCAGCCGGGTCACCCAGCGGACGGCCCTGTGTCTCGGCGCAGGACCAGGAGCGAGTGGTCGGGAAGGGTGAGCACCGCGCCCTCGGCGTACTGCTCGGTGCCCGGGAGGGCCGCAGGGCGGGCCGTGTCCAGCACCAGTTGCCAGTCCGAGCCCCACCCGCTGGGGAGGGTCCACTGCACCGGCGCGCGCCCGGCATGGAGGAGCACCAGCAGGGTGTCGCCGAAGATTCGCTCGCCGTGCGGGCCACGGTCGGGGATCTCCTCCCCGTTGAGCAGCATGCCCAGGCAGCGCCGGTTGCCGTCCTGCCAGTCGGCCTGACTCATCTCCCCGCCCCGCTCGCTAAACCAGGCGACGTCCTTGCGCCCGTCGCCGGCGGCGACCTGCCCCGCGAAAAAACGCTGCCGGCGGAGCACCGGCTGGCCGGCGCGCAGCGCGATCAGCCGCCGGGTGAAGTCAAGCAGCTGCTGGTCCGACTCATCCCAGTGGACGTAGGTCAGCTGGTTGTCCTGGCAGTACGCATTGTTGTTGCCCTCCTGGCGCCGCCCCAGCTCGTCGCCGTGGAGCAGCATCGGACAGCCCTGGGAGAGAAAGAGCGTGGCCAGCAGGTTGCGCTGTTGGCGAGCGCGCAGCTCGAGGATGGCGGGGTCGGTCGTCTCCCCCTCCAGCCCACAGTTCCACGACCGGTTGTCGTCGGTGCCGTCACGGTTGCCCTCGCCGTTGGCCTGGTTGCGCTTGCTGTTGTAGGCGACCAGGTCATGGAGGGTGAAGCCATCGTGGGCGGTGATGAAGTTGATACTCGAGTTCGGCGCGCGGCCGTCCCATTGGTAGAGGTCACTGGAGCCGGTCAGCCGATAGGCGAGCTCGCCCACTCCAGCGTGGCCGCGCCAGTAGTCGCGCACGCAGTCGCGGTACTTGCCGTTCCACTCAGCCCAGCGCACCGGGAAGTTGCCCACCTGGTACCCGCCCTCGCCGATGTCCCAGGGCTCGGCAACCAGCTTCACCCCGCTGAGCACCGGGTCCTGGTGGATGATGTCGAAGAACGCACTGAGCTTGTTGACCTCGTAGAACTGGCGCGCCAGCGCAGAGGCGAGGTCGAAACGGAAGCCATCGACGTGCATCTCGGTGACCCAGTAGCGCAGCGAGTCCATGATCAGCTGCAGGGTCTGCGCCTGGCCGACGTTCAGGCTGTTGCCGCACCCGGTGACGTCGAAGTAGAAGCGTGGGTTGTCGCGCACCAGGCTGTAGTAGGCCTGGTTGTCGATGCCGCGGAATGAGAGGGTCGGGCCCAGCTCGTTCCCCTCGGCGGTGTGGTTGTAGACCACGTCGAGGATCACCTCGAGCCCGGCGACATGTAGCGAGCGCACCATCTCCTTGAACTCGCGTACCTGGTCGCCGGTGGCGTCGCCGGTGGAGCAGTAGCGGGCCTCGGGGGCAAAGTAGTTGAGCGTGTCGTAGCCCCAGTAGTTGCGCAGACCCTGCTCGACCAGGTGGGCGGGGTCGACGAAGGCGTGCACCGGCATCAGCTCGACCGCGGTCACCCCGAGCTCCTTGAGGTGGCGGATCGCCGCCGGATGGCCGAGCCCGGCGTAGGTGCCGCGGAAGCGCTGCGGGATGCCCGGGTGGTTCATGGTGAAACCACGCACGTGGGTTTCGTAGATCACCGTGTCAGCCCAGGAGATGTTTGGCCGCCGGTCGCCGATCCAGCCGAATGAGGGGTCGACGACGATGCC
>JBHEMT010000013.1:0-7725 GCA_046262435.1 Candidatus Dormibacteria bacterium | reverse complement strand
TGTGCCGAGCCGGTCGCGCAGGCCGAGCGGCTGGTCCACGCTCTCGAGGTGGAGCGCGCCGAGGTGGCGGTGGCCGTCGCCCGTGCTCAGGACGAGCACTCCGCAGCCGACGCTGACCTGGTCAGCTGCGAGGCTCGGGTGGCGGAGCTCGCCGAGGCCGTGCGGGGCAGTGACGACGACGAGGGACCGGAACCGGACGCGACCGCCGCGTTGCGCGCGGAGCGCGAGATCGTGCGCCTGGAACGGCGGGTCGGGGCCCTGGGACCGGTCAACGGCCTGGCGCCCGAGCACCACGCCCAGCTGGAGGGCAGGGTGGAGCGGCTCCGCGACGACCGGGACGACCTCGGCGGGGCGGCCGATGACATCCGGGCCCTGGCCGCCGAGCTCGGTGTGGAGATTGAACGGCGCTTCGAGGCCGTGTTCGGTGCCGTGTCCTTCCATTTCCACGGCCTGTTCGAGGAGCTGTTTCCCGGTGGCCGGGCAACGCTGCGCCTCCACGACGAGCCCGCCGCGGCCGCCGACGAGGAGGCGGCCCATCCGGTCCGGAAGGCTCTGCCCGGAGTCGAGATTCTCGCCCAGCCGCCGGGGAAGCGGCTCCAGCCACTCACCCTGTTCTCCGGCGGAGAGCGGGCGCTCACCGCGCTGGCGGTGATCCTCGCCCTGCAGCACGTCAACCCCAGCCCCTTCTACCTCTTTGACGAGGTCGACGCCCCGCTGGACGACGCCAACGTGCAGCGGTTCACCCGCCTGCTCCGCCGGCTGGCCGAGCGCCAGCAGTTCGTGGTGGTCACCCACAACCACGCGACCATGGCCGCCGCTGACTCGATCTACGGGGTCACCATCGGCGCCGACGGGGTGAGCAGCCTGCTCAGCGTGCGTTTCGACCCCCAGACCGCCCGGATCGAGCCGCTGAGCCAGCCGGTTGCCGCCGCCGTCTGATCCCCGCCGGGGCGAGGTAACCACCGGCCGGTAGGATCTCCCCGTGAGGTCGGTGTCGCGGAGTAGAAGCCGGGCGATCCGGCGTTCCGAGCGGCCGGCCGGCCGGGGTTCGAGCGGTTGCCGGTCGTGAGCGTGGGCACCGAGAAGTACCGTCGCGAGGCCTGGTGGCGGCGGATGTCGCGGCGCATGGACCGCGCCTCACTCAGCTTCAGCGAGCAGGTGCGCGACGTCGTCCTGCTGCGCCGCGACCTCGACGACGCCTTCTACGACGACCTGCTGGAGATTCTGGTCGGAGCCGATGCCGGGATGGGCACCGCCGAGGCACTGATCGTCGCTCTGCGGGACCGGGTCAAGCGGGAGCACCTGGAGAGCGCCGAGGAGGCGCTCGGTGCGCTCAAGGCGGAGATGCTCGATCTGCTCAACAGCCGCGACCGAACCCTGCGCCTGGACCACCGGCCGAGCGTGCTGCTCGTGGTGGGGGTCAACGGCAGCGGCAAGACCACCACCCTGGGCAAGCTCGCTCATCGGCTCCAGGAGGATGGCCGAAGCACGATTCTGGCCGCGGCGGACACGTACCGCGCCGCCGCGATCGACCAGCTGCGAGTCTGGGCCAGCCGGGCAGGCACCGACATCGTTGCCCACCAGCACGGCTCCGATCCGGGCGCGGTGGTCTTCGATGCGGTCCAGGCCGCGCTGGCCCGGCGGATCGACGTGGTCCTGGTCGACACCGCCGGCCGGCTGCACACCAAGAGCCCGCTGATGGAGGAGCTGCGCAAGATCCGGCGGGTGGTCCAGCGGGTCGTCCCCGAGGGGCCCCAGGAGACTTTGCTCGTGCTCGAGGCGCCGACCGGGATGAACGCGATCGTCCAGGCGCGTGCCTTCCACGAGGCGATGGAGCTGACCGGGGTGGTCCTGACCAAGCTGGACGGCACCTCCCGAGGGGGCACCCTGCTGGCGATTGAGGCCGAATTGGGCGTGCCGGTCAAGCTGGTGGGAATGGGGGAGGGCATCGACGACCTCAACGTCTTCGACGCGGAGGCCTATCTCGACGCGCTGTTCCGTGGGGTCCTCGAGGTGCCGCAGCCCCCCGCCTGAGGGACCGGCTAAGATGTCCAGGCTTTGTCCTTGACACCTGTCGTCGCGCCCGCAGCGCCGTTCGCCCGTGCCCACCGCCAGCGGCTGCTCGACGTCTACGGCGCGATGCTCACCGAGCATCAGCGCGAGGCCTGCCGGCTGCATCTCGACGAGGACTGGTCGTATGCCGAGCTGGCTGGGACCCTGGGCACCACGCGAAGCGCGGCGCACGACCTGGTGCGCCGGGCCCTGGAGCAGCTGGAGCGGTACGAGCAGCGCCTCGGTCACGCCCGGGCGCTGGCGGAGCGTGACCGCCATGAGCAGGCCATGACCCGGCGCATCGCCGAGCTCGAGGACCGGCTGCGGATGCGCGCCTGATGTTCGACTCCCTTTCCGACCGGCTCGGCGACGTCTTCAAGCGGTTCACGGGAACCGGGCAGCTTAACCGCGAGGATGTCGAGGCCGGCCTGCGCGAGGTCCGCCTGGCGCTGCTCGAGGCCGACGTCAACTTCAAGGTCGCTCGCGCATTCGTGGAGCGCATTCGCGAGCGGGCGGTGGGCGCGGAGGTGCTGGAGTCGCTCAGCCCGGGCCAGCAGATCGTCAAGATCGTCAACGACGAGCTGGTCAGCCTGCTTGGCGGCGACGTCAAGCGGCTTCAGTACCAGGCGCAGCCGCCCACCGTGGTGATGTTGGTCGGTCTCCAGGGGTCGGGCAAAACCACCACCGCGGCCAAGCTGGCGCTGGCGATCCGGCGCGAGGGACACCGGCCACTGCTGGTCGCCGCCGACACCTATCGCCCCGCCGCCGCGCTGCAGCTGGAGCGGCTCGGCAAGGACAACCAGATCCCCGTGGCCATGCCTGACGGCAAGGCGGAGCCCCCGGCGCTGTGCAAGCGAGGGGTGGAAGAGGCGCGCCGGCTCAACTGTGACGTCGTCATCCTCGACACCGCGGGGCGGCTGCAGATTGACCAGCGCATGCTCGACGAGCTCAAAGAGATCCGCCGGCGGGTCACCGTCCACGACACCCTGCTGGTCGTCGACTCGATGAACGGCCAGGAGTCGGTCAACGTCGGCAAGACCTTTGAGGATCAGATCGGGATCGACGGCGTTGTCCTCACCAAACTCGACGGTGACGCGCGAGGCGGGGCGGCGCTGTCGATGCGCGAGGCGATCGGCAAGCCGATCATGTACTGCGGCACCGGGGAGAAGCCCGCCGACCTCGAGGCCTTTCACCCCGACCGCATGGCCTCGCGGATCCTGGGCATGGGCGACCTGCTCTCGCTCGTGGAGCGCGCCCAGGAGCACATCGACCAGCGCGATGCCGAGGCGATGCAGGAGCGGATGATCGGCGGCCGCCTGACCCTGGACGACTGGCTCAGCCAGATGCGGGGCCTCCGCAAGATGGGGCCGCTCGAGGGCATCCTGGGAATGATTCCGGGAATGAGCAAGCTCACCGCCGAGGCGGGTGGACAGATGCCCACCGAGGGGGACCTGAGCCGGATGGAGGCGATCGTGCTCTCCATGACCAGCGAGGAGCGACGCCGGCCGGAGATCATCAAGGGCTCGCGACGCAAGCGGATCGCCGCCGGCAGCGGCACCCGCACCAGTGAGGTCAATCAGCTGCTCAAGGGCTTCGACCAGATGCAGTCGCTGTTCAAGCAGATGGGAATGGGCGGCAAGGGCGGCAAGGGAATGCGGGGAAAGGTGAAGATGCTTCGTCAGCTGAAGAACCTCGACCCGACGCAGCTGCCCTTCTAGGGCGGCGCGGCAGACGGCCGGCAACGGCCAGCACAGCGCACAGCGCAAGGAGATGCATTGGTAAAGATTCGCTTGAAGAGGATGGGCGCGACCAAGCGCCCGTTCTACCGGCTGGTGGTCGCCGACGCCCGCTCGCCGCGCGATGGCCGGTTCATCGAGGCCATCGGCTACTACGATCCCTTGCCCACCCCCGCCAGGGTGGAGATCGACGCCGACAAGGTGCGCGAGTGGATGCGCAAGGGGGCCCGCCCCAGCGACTCCGCCCGTGACCTGCTCCAGCGCGAGGGCATCCTGCCCGCCCGGCCGCGCCCCGCAGGCCAGGTGGACACGCCCAGGCCAGGCGCGCCGTCGGTACCCAGCACCACCGCGCCGAGTGAGCCTGTTGCCGCGGAGCCGGCCGGGGCCGAGGTCTAGTTGTGGCCGACTACGTCGGAATCATCGACTTCGTGACGCGCAGGATTGTCCGTCATCCCGACGAGCTGCAGGTGCGGCTGCTCGACGAGGGCCGCCAGACCGTGGTCGAGATCACCTGTGCCCAGGAGGACATGGGCAAGCTGATCGGCAAGGGCGGGCGCAACATCGATGCCATCCGGGCCGTGGGGCGCGCCGCCGGCCTGCGCAACGGCGAGCGGGTCCAGGTCGAGCTGGCCGAGGATGAGGACGAGCGCAGTGCTCGTTTCGCCGCCCGTGAGCAATCCGCCGGGGCCGAGGCGTAGGTCATGGCCACCCGGTCTGCGGCCGTCCCGGCACCCTCCCGTCTGCGTGCCGCATTCGTGCGCCGCGCGCACGGTGTGCGCGGGGAGCTGCGCGTGGAGCCGCTTGGCGGCGAGGCCGACCGCTTTTTCGCCGGGCTGCGCCTGCACGTGGAGGGTGACCACGGCGCTCACGCTGTGGTCGCGGCCAGGCCGGCGAGTGAGGGTGACGTCCTGCTCCGGCTGACCGGGGTGGACGATCGCACGGCGGCCGACGCCCTGCGCGGCCGCTACCTGTGCGTCGATGCGGCCGACGCCCGGGTGCTCACCGAGCAGGAGTGGTTCGTGGACCAGCTGGTTGGCCTGCGCGCGCTCACCCCTGACGGCCGCGCTCTCGGAGCGGTTCGCGACGTCGAGCACTACGCGGCCCAGGACGTCCTGGTCGTTGACGGCGCCGGAGGGACGCGACGCTTTCCCTTTGTGGAGGCGTTCGTCGCAGCGGTGGACGTTGCCGCGGGCACCATCGTGGTGACTCCGTGGGAGGAGGACACGTAATGCGCTTCGACGTGCTCAGCATCTTCCCTGAGCTCTTCCCCGGACCGCTTGCCGTGGGGCCGGTGGGGCGAGCCCTCCGTGGCGGCGCCATCGAGGTGATCGCTCATGACCTGCGCCACTGGACCGAGGGCAGGCACCGCCAGGTCGATGACATGCAATTCGGCGGGGGTCCGGGAATGGTCCTCAAGCCGGAGCCACTCATCCGCGCCCTGCGTGAGCTGCGCACCAGGCTCCCCGGGGTGCGGACGGTACTGCTCTCCCCGCAGGGCAGGCGGCTGACCCAGGGGGTCGCCCGCGAGCTTGCCGCCGCCGAGGGGCTGCTGCTGGTGTGCGGGCGCTACCAGGGTGTGGACGAGCGCGCCCGCGAGGAGATCGGTGAGGAGCTCTCCGTGGGCGACTACGTGCTGAGCGGTGGTGAGCTCGCCGCCATGGTGGTGATCGAGACGGTGGCGCGCCTGGTCCCCGGTGTGCTCGGCGCTCCCGAGTCGCTCCGCGGCGAGACCTTCGCCCCCGACGCGGTCGCCGGGGTCGAACCCCCGCTCTACACCCGCCCCGCGGTCTTCGAAGACAGGTCAGTACCGGACGTGCTGCGCAGCGGCAACCATGCCGCGATCGAGCAGTGGCGTCGTCAGCAGAGTGAACAGCGAGGTCGCACCCGGGCCGAGGGGCCGGCGGTGACGAGCTCAGGAGGAATGCAATGAACGTGATTGACCTGCTCCAGCGCGAGCAGGAGAAGCCGGAGGTGCCCATCCTGCGGACCGGAGACACCGTGCGTGTCCACGTCAAGGTCGTTGAGGGCACGCGCGAACGCATCCAGGTCTTCGAGGGGCTGATCATCGCGCTGGGTGGCAAGACCGGGCTCGACACCACCTTCACCGTGCGCCGGGTGACCCATGGCGTGGGCGTCGAGCGCATGTTCCTGGTGCACTCCCCGCGCATCGACCGGATCGAGGTGCTCCGTCACGGCGATGTGCGCCGGGCCAAGCTGTACTACCTGCGCGACAAGATCGGCAAGCAGGCTCGCATCCGCGAGCGCCGCGAGCCGATCGGCGGGGCCGACCGCACCCGGCGCAGCGCCGCCGCCGATGTCGAGGCCGAGCCCGTCCACGCGATCGAGGCGGAGCAGGACGCGGCCAACATGGAGATCGAGGAGCCGACGCCGGCGGCGGCCGCGGCCGACAGCGGCAACGAGTAGCGGTCCGCGTGGTCCGGGGACGGTGACGCCCCCGGGCCGCGCGCTGCGGCTGCGGGTCGGCGACGCCGGCGAGGCTGCCGCGGTGGGACTGCTCGAGGAGGCTGGACTGCGCATCCTCGCGCGCGACTGGCGGTGCGCGCTCGGTCAGCTGGACATCGTCGCCGCCGATGGTGGCTGCCTGGTGGCCGTGGAGGTGAAGGCCCGTCGCGGGGTGGGCTACGGACTGCCCCAGGAGGCGGTGGATAGCCGCAAGCAGCGCAAACTGCGCCAGCTGGTGGAGGCCTACCGCGCCACCGGTCCCTGGGCGGGGCGGCCGTGCCGCATCGACGTCGTGGCGCTGATCATCGACGCCGACCTTCGGGTACGTCGTGCGGAGCACATCGTCGACGCGGTCTCCGGGTAGGCGGTCGGCATCAGGGGTTCCGGCCGGGCGCCCGCTGGGGGCTCCGAGGTCGGCGGCGCGCATATCATCGCCGCATGGATGCCGCAGCCTCGCTCGACCAGCGCGTCCAGTGGCTGGTCGACCGCGCAGAGATCGCGGAGTGCCTGATCGGCTACGCCCTGTGCATCGACCGTCGGGACTGGGAGGGGCTGCGGGCCAGCTACGCTGAGAACGGGGTGATGCAGCACGGCGAGGTCTCCGTCCCCCGCGACTCCGTGGCCGAACTGTCGGAGAAGATTCTCGCGGGCTGCTCGGCGTCCCACCACCAGGTGGGTGACCCCTCGATCGTCGTCGACGGTGACCGGGCGCGCACCCGCTCGCACTACTTCGCCACCCACGTCGCCGCGGGCGGTTCTGTCAAGCGCCAGGCGGGTGGTTGGTATGACTGTGAGTTGCAGCGCACCGACAGCGGCTGGAAGTTCACCACGGTTCGGTCGACGACGATCTGGCGCTCCGGGGAGCCACTGCAGCTGCACTGACTGCCTACGCCAGCGGCAGCCCGCCGAGGTGATGGCCAGTGGCGTCCCCCGGGTCTATGGTGAGGCATCTCGACCGTCGCCACGACGAATGGTCGCGCGGCGGCACGCCAACCCCCAGGAGGCAGCCCCTTGAGCGAGAACGACGCGTCGAGCAACGCCGACATTGACGAGCCCGGCGACTTTCACGACGACAGCGGCAGCCAGGGGGAGGCAGGGCGGCCGACCGGTGGCAAGAAGGCGGCCGACGGCGGCCGGGTGGGGATGGACCCAGACAAGATGCGCGAACGCGGCACCCTCGACCCCGACAGGCCAGACCCCTCTGGCGGGCCCACCTGAGCGGGGCCCTTACCGCGCGACGACGGGGGGACCGCCTGAGGTCCGCTGGGTGACGATGGATCCAGCCGGCGTGCATACACAAAAAAGTGTATGCTGCCCTAGTGATCGCGACCATGACCTGCTGCGCCCTGCGCGGCCTGCGCGGTGTTCCGGTCTGCGTCGAGGCTGACGTCGCCAACGGCCTGCCGGTGTTCACCATCGTTGGGCTCACCGACCGAGCCATTCAGGAGGCGCGCGAGAGGGTGCGCGCGGCGGT
>JBHEMT010000012.1:0-13591 GCA_046262435.1 Candidatus Dormibacteria bacterium | reverse complement strand
TGGCGGAGGCAGTCGAGGATGTAGTTGATCTGCGACTCGATCATGTACACCATGGACGAGTGGGCGAGCCCACTGTTCGGCCCGGTCATCAGAAACAGGTTGGGGAAGTTGGGGACGGTGACGCCCAGATACGCCGTCGGACTGCCCTGCCAGCGGTCCGCAAGGCTGAGGCCTCCCCGGCCCACGACCCGCGACGCGATGGGGAACTCGGTGGCCCGGAAACCGGTCCCCCAGACAATGGTGTCTACCGCCCGCTCCGTTCCGTCCCCGGCCACGATCGAGTGTGGGCGGATCTCGCGGATGCCCGTGGTCACCACCTCAACGTTGGCTTGGCTCACCGCGGGGTAGTAATCGTCCGAGAGGAGCAGCCGCTTGCAGCCGAAGGTGTAGCTGGGACTGAGCTTGGCACGTAACGCCGGGTTCGCCACCTGACGGCGGAGGTGCCAGCGTGCCACCCGCTCCACGGACTTCATCAGCCGGGGATGGGTGAAGCCCACGACCCGCAGCTCAAGCGCTGCGTAGACAGCGCCACGCAGGACCAGGGACAGCCGGGGAACGGCCGCGAGGAGAGCCTTCTCGGCCCGCGTGACCCGATAGTCCCATCGCGGGAGGATCCAGGGCGCGGTGCGCTGGTAGATCTGCAGGTGCTGCGCTCGACGCTGCAGCTCCGGGACGAACTGGATCGCCGACGCGCCGGTCCCGATCACGGCCACTCGCTTGCCGGTGAGGTCATGGTCGTGGTCCCACGTCGCCGAGTGGAAGGCGGTTCCGGCAAACACCTCGGCCCCCGGAAGGCGTGGCACCATCGGGTGGCTCAGAGCACCCGTTCCGAGCACCAGCAGCTCGGCGCTGTAGGCGGCTCCGGCCGTCTCGACCAGCCACCGGGCTGACGGTTCATCCCATACCGCGGCGGTGAGCTCGTGGCGGAAGCGGATGTGCGGCATGACACCGTACTTCTGCGCGGTACGCCGCAGGTAGTCCTGAATTTCGGCCCGCGGGGCAAATGCCCGAGTCCACTCGGGGTTGAGCTCGAAGGAGAAGGAGTAGAGGTGCGAGGGCACGTCGCAGCAGCAGCCGGGGTAGTGGTTGTCCCGCCAGGTGCCGCCCAGTTCGGCGGCCCTCTCGAGCACGACGAAGTCGTTCATCCCGGCTCGCCTGAGCCTGATGGCGGTGCCGAGACCCGAGAATCCCGCACCCACGACGATCACCCGAACCACGGTGCGACCGCCGTCCTGGCCGCGCGTCGTTGCGTCGCCTGGTGGCATCAGCGGTGATTCTTGTCGATCACACCCGCGCGACGTCCGTTCGGGGCACCCAAAAGAGGCGCCGAAGAGGCAGGCGGCAAGCGCGGGTCACCGGGCCACGTTCGGAGGCTCATGCGGCACCACCACCCTCTCCGCACGGTCCGCGACGTCGGGGTAGAGGAGTCGCACCGCCGCGAAGGCAACAGCCGTGCCCAACAACTGGCCGCCGATGAGGCCCGCGACCGACCCCGGGGCGACCCCCGCGAAGGTGTTGGAGAACTCGCGTGCCACGGTCACTGCCGGGTTGGCGAAGCTGGTGGATGCAGTGAAGAAGTACGCGCCCGTGATGTAGGCGCCCACCGCGAACGGGGCGGCGGCACGCTGGCCACCGCGGACGCACCCGAAGATGACCACGAGAAGCCCAAAGGTCGCGACGGCCTCCGCGAGCCACAGCCCCGGACCGCTTCGGGTGCGGCTGGAGATGCTCACCGCGGGCAGGGAGAACATCAGGTTGGCGATCACCACGCCCCCGGCCCCGCCGGCGACCTGCGCAGCAATGTAGCCGCCCGCCTCGCGCGCTCCCATCCCACCGAGGGCGGCGTCGAGCAGCGTGACCACGGGGTTGAGATGGGCGCCCGACACTGGGCCGACGGCCAGGATGATGGCCGTGAGCGCGGCCCCGGTTGCGATGGCGTTTTCGAGCAACTCGAGCCCGGTGTCATGGGGGCTGAGTCGCTGCGCGGCTATGCCCGAGCCGACAACGGCGGCCAGCAGCAGCGCTGTCCCAAACAGCTCCGCCGCGAGGCGGCGCACCGCGCCGACCGTCACCGGGCTCACGTCGTGAATGTGCACGGTGCGACCGTGGCCGCCATCACCGCCGGCCCGGTGTGCCATCCCCGGGATCCCGTCGGGTCGCGGAGGAAGAGAGCGCAACCGCGAAGAAGCGGCGGGCACCATGTATCGACGGCCATCGATCTCTGGATCCTAGAGCTTTCATCGAATGCCGTCAATAGGTAGGATGGAACTGTGCGAACCGCCTCGCGCGCGCCATCACCCGGCCCTGCGGCCGCCCGCATCAAGGGATGCTGCCAGGCGCTGGCGCCCTGCGCCGCCCCGGCGGTCGTCGATCGGGTCGCCACCATGCTCCGCGCGCTGGCCGATCCCACTCGCCTGCAGATGCTGCACATGCTGGCTCGGGCTCACGATCCGGTCTGTGTGTGCGACTTCACCGCCGCCTTCCAGCTGGGCCAGCCAACGGTGAGCCATCACCTGGCCAAGCTGCGTGATGCGGGGCTTGTGACCAGTAATCGGCAGGGAATCTGGGCGTTCTACGCGCTGGCTCCCGATCTCCCGGCAGTGGTGCGCACCGTGGTCGACGAGTTGGCCGCCGCGGCTGCATGACCACCGCGATGCTGGGAATGGTCGCGACGGACGCGAGCGGCGTGTCCACCCCACCACCCGCGCCCGTCGCAGGACCGTCCCCGACGCTTGCCGGATGGCTCGACCACTGGCTTGACGATGTCGCCCGCACCCGTCCCCACTCCCACGCGGACTATGCGCAGAAGATGCGCAAGCACGTTGTGCCCCGAATTGGCTCGGTCCCGCTCGCCCAACTCAAGGCCGCGCAGGTCACCGCGCTCCGCGCTGACCTCGCGGCCACGTCGTTGCAGCCGGCCTCGCAACGGACCGTCCTGGCTGTGCTCAAGGTGGCATTGCATGCGGCAGAGCAACAGGGCCTGCTCGGCTGCAACCCGCTGGACGCGCTGCCCCGCACCGGCGCCAAGCGCCGCGACGTGCTCAGCCGCCGGGACTGTCAGCGGCTGGTGTCGACGGCCCGGCGCGACGAGAACATCGGGGCCCTGGTGCTGCTCGCGCTGACCACCGGGGCGCGGCAGGGCAAGCTGCTTCCACTGACCTGGGACGACGTCGACTGGGACCGCGGCACGCTCGCCCTGCGCCGGGCGGTGCGGCGCGACCTGCGAGGCCGGCCAACGGTCCAGGTGCAGGAGCATGACGAACATCTTCACGTCAGCCCGGGGGTCCTGAGCGCTCTGAGGCGACACCAGGCGTCGCAGCACCAGCGACCGCCCACGGGGGCGCGGCCGCGACGTGGGGGCGGTCTGGTCTTCGCCAGCCGAACCGGCACCCTGCTCGACCGCAGCCATCTCCTCGACCGCTACTACGCCCTGCTGGCGGAGGCCAAATGCCCCCGGGTGCACTTTCGTGACCTCCGCCACGCCTGCGACCACTTCCTTGTGCCCGACGGGCTGGCTGCCACCGCCTAGCGCGTCCGAAGGCAACTCCGGGCCTGGCTACGCGGTGGTCCACCCCGTCGGCCGCCGCCGTCCAAGGGGCGGCTAGATCCCGATCTTTGTCCCGGAGATCACGATCGCGAGCTTGACTCCAAGCAGGACAAGCGGCCAGAGGACGACGGCCAGCAGCGCCGACAGCAAAGCGCCGACCGTGCTGAGGTTGTCGAAGAAGTGGTGGGTGGCGGCGACCACTACCCCGAGCACCAGCCAGATGATCCCGCCGAGCGAAAGCGGCCGTCCGCGCACGTCGTGCCCTCCTTGGTGGGCGGCGCAGCCGCTGCCCGAGGTGGTCCGATCCAGTTCACCGATCCGGAGGGCGAATCCTACCGGCATGGAGCCGGAGCGGCAACCCGAGCCCGCGAGGTTGCGCGGTTCGATCCACTCGTTGCGAAACCGGGGAAATCTTCCTAAGATCCGACCCGCCCGAGGGGCGCGTCCATCCGTACGAGGGAGCGTGAGATGAGCGTAGCGAGCGGCGCGGCCACCCCCGGGAGCGTGCGGAGCCTGGTCCCGGCGCGCATGGACAGGATGCCGTGGACCCGCTTCCACTGGCTGGTGGTCATCGGCCTGGGGGTGTCCTGGATCCTCGACGGGCTGGAGATCCAGATCGTCTCGTTAATCGGGCCGGTGCTCCAGAAGGAGGCGAACTTCAGCCTCAGCTCTGGCCAGGTCGGCCTTATCGCCACTGTGTATCTGGCAGGCGAGGTGGTCGGTGCCCTGGTGTTCGGACGGGTCACCGACAAGGTGGGCCGGAAGAAGATGTTCTTCGCCTGCCTCACCCTGTATCTGGTCGCCAGCGGTATCGCCGGCTTCTCACCCAACTACACCTTCCTGCTCGTTGCTCGCTTCATCGCCGGCCTGGGCATCGGTGGCGAGTACACCGCGATCAACTCCGCCATTGATGAGCTGATCCCCTCCCACTACCGCGGGCGCGTCGACATCGCCGTCAACGGCACGTACTGGGCCGGCGCCATGATCGGTGCGGCGGCATCGCTGTTCCTGCTCAACCCGAAGTTCCTGGCCGTCAATGTCGGCTGGCGCGTCGCCCTGTTCATCGGTCCGGTGCTCGGCCTGGTGATCATCTACATCCGGCGAACCATTCCGGAGAGCCCCCGCTGGCTGATGACCCACGGCCGCCAGGAGGAGGCGGAGGGCATCGTGGACGACATCGAGGCGCGCATCGGTCGCGAGGGCGTGCAGCTGCCTCCCGTGGACGAGAGCAAGGCCCTGGAGGTGACCGGCCGCGGCTCGGTGTCGTACATCGAGATCGCCCGAACCATGCTCCGGGACTACCCTTCCCGCTCCTTCCTGGGCTTCTCGATGATGGTGACCCAGGCCTTTCTGTACAACGCGATCTTCTTCACCTACGCCCTGGTTCTCGCGAACTTCTACAAGATTCCCGACTCCCAGATTCCGTATTACTTCTTCCCGTTCGCCTTCGGCAACCTGCTCGGTCCTCTGCTCCTGGGGCCGCTGTTCGACACCGTCGGGCGTCGCAAGATGATCTCCTCGACCTACTGCCTGTCGGCGATCATCCTGGCGATCTCAGGATTCCTCTTTCACCAGGGGTCCCTCAGCGCGGTGACCCAGACGGCGATGTGGTGCGTGATCTTCTTCCTCGCATCAGCGGGCGCGTCATCGGCCTATCTCACGGTCAGCGAGATCTTCCCCCTGGAGCTGCGCGCCCAGGCCATCTCCTTCTTCTTCGCCATCTCCCAGCTGGCCGGCGGCGTGGCCGCTCCGTTCGTCTTCGGGCTGCTCGTCGGCAAGGGCAAGGACCCGGGCCCGCTCACCATCGGCTACCTGGTCGGTGCCGCCGTGATGTTCGCCGGCGGCCTCATCGCCCTGTTCTTTGGGGTGGATGCGGAACGGAAGTCGTTGGAGGACATCGCGCCGCCGCTCTCGGCGGTGCGACGCGAGGCGGCCTAGCGTCCCGGTCCTTGGCGGAGCGCGGCCGGCGTCATTGCCGGCCGCGCCAGTCCGTGAGCTCATGCGCTCCGGGCTCAGATACCGCGCTGGTCGACCACCCGCTGCGCCTTGCCCGTTGAGCGCGCCACGGCCCCGGGGTCGAGCACCTCGACGGCCACGCTCACGCCGATGCTCGCCTTGACCAACTCGGCGAGCAACTCCCCCGCGCGACCCCCTGCCGGCGGCGACGCGGCCACCCTCGCCTCCACCCGAATGGTGAGCTCGTCGAGCCGCTCCGGACGGGTCAGCACCAGCTGGTAGTGCGGCGCCAGCCCGGGGACTCGCAGGATGAGTTCTTCGATCTGGGTGGGAAACAGGTTGACCCCACGCACGATGATCATGTCGTCGCTTCGGCCACTGATCCGCTCCATGCGCCGCATGCTTCGCGCCGTGCCGGGCAGGAGCCGGGTGAGGTCACGCGTGCGGTAGCGGATCACCGGCGTGGCCTCCTTGGTGAGCGAGGTGAGCACCAGCTCTCCCCACTCCCCATCGGGAAGCGAGTTCCCCGTGGCCGGGTCCACCACCTCGGGGTAGAAGTGGTCCTCCCAGATGTGCAGCCCATCCTTGGTCTCGACACACTCACTGGCAACCCCTGGCCCGATCACCTCCGACAGGCCGTAGATATCCACGGCGTGCATGTCGAAGCGCTCCTCGATCTCGGTACGCATCGCCTGCGTCCACGGCTCGGCGCCGAAGATGCCAACCTTCAGCGAGGTCGTTCGCGGGTCCACGCCCTGCCGCCCGAACTCATCGAGGATGGCGAGCATGTATGAGGGCGTGACCATGATGACGTCCGGCTCGAGGTCGATGATCAGGCGTACCTGCCGCTCGGTCATTCCGCCGGACGCGGGGATCACGGTGCAGCCGAGCGCCTCGGCGCCGTAGTGGGCACCGAGACCGCCGGTGAACAGGCCGTACCCGTAGGCCACATGCACGCGGTGTCCGGCCCGGCCGCCCGCCGCGCGGATGGAGCGGGCCATGACCTGTGACCAGGTGCGCAGGTCGGCGGCGGTGTAGCCAACCACGGTGGGCTTACCGGTCGTCCCGCTTGAGGCATGCAGCCGCGCCACCTGCTCTCGAGGCACCGCGAACATGCCGAAGGGATACCCGTCGCGCAGCTCCGCCTTGGTGGTGAAGGGGAACCTGACCAGCTCCGCCAGGCTATGGCAGTCGTCGGGCTGGACCCCGGCGGCGTCAAACGCTTTGCGGTAGTGAGGCACCCGGTCGTAGGCGTGCCGCAACGTCGTCCGCAGCCGGTCCAACTGGAGCGCAGTCAGCTCGTCGCGCGTCGCGGTTTCCACGGCCTCGAGGTCGCCGGCACGGGGAGCGAGATCGAGCACCGGCGCAGACCCTCACCCGGCCGGCGCGCCGGCCGCGCCGGCCGCGGACACCCGCTCATCCCGGGTGTGGCTGTGACCGCGGAACTCGGCGAGGACAGCCCCCGCACCGGTGCGCACGGTCACGTCGTAGACGCCACGCCTGCCACCCCGGAAACGCTCCTCGGCGGTAGCCACCAGGTCGTCGCCCTCGCGGCCGGGGGCCAGAAAGGTGATCTCGGCGGCGCTGGCCACCGTGACCGGCCCGTGGCTGTTGCAGGCAAAGGCAAAGGCGCTGTCTGCGAGGAGGAAGAGGTATCCCCCGTGCGCGATGCCGTGGCCGTTCACCATCGACGGTCGGATCCGCATTCGCGCGGTGGCCCGGCCAGGCTCGACGGCCTCGATGCTGATGCCCAGGCCACGCGACGCCGCGTCAGCCGCCAGCATGCCGGCGACGTTCGCCGCCGCACCGCCTCCTCGCACCTCGGCCATGGCTCTCTCCCGGGGCGCCGCTACCTGTTCCGGCGGCCCAGTATATCCACCCAACGTTTGGCTGCGCCACGGGTCCGCCGGTGCGGTGAGGGGATGACGGCGAGGCAAGCGGCCACTCCGCCGCCGCACCCGGGTGCGCACATTTGCTTGACCGGGCGCGTCCGCGGCGCTAGAATCTATCGAACGATCGGCTGGTTTCTCTTGGCCTGGATGCCCTGGCCCGGCCGGCGTTCCGAGGAGGCCCACGTGAGCGCCAGTGCTGCTTCCCCTACGCCCGCTCCGGCGGCCGAAGCCGCGGAACTCCACGAGCAGTTCGAGCGCACCATTGCCGCCGAGCAGCGGATCGAGCCGCGGGACTGGATGCCCGACGCGTATCGCAAGACCCTGGTTCGTCAGATCGCGCAGCATGCCCACTCCGAAATCATCGGCATGCAGCCGGAGGGCAACTGGATCACCCGGGCGCCGTCGCTTCGGCGCAAGGCGATCCTCATGGCCAAGGTTCAGGATGAGGCCGGCCACGGGCTCTACCTCTACGGGGCTGCCGAAACCCTTGGCGTCGACCGCGAGGAGCTCCTCGACCTGCTCCACGCCGGACGGCAGCGCTACTCGAGCATCTTCAACTACCCGACGCTGACCTGGGCCGACATGGGAGCGATTGGCTGGCTGGTCGACGGCGCTGCCATCGTCAACCAGATCCCACTCTGCCGCTGCTCCTACGGGCCCTACGCGCGGGGGATGGTGCGGATCTGTAAGGAGGAGTCGTTCCATCAGCGCCAGGGTTTCGAGATTCTCAACGTCCTCTCGCACGGGACCGCGGCGCAGCACGCGATGGCCCAGGACGCGGTGGATCGCTGGTGGTGGCCCGCGATCATGATGTTCGGCCCTCCCGATGACGACTCGCCCAACAGCGCGCAGTCGATGGCCTGGCGCATCAAGCGCCACTCCAACGACGACCTGCGGCAGCGCTTTGTCGACATGAGCGTTCCCCAGGCAGGGATCCTCGGCCTCAGCCTTCCTGATCCGGAACTGTGCTGGAATGAGGCGCGCGACCACTACGACATCGGCCCCATCGACTGGACCGAGTTCAAGGCCGTGGTGGCCGGCGATGGGCCGTGCAACCGCCAGCGGCTCGACCATCGGCGCACCGCCCACGAGCAGGGTCGCTGGGTGCGTGAGGCGGCAGCCGCCTACGCTGCCAAACAGGCGGTCCGGACCGGGCACCCAGGATGAGCGCTGCCGACAACTGGCCACTCTGGGAGGTGTTCGTGCGCAGCCGGCGTGGGCTGAGCCACAACCACGTGGGAAGCCTGCATGCTCCCGATGCGGCCATGGCGCTGCGCAACGCGCGCGATGTGTACACCCGCCGTCAGGAGGGGGTGAGTCTCTGGGTGGTGCCTGCCGCTGCGATCACCGCCTCCTCGCCGGACGAGAAGGAGCCGTTCTTCGACCCGGCGGCGGACAAGGTGTACCGGCATCCCACCTTCTACGTGGTGCCCGACACCGTGGAGCACCTGTGAGCGGTCTCGCCGGCAGGGCGCTCTACGCGCTTCGCCTCGGTGACGACTGCCTGGTGCTCGCCCAGCAGCTCGGCTCTTGGTCCGCCCGGGCGCCGCAGCTGGAGGAGGACATCGCCCTCACCAACATCGGCCTCGACCTGCTCGGCCAGGCGCGCAGCCTCCTCAGTCACGCAGGCGAGCTCGAGGGAACCGGACGCGACGAGGATGCGCTCGCCTACCTGCGTGACGAACGCGAGTTTGTCAACTGCCAGCTGGTCGAACTCGACAATGGCAACTTCGCGCAGACGATCGCCCGCCAGCTGCTGTTCTCCACCTACCAGCTGGCTCTCTACCGCGAGCTCAGCGGCTCGAGCGACCCTGTGCTGGCCGCAGTGGCGGCCAAGGGCGCCAAGGAAGCGGACTACCATCGAGACCACGCGACCCAGTGGACTCTGCGCCTCGGCGATGGTACTGCGGAGAGCCACCTGCGCATGCAGCGGGCGGTCGACATGGTCTGGCCGTATGGCGCCGAGCTCTTCGAGGGGGATGAGCTGACCGACAGCCTGGCGCGCGAGGGTGTGGCCGTCGCCCCGCTCTCGCTGCGAGCCCCGGTGGACGCCTTTCTCGACTCGCTGCTCGCCGAGGCCACACTGCGCCGGCCGGAGGGACGATGGACGCCCCGCGGCGGCCGGCAGGGCCTGCACACCGAGGCTCTCGGCTACCTTCTCGCCGAGATGCAACATCTGCATCGCGCCCACCCAGGGGCCACATGGTGAGCGCGCGCGAGATCGCCGAGGCGCGGGCCATTGCCGCCGCGGTATGTGACCCCGAAATCCCCGTGCTCACCCTGGACGACCTCGGGGTTCTGCGTGACGTGCGTGCTGTCCCGAACGGCGGCATCGAGGTGGACCTCACCCCGACCTACTCAGGCTGTCCGGCGCTCGAGGTGATGCGCGACGACGTGACCAGCGCCCTGCAGCGCCGAGGGTACGCCAACGTCCGGGTGCGCATGGTGCTGGCCCCTGCGTGGACCACCGACTGGATGTCAGATCAGGGGCGACGCAAGCTTCACGAGTACGGCATTGCGCCCCCCGGGGGGGTGGCGGCCGCGGGGTGCCAGGGGGCGAGACCGGCCGGCGTCGCGTGTCCGCAGTGCGGCTCAGCCCACACCGCGGAGCTGAGTCACTTCGGCTCCACGCCATGCAAGGCGCTCTTCCGTTGCGGCGGTTGCCGGGAGCCGTTCGACCACTTCAAGCCGCACTAGTGGCCCTTCCCGTCGAACCGGCAACGGCTCCCCGGCGGCACGCGGTCTTTCACGAGCTCGTGGTGTCCCGCGTGGACCGGCTCACCGACGACGCGGTGGCGATCACCTTTGCGGTGCCGCCGGAACTGCGCGAGGACTATCGGTTCACCCAGGGGCAGCATGTGTCCCTGCGTCACACCGTTGCCGGTGATGAGGCCCGCCGCAACTACTCGATCTCCTCGCCTGCAGGCTCTGGACGTCTCCAGGTGGCGGTGAAGCTGCTCCCCGGCGGGGTGTTTTCCAGCTTCGCACACTCGAGGCTGCGGGCGGGCGACCGCCTCGAGGTGATGACCCCCACCGGCCGTTTCAGCACCCCCCTGGATGCCTCGGCGCGGCGCCGCTATGTGGCCATCGCCGCGGGAAGCGGTATCACGCCGATCCTGTCGATCATGGCCACCACGCTGGAGGTGGAACAGCGCAGCGAGTTCACCCTTGTCTACGGCAACCGCACCACCCAGACGATCATGTTCCTTGAGGAGCTCGAGGACCTCAAGAACCGCTATCCGGATCGGGTGTGCCTCTATCACGTGCTCTCGCGCGAGCGGCTCGATGTCGACCTGTTCAGCGGTCGCATCGAGGCCGGCCGGCTGGAACAGTTCCTTGACACCCTGATCCCGCCGGCGGGCGTGGATGCCTGGTTCCTCTGCGGCCCCGCGAGCATGGTCACCGGGGGTCGTGAGGTGCTCAAGGCCCGCGGTGTCGATCCCGCCAGGATCCACACCGAGCTCTTCCATGCCGAGGGACGTGAGGAGGCGGTCCGGCCGCGCGCGCCGACCGATGCCGGGTCCGCGACCGTGACCGTCGTGCTCGACGGCCGCGCCTCAACCTTCTCGCTTGCCGGCGACGCGGAGCCGATTCTCGACGCCACCCTGCGCATCCGCGCCGACGCTCCGTACGCATGCAAGGGCGGCGTGTGCGGAACCTGCCGAGCGCGGCTTGTGGAGGGCACCGTGGAGATGGAGCAGAACTACGCGCTCGAGGAGGTCGAGGTCGAGGCCGGCTACGTGCTCGCCTGTCAGTCGCATCCCACCAGCGCTCGGGTGACCCTCGACTACGATCAGTGAGCGGTCCGGGTGGGAGTGGCATCCAGCCCGGTGAAGACGATGTCGGAGATGGCGTTGGCGAGGTCGCCGGCGGCCAACCTGCCGCCTGCGCTGTACCACTCGGTCACCGAGTTCGACATCCCAAAGACCAGGCGGGTGGCCAGACTGGCCTCGATGTCGGCGCGCAGGTCACCGTCGGCGATCGCCTGGGCGAGCAGTGCCTGCACGGCGCGGTCGAAGTCGCGCCGCCGGGAGAGCGCCCAGCGCTCGGTGGGTGTGTTGCCCCGCACCCGCAGCAGCAGGGTCACCTCGGGAAGCTGGCGGACCATGATCTCCACGGTTCGCCGCACCACATAGCGGAGCCGGTGCACGGCTCGGCCCTCGACGGCTTCAGGCTCGGCGAGCATCCCATGCAGCGCATTGAGGGCGCGCTTCACCGCTTCGTCGAGGAGCGCCTCCTTGCCCGAGATGTGGTGATACAGGCTGCTCTTGTGTATCCCCAGGGCCGCGGCGATGTCGGCCATCGAGGTGCCGTCGAATCCGCGCTCGTGGAAGACGCGGACGGCGACGTCGACGATGTGGTCGCGGTCGTAGGGCGCCCGTTCGGCCAGTGGAACCCGACCCACCGGAGGGTCAGCGCTCGGCGGGCAGCTGCACGGCCTTGGTCTCGAGAAACTCCTCGAGGCCGTACCGGCCCAGCTCGCGTCCGTTGCCGGACTGCCGGTACCCGCCAAAGGGGGCTGCCGGGTTGAAGGCGCCACCGTTGATGTCCACCTGGCCGGTGCGCAGGCGGCGGGCCACCCGCACCGCGTGGTCGACATCCGCCGACCAGACGCTGCCGGACAGGCCGTACTGGCTGTCGTTGGCGATCGCGACTGCGTCCTCCTCGTCGCGATACGGGATGATCGCCAGCACCGGACCGAAGATCTCCTCGCGGGCAATGGTCATCTCCCGGGTCACGTCCGAGAACACCGTCGGCTGAACGAAGTACCCGCCATCGGACACACCGTCGCCGGTCCCCCCGGTGACCAGCCGTGCTCCCTCCTCCACCCCCCGCTCGATGTAGCCGACCACCCGCTCACGCTGAGCCGCTGAGGCAAGTGGCCCCAGGTTGGCCGCGGCGTCAAGCGCCTTGCCTGGCCGGAACCCCTCAGCCGCTGCCGTGGCCACCCGCTCGGCATCGGCGAGCCGGGCCTGCGGGACCAGCAGGCGGGTGAGCGCGGCACAGGTCTGGCCGGAGTTGAGATAGCAGTTCTTGACCACGGCGGTGACGGCGCGGTCCAGGTCTGCATCGTCGAGAACGACGGCCGCCGACTTGCCTCCCAGCTCGAGGGCGACCCGCTTCACCGTCTGGGCGGCCAGCTCGGACACTCGACGGCCCGCCCGGGTCGAGCCGGTGAAGGACACCATGTCGACCCCTGGATGGACCGCCATCGCCTCGCCGACCACGGGACCGTAGCCGCTGACGAGGTTGAAAACCCCGGGCGGAAAGGCGGCCTGCTCGACCAGTTCCGCAAAGCGGAAGATGCTCAGGGGGGCAACCTCACTGGGCTTCAGCACAACCGTGCAGCCGGCAGCCAGCGCCGGGGCCACCTTGGCCACCACCTGATGCAGCGGGTAGTTCCACGGTGTGATGCATCCGACCACGCCGACCGGCTCGCGCAGCACCAGCGAGTTGCCGATGCGCTCCTCGAAGCCGAACTCCCCGAGCACCGCGACGATGTTGCCCAGGACCGCGACCGGCAGACCCACCTGCACCCGGGTGGCGACCTTCAGAGGAGCGCCCATCTCCGTGGCGATCAGCCCGGCGATCTCGTCGGTGTGCTCCTTGAGCAGCGTGAGGAGCCGCTCCAGCGCGGCCCCCCGCTCGCTCACCGGCTGCACCGACCAGCTCTCGAAGGCACGCCGGGCCGCGGCCACGGCGGTGTCGACGTCCGCGGGCTCGCCCTCCGGAACGCGGCCGACCACCGCCTCGGTGGAGGGGTCGATGACGTCGATCATCGCGCTGGACGACGGGGCCGACCAGCGGCCGCCGATGAAGAGCTTGTCGTAAACGTGCATGGGAGACTCCAGGGAGGCGCTGCGCGGTGCCAACCTACCCACCGATCGAACGGTTTGTCAAACAGGCATCCGTACCTTGACCGGACGCCACGGTGCGGCATAGACTCCGCCCGGAATCAGCCGGCGCGTCGATATTTTCCGCCGCCTGACGGGGCGTCAGTGCGCGTTGAGGGCGCGCTCTGGCATCGCCAGCAGCACCATTCGTAGGAGGAGCATTCATGGACCGATTCCTCCTCTTTCGCACCTTCGACGAACTCCAGGTCGGCGACCGGCAACGCACCCGCGGTCGGACCATCACCGAGACCGACATCGTCTCCTGGTGCGCACTGACCGGCGACTGGTTCTACCCGCATATC
>JBHEMT010000011.1:0-5058 GCA_046262435.1 Candidatus Dormibacteria bacterium | reverse complement strand
GGTGCAGAACGCAGCGTCGATCGCCGGCCTGCTGCTCACCACCGAGGCGCTGATCACCGACGCGCCGGAGAAGAACAAGGCGCCCGCGCCGGCAATGCCCGAGTACTAGCCAACCGCCCGGGCCATCCGCCCGGTCGCGTTCCAGGAGAGGCTCCCCGTCGCGGGGGGCCTCTTCTTTTTGTTGTGCGGAATTGTTGTCCGGGCACGGCGGTCGGTGCTGCGGCGCACGGCGGCCCGGGTCCGAGCCGCCACGATGGGCGAATTCAGTGGCCCAGCGACCAGCTCTTCACCAGGCCCCAGCGTGATGTGTCCTCGCCGGCAGTGGTGTAGAGAGCCACGGTCTCCACGCTCAGGGTGATCGGCAGGGGGATCCCCAGGCCGCCGGCAAGCTCCCGCCGCTGGTTGGCCGGCGTGGTGCTGTAGAGCAGGCTCACGTGGGGAAAGTACGCCGGGTACTCGGGCAGTCCCAGCGCCACCGCTGCGGCGCGGTGCGCGCTGAGCACCGCGACCGTGGGTTCGACCCGCAGGTACAGGGCACGGAAAAGTTCGTTCTCCAACCCGGTGGCAACCAGCCTCAGGGTGTGCGGGGCCATCTCGCGGACGCCGACATCGATCCGCCGCGCCGCCTCCTCGGGGTCCAGCCCGATGTGCCCGTAGACCGTGCAGTGGATCGGGAAGTCCAGTCCGTGCGCTGCGATGGCCAGTCGGTCGCGCAGCTCCTGCAGGCGGTCCGTCTCCGCTCCGGTGGGCATCGCCCACAGCGAGCAGCGACGGGGTGTGTGGCCGACCTCGCTCACCGCAAGGCGCTCATGATTGGGCACATCCCAGGGCGCGGTAGGCGGCCTTGCCCAGGTCGGACGCGCTGCGTGCCTGGACCACCACGTGAGCCTCGCGCGCGGGCAGCGGGCAGCCGCTGGGAAACCTGACGAACACGCCGCGGGAGCCGGCCTGGACGAAGCCCTGGGCGCACGCCACCGCAGCACCGGGGCACGGGTACGGCTGAAAGGAGCCGTCCAGGGTGGTCACTCCCCCCGCGGTGGAGCGGACCGGGTTGGCGACCAGACCGCGCAGGCCCACCACCAGCGCGACCGCGACCGCGACGAGGCCCAGGACCAGCGCGGGAAGGGCCCACGCCGGCCGCCGCGCTGAACCGGTGACCGTGCTCGTGGGATCGGCGACCATCGCGCTGCTACCCTAGCGCGCCGATGACGGGCTCTGGCCACGCGGAGCACCGCCGCCTGGGTGCGCTCCGCGCGCAGGAGGTGCGCCGTCTCGACGCCGCCGCCGCCGAGGCTGGGCTGCCCCTCGAGGTGCTGATGGAGACCGCCGGGTGGCAGCTGGCCCGGACCGCCTGGCGCCTGCTCGGTCGCGCTCCCGGCCCCGTGCTCGTTTGTGCCGGACGTGGCAACAACGGGGGAGATGCGCTGGTGATGGCGCGGCAGCTGGCGGGCTGGGGCTGCGCCGTAACCGTCCTGCTGGTGGGTGCTCCGCACCCCGGCCCGCTGGTCACCGAACAACGGCGCCGCCTGCGCGCCAGCGCGCCGTCAGCGACCCTGATCGAGGTGGACGACGCTGCGCCGCTGGCGGTCGGCGCACCACTGGCGGCGAGGCTGGCAGAGGCGCGCCTGGTCGTCGACGGCCTGCTGGGAAGCGGTTTGCGCGGGGCGCCGCGCGACCTGGACGCGGCAGTCATCGCGGCGCTGCGCCACCCCCGCATCCTCAGCGTCGACGTGCCCAGCGGGCTTGACGTCGACAGCGGCACCGCGGCGGGGGCATGCGTCAGCGCCCACACCACCTGCACGCTGACGGCGATGAAGCGCGGGCTATGGGGTGCGCGGGCACGCGCTCACACCGGCGCGCTTCTGGTCGCCGACATCGGCATCCCGGCGGTCGCGTGGGCGCGTGCCGGGCTGGAACAGCCGAGCGCGGTGCGCGGTGGCGCGCTGCTCCGGGTCGCTGCCGTCCTCGATTGACGGAACCACCACACCGCTGTATGCTGGCGACTCCGATACCGCGCGACCGTCGTCCCACTCCACGCCATGATCAACGTCGCAGCAGAAGTTCCGCCCCATTCGGGTGAGCTCGCGGTCATCGTTCGCGAGCATCTCGATGAGCTGTCGACGTACGCCACCCATCTGGTCGGCGATGCCGACGACGCCATTGAATTTGTCGCCGGTGGCATGTACCACGCGGCCAAGTACCCGCCGGCGCGCCTCCAGGCCGACGGCCGGGCGGCGCTGTACCGGGCGGTAACCCGGGCCTGCCGACAGCAGCACCGCTTCCCGCCGCGCCCCACCGGGCCCAGCCGTCTCTTTCGCCGGAGCCGGCCCCCCTTCTATGCGGAGATGGATGCGAGCGCCGCTGCCCGGATGAACACGGTGAAGCGCGCCCTGCTGACGATCCCCTTCGACTGCCGGGTGGCCCTGCTGCTGCGCGACCGGGTGGGCCTCGACTACCGGCAGATGGCCACCGCCCTGGAGTGCTCGCCTGAGGCAGTGGCCCGCCTGGTGGCGCGCTCGCGCCGCGACTTCGGCAACGTCTTCCGCGAGATCCGGCTGTGAAGTGCAGCCTGCTGACCCTCAGCTGCTACCTGGACGACGAGCTCGAAGCCAGCCGCCGCGGTGAACTGGAGGCGCACCTGGTGGGCTGCACCCGCTGCCGGGGTGGGCTGGAGCACCTCACCGAGGAGACCAAGCGGATCGCGGCGCTGGCACCGGCGCACGTCCCCGACCACTCGGTCCACGCCCTGCTCGAGCAGCTGCGACTCATCCGTCCCGACGACCCGCTTCCCGAGCGCGCCGATATCGAGCTGGACGGGTGGGGCCCGGGCGGCGGCCCCGGGGCACCGCCATGGCAGCGCGACCGCTTCCAGCACCCCGCCCCGCTGACGGCCCGGCGCGACGACTACCTGCGCCGCCGGTCGCTTGCCGCGCGGGAGTCGGGCGGCGGCTTTGGCGCGGATGCGGCCGAGAGCGAACCTGACGGCGACCCCTCAGGGGCGGCCCTGGGCGTGGCCCAGCGGACCGCCTCCCCGGGCCCCGAGGCGCACCACCCGAGGCACCAGACCCGTCCCGCCCTCGAGCTCCCCTTTCCACCCATCGCCGGGGCCATGTCCCCCGCGGCGGTCCCATCGGCCCTCCCAGGAGACCCAAGCGTGTCATCGACCTGGACCTCCCCTCCCGACGCCGATCCCTGGACCGCCCCGGCTCACCACGCTGGGCCCCCCGATCTGCCCGCCTTTGCGTTCGACGAAAGCTGGGAGGCGGACACGGCCGAGGACTTCGACGCCGGCCCGCCCGCCGAGCCGCAGCGCGCCGTCCGTCCCGGGCTGCTCGGCCGGGCCCGGGAGCGGGTGGCGATGTACCGAGCGCTCTCCCGGGGGCCGGTGGACGACTTCGACGACTCGGTCCAGGTGGTGAGCGGCACCGGGGCACCGCTGCGGGGCCGGCCCGTCCCCGCGGGCCGCCGGGCGATGCGCGGTGGTATGGCCGCCGCCTCAACGGCGCCGGAGGGGGCCGGGCAAGGCGACGTCGACACCCACCTCACCGGCACCGGTCAAGCGGAGGACCGTTGGACCAGGCGCGTGCTCCCGCCCCGGGCCGCGGACCCGGTGGCGCATCCGACCCCACCCGCGGGTTCGCTTCCGGGGATCGCCTTCCCTGACCCGCAGGCTCCCTCTCCCTGGCTGCCTCGGGTACACCCCACGCCGCCCGTCCGCGCGGCGACCCCCGCCGCGGACGCCCCGGCGGGGGGAAGGATCCCCGGGTGGGGAGACGCAGCCACGAGGCCCACCCCGGCGGTCCCCACCACCGCACCCCCCTCGGGCGCGGACGAGCCCGGCTGGGTGCCGGCCGTTGACTACTCAGCTCCGCGCCGCTCCACGATGGCCGGCTCCAGCTCGCGGACGGCTGATGCCGGTGCCGATCGCCGTCCGTCGCGCAGGCCGCTGAGCCGTCCCGCGGCGGTACCCGCGGCGATGGCCGGGATCGGTCGCCACGCCGCGCGCCTACAGAGCGAGGCGCCGCGCCGGCTGCTCGGTGCCGTCGCGCTGGTGGGGATCCTGGCCCTCGTCGGGCTGCTCACCGGCCGTTCGGTGACTCGCATCACCGCGTCGAACCCGGTGGCCGCGGTGCACCGCGCGCCCGCCCCCGCCGCTCACTCCTCGGCCGCCCCCGTGGTCGTGGTGCCGCCGAACCCGTCCGCGGCGGCGCCCTCGGCGCAACCCTCCGCGGCTCCGTCGGCGGCGCCGGCGAGCTCGGCCGCCCCAGTCGCCACCACCGCCGGACTCACCGACCCGCATCTGCTCGGGGACGGGTCGAGCGGGTATGGCCTCCAGGGGGTGCGGTACGGGGCACACCCGGGCGACTACCGGGTGGTCTTCGACCTGGCCTCGCCGAGTGCCGGCGGCGGAACCCCGCGCGCCGTGGTGGGAACTCACGACGCCCGGACTGTCTGGGTCGAGCTATTCGGAGTGAGCGGCGGCGCTCCGGCCCAGCCTGACGGCACCACCGTCATCGCGGTCACCCTGCTCCCCCGGGCAACGGTGGCCGGCGCGACGGTCTATGCACTGACCCTCGTCCACCCGGTCACGGTGAGCGCCGGGTACGTCCTCAGTCCCGTGCGTCTGGTGCTCGACCTGCACTGACCCGCGCGCAATGGCGCCAGCGGCCAGCAGCCGCTGCTGGTGCCGACGCTGCCGGGGCCGGCGTTCCGGCTGAGTACCATCGCGTGGTGTCACCACCAGCACTGCGGGCGGTCGCCATGTCGCTGCTCGTGCTTGGCCTTGTCGCCTGCGACAGCGGCGAGATCCCCGGGGCACCGACGGCGACGCCAATACTCACTCCGTCAGCCCATCGCGCCGCCAACGCCTACCTGCTGCGCCCCGACCAGCTCCCCGGTTACAAGCGCGGAGGGGCCGAGAACGTCGACCCCGGCATCCTGGCCGACCAGGAGAACACCCCCACACTCAAAGCAGAGGTGGTTCGCCAGGGGTTCGACTCCGGCGCGCGCGAGCGCTTCGTCGATCCCGGACGGGCCACGCCCAAGCCCTTCTACACC
>JBHEMT010000010.1:0-7808 GCA_046262435.1 Candidatus Dormibacteria bacterium | reverse complement strand
ATGGGGATCGCCGGCCCGACCCATGACGAGCGCAGCTGGACATTCGACCTCGATCCCGGGGGACGCGACCCGGTCCTGGGAATCGAACGCCTGCAGGAGGCTTTTTTCAGGCGCACCCCGGGGTACGAGCGCGGCATCACCATCCCGGCGATCGTCGATATTCCCACCGGGGCGGTGGTCACCAACGACTTCAGTCAGATGACCCTCGACATGATCACCGAGTGGCGGAGCCATCAGCGCGACGGCGCACCCGACCTCTATCCCCCCGCCTTGGCCGCGGAGATGAACGAGGTGATGGCGGCCATCTTCGCCGACGTCAACAACGGTGTGTACCGGTGCGGCTTCGCGGGGACTCAGGCGGCCTATGAGCGGTCGTACACCCGCCTCTTCGGTCGGCTCGACTGGATTTCCGAGCGTCTGCAAACCCAGCGTTACCTGATGGGTGACACCGTCACCGAGGCCGACGTGCGGCTGTTCACCACCCTGGTGCGGTTCGATGCCGTGTACCACGGGCACTTCAAGTGCAACCGCGAAAAGCTGTCCGAGATGCCCGTGCTCTGGGCGTATGCCCGCGACCTATTTCAGACCCCGGGGTTTGGCGACACCGTCGACTTCGACCACATCAAGCGCCACTACTACCAGGTACATCGGGACATCAATCCCACCGGAATCTTCCCGCTTGGCCCTGACCTCGCTGGTTGGCTGCGCCCCCACGGCCGCGAATCGCTCGGCGGCCGGCCCTTTGGCGACGGCACGCCGCCATCGCCCCCACCACCCGAGGAACGGATACCCAGCGGGCATTCACCGCTCCGCTGACCCGGGCTGCCCGGCGGCCCGGTGCCGCCGCCGCTGAACACCCAGGAAGTTCCAAGGTCTCTCGCAGAGTTGTCGGATCGGCGATCAAGCCGCTCGGGTACGCCCTGGACTTCGACGCGGTGGCTGCCGAGGGGCCCTCGACCGCGCTCGAGGTGCGCCCCATGGTTCTCCGGGTGCCCGTGAGGAGGGGCTGGGTGGCGCATTTGCTATTCGTGGTACCACCTCGGATGATAGTCCAACTATCAGGTAGTGGACGCTCCGCACGGCGTCGCAGGGAGAGGTTGGGCCATCAGGCGCAGCCTCGCACAAGGAGGCAGACGATGAGCGAGATCTCGGGATACGGCCAGCAGCCCGCCACTGGCGGGGTCACGGGCAAGGTGCAGGCAGCCCTGCCGGACGGAGCGTCCGATGCCGTCCAGACCGTGTCGGACAAGGCTCAGCAGGCCTCGGGGCAGGTCGCCGACCAGATGCGCAAGCAGGTCGACACCCGTTCCACGGAGGCCGGAGAACAGCTTTCGACAGTCAGCCAGGCGCTGCGCAGCACCAGTGAAGATCTGCGCTCCAAGGGAAGCGAGGCTCCAGCCAAGGTGATCAGCCCGATCGCGGACAGGGCTGAGCAGCTGGCGCAGTACCTCAAGACCTCAGACGCCGACCGGATTCTCCGCGACGTGGAGAGCTATGGACGCCGTCAGCCCTGGACCGTTGTGGCGGGTGGTGTTGCGGTCGGCTTGCTTGCCTCCCGCTTTCTCAAGGCCTCCAGCAGCCGCCGCTACCAGGGCCAGCAGTCGGTCGGCGCACAGCCGTTCCCCTCGGCGCAGCTGAGCTACGAGCCGTATCCGACGGCAGGCACCCGGACCCAGCCCTTGGGTGCCGCGTCGTACACCCCGGCGTCGGTCAGTGAGGGTTCCGTTCCGTATGACACCTATGTGTCCCGGCAGCCGATCGCGCCCGGAGCGCCCAGCTCGGGCCTGTGATGACCCAGGATCCCCGCTTCGTCGCCCCTCAGGTCGCGCGCGAGAACGTGCGTGAACAGTCCATCCCGGATCTGATGCGCCAGTTGGCAGGCGAGACCTCGACCCTGGTGCGCCAGGAGCTTGAGCTTGCCAAGGCGGAGATGACGCAGAAGGGCAAGCAGGCCGGCGTCGGCGTCGGACTCTTCGGTGGCTCCGCCATCGTGGCCCTGCTGGCTCTGGGGGCGCTCACGGCGTGCCTCATCGCACTGCTGAGCCTGGCCATGCACGTATGGGTGGCTGCACTGATCGTGACCGTCGTCTACGCGGTGATTGCGGCCGGCCTCGCCAGCGCCGGCAGAACCCGTTTGAAGCAAGGTCTGCCTGCCACGCCGGAGCAGACCGTTGACAGTGTTAAGGAGGACCTGGAATGGACAAAGATCCAAGCACAATCAGGGCGGAGATAGACCAGACTCGCGAGCGGCTTGGCGACACGGTCGAGGCGCTCAGCTACAAGACAGACGTCAAGGCCCGTGCCAAGGACGCCGTAACCGACAGGAAGGACGCAGTCGTGGGAAAAATCGCCGGCTTCAAGGACGCGGTGGTGGGTACTGCCTCTGACGCCACCGATGCGGTGGCAACCCAGAAGGACCAGCTGTCCGCCAAGGTCAGCAGTGCGACGCCATCGGGCCAGGACGTCAAGCGCACCACCAGGCGCGTCGCCAGTGTGGCGCAGCAGAACCCCCTGGGGCTAGCCGTCGGGGCCACAGCCCTCGGCTTCCTTGCCGGCCTCCTCCTTCCCTCCTCCCGCCTCGAGGACCGCAAGCTGGGTGAGGTGGCCGACCAGGTTAAGGACACGCTGAAGGACAGCGGCGGGCAGGTGATCGAACATGGCAAGCAGGTTGCCCAGGACGTCGCCCAGAGCGCGACCGAAACCGCACAGCAGAGCGGGCAACAGCATGCCCAGCAGCTGCAGGAAGAGGTTGGCGCCAACGCCCAGCAGACAGCGGGGTCGGTTTCCTCCTCTTCGTAAGGTCTGGCCGCGTTTCTGGCACTGACCTCGGCCTGGGCTCTCGTCGCGGCGTCCAGGCGGCCGACATCTGTCCGAGGTTCCACTGAGGACCGGTCCGCGCAAGCGGGCCGGTCCTCGGAACTCAGCGGGAGCTACAGTTCGGGGCGGCGGCCGGCCGAGGCGTGACGGGCAGGACTTCGCGCCGGACCTAGGCGACCCGCCGTGCCACGATCGCCAGGTCGGCTGCCAGCGCTGGAGCCAACCGCCCAAGTTCGATCAGCCGCACGCCTACAGGCGCAGGCAGGTGCCCCCTCTGCACCAGCGCCAGCCCCAGGTCTCGCCAGCCGCGACCCGGGACGTAGACCGGCAGGGGCAGGACCAGCCCCTCGACGGACTGCGGTTGCCCCCCTGCGCCGACCACCGCCTCACTCAGCTCGCCCAGGTTCCACTCGAAGAGATGTTCTGGATTCTCCACCAGTTCGTGCCCGCGCACACGGGTCAGCAGATGCCGCCGGTTGGGGGTGGTGACGATGAGCCGGCCACCGGGCCGTAACAGCTCAACCCAACGGCGCAACGCCTTGCGCGGCTCCGCGAGGTGTTCCACGATCTCTCCGGCAAACACCGCGTCGAACGTTCCCGGCTCGAAGGGCGGCTCCTCAGCGGGCCCGGTCCGGCCGTCGATGCCGCGCGCGCGCAGCTCGTTGATCGCCTCCGCGTCGCGATCACAGGCGCAGAGGTCGAAAGCCCACGGGCCCGCCATAGCCACCAGCGAATGGCCGGATCCGACATCGCACACCCGGCCCGTGACACCGACAAGCAGCCGTCGCGCCTGGCGGATTCGAGCGTGGTGGTATGCATCCGTCCAGCGGTCGGGGCGGGGGGAATAGGCAACCTCCTGGTGACGCGGCCGGGCGTAGTGCCGTTCCAGCACCCGGGGATCGGTACAGATGAGTTCGTGGAGCACGCCATTGATGCTCAGGCGCAGCCGCGGAGTGGCGATGAAGTCCGCCGGCAGCTCCCCATGCGACGCTTCGACGCCGGGCACGCTGCACAGGTGTGGGTCGAGATAGTCGACCACCAGCTCGGTGGCCGCCTGGAGCTCGTACAGCCAGCGCCCGCGGGCCAATCCGCCGGTCAGCTCCACGGTCGCGACCCCGGCAGCAACCGGAAAGGTGAACCGCGTTGAGTTTTGACGGACTACCGGGGGGGCGGTTGTCAGCTGGCGCCGACCCCTGCGGCCGGGTAGCGAGACGGCGGCGGGTCAGGCTGTTCTTTGGGGCGCAGTCGCAGCCGGCGCTGCGCCGCACGCAGTTCCTCGTCGGTGCGCGGCGCGGTGGACGGTTCGTCAACCTGGGGCACGCGCATGACGTAGAGGTTCCAGAGGTTGGCCACGCCGAAACGGCGCAGCTCGGGGGCCAGGCGCTCCTCCACCGCACCGCAGCGCAGGAATCCGGCCTCGGCGAAACGGTCCGTCCACCACGCGAAGGAGGCAATGGTGAGGTGCCCCTCGGCCGGCAGCCCGGCGGCATCAGGGTAGAGATCCTCATACGGCACCGGACCCGTGTACTGAGGCCCGCGCTGGTAGTAGCTGTCGATCACGTCGTCGCGCACCTTGTGGTCGAGAAAACCGTCGGCACCGTGTGCGTTGGGACCGAAGGAGGGGATGGTGGCGACCAGAAAGCCTGAGCAGACCCGACGGAGCTCCCCCAACACGTCCGGGATCACCTTCGGGGGAAGGTGCTCGAGTGTCTCGAAGATGGTGACCAGGTCGAACTGGGCATCGCGAAAGGGGAGGCCCGCGCTGACGTCGCCCTGCAACAGGTGCCCTGCCGCACCCGGCGATGCGTGACGGGCGGCATGCTCGCTGTACTCCACGCCCACCGCGTCGAACCCGAGATCGCGGAGTGCCTCGACCATGTACCCGTAGGCGGCTCCCACGTCGAGAGCGCGGATGGCGCTCAGCTCCCGCCAGACCAGGTACGCCGCGAGGTTCATCTGGCTCGAACTGCGGTCGTAGCGCGCGTAGCCGCTGACCAGCCCGGCATCGGTCTGCTTGGGGCGGGACCGCCCAAAATACGCCGCCCCGTAGCGTGCCTCGTCGACGGTATCGGTCAGCGCGGCGGTGACCTCCGACGCGGCAATCTCCAACCAGCGTCGCACTGAGGGTCGCGCCCCGGCCGCTCGGAGGGCCGTCCTGCTCGCCGCAACCACGGGCCGCAGGCGTGACCTGAGCATCCGCGGGAGTATAGGTCCAGGTTGTCGCGCGGAGTCCCGACGGTAGGCGATCCGGTGCGGACGCCCTGCCGGCGGGTGGGCGCAGCAGGCGTCAGGCGTCGACGGCCACCACGCCCGTAGTCGTGGCCACAACCACAAGCTTGCCGACCGGAGTCGGGGTCGTGAAGTGCACCACCGGGCCGACCTTCAGGACTCCGAGCTGAGCGCCGTCCTTGACAGCGAGGACGTACAGCGTGCCGTTCAGCACGTCGACAGTCCACACCGCGCCGTGACCCACCAGGGGAGGCCCATACCAGTGGCCCGTCGGCGTCGACCACACGCGGCGCAGCTCCGGACCAGGTCCGAGGCTCACGCCGTCCATGCCACCGGTCGTGGGCACCAGAACCATCTGCTCGGCCGCCGAGTACGCAGCCGAACCGATCGCGTCCGTGCCCACATCCACGCTGGTCATCTCGCCGCCCACGTGGCCCAGAGGCTGGCGGTGCAGCAGAAAGGCGGTGCCGTGCTTGGCCGCCTGCAGGACCCGGTCGCCACCCACCAGCAGCGGTCCGAGTGAGCCCACGTCCTTGTCCACGTCACCGGCACTTCGCTGCTGCCAGTCACGTGGCGCCCAGTAGTCGAGGGGACGCAGCTGGGGTGAGAGCCGGATCACCGAGTTGCTGTCGTTGTACCCCTCGCCCGCAGCGGCGCCCCAGGTGTTTCCCGTCGTGACGAGTAGGTTGCCGCCGGGCTCGACCACCACACCCGTCGGCGCCCAGATGCCAGCCCCCTGGCTGGCGCGCACGCGGAACTCGAGCACAGGCCCGCTGCCGTCGGCCGCAATGCCCATCACCGCGCCGTGGTAGCGCCCGCAGTCCCCGAAGCGGCCACCGAAGGGGATGTAGACCATGCCGTTCGCCAAGGCAAGTGCGCCCCTCTGGCCCTCAAGAAAGGGGTTCTCACCCCTCGGTTCAATCGGTCGCCGGAAGCGAACGGTTCCACTGCGCGAGTCGAGCGCCACCAGTTCGTGCACACCGGGCTGCACGAACGTCCCGGCGTAGATGGTGTGCGTGGTTGGGTCGATCACCGGGGTGCTGGTGAGACCCCCCAGGGTGCGCACGGTGCAGGGCGGAGCGAGGTCGGTGTCGGGGTCCCCCAGGTGGGTGTGCCAGAGGATGTGACCGTCAGCAGGCGAGAGTGCGTACAGCGTGTTGCTCTGGGTGGCGACGATCAGGGTCCCCTCGGACACCAGTGGTTCGGCATACGTCGCCCCGTCGAGGACGGGGGACCGCCAGGCGATGCGCAGAGGGCCCTGCGGCACCGGCAGGTTGGCCTGTCCGCTGCGCGTCGGGCTGCCCATGTAGGTGAGCCAGTCGATGGGTCGCGGTGGGGCGGCCGGGGTAGCGCGGGCGGTGGCCCCCCCGCTCGACGGCTGCGACGCTCCTCCGCCGCACGCGCCGAGGAGGCCGGCTAGCAGGGTGACGGCGACCGCGCGGGTGCTCACGCCGCAGCGCGCAGGGAGGCGCCTGGCTCCGGCGCGCCAGGACTGCAGCCAGTGGAGGGCACGTCCGGTACTCCAATCTGGAGGCTGCGAGCGAAGCCCGGCAAACTCTCTCCGCCGCTGACGCGAACCCTGCTCCAGGCGAAGGGATTCTCACCGGCATGGTTGACACCGATGCCAGTGGTCACCGCATCCAGGAAACCTGCTGCCGCAACCTGCTTCTCGACGGCCGGGTTGAACCGGCCCGCCGGGTAGGCGAAGTCGGTCACCATCTGACCCGTCCACGCCTCGAGGCTGCTCTTCGATCCAGCGATCTCCCGCTCCGCCGCCGGGGTCGGAAGCGTGGTCAGGTCGGGGTGGCTGACGGTGTGGGCTCCGATCACCATGCCCGCCCTGACCACGGCCTGGAGTTGCGCCACCGAGAGGTGTGCCGGACGGTCGATGAACCCCGAGACCGCGAACACCGTGGCTGTGAGGTCGTAACGCTGCAGGACCGGCACCGCCACAGTGAGGAAGTCGGCGAAACCGTCGTCGAAGGTGAGCACAACAGGATGCGCCGGCAGGGGAGCCCCGCCGTGGAGGCTTTCACGCAGCTGCGCCAGGGTGACGCTGTGCTCACCGTGCTCGTGCAGCCAGCGCATCTGTGCCTGAAAGTCGCTGGGCGTAACCGACAGCGCCTTGCCCACGGGATCATGGGGGTTTCGATCCACTCGGATCCAGTGATACATGAGGATGGGCACGGTTCCCGGTGCAGCCCCGCTCGCGGCCACCGGGCAGGCCAGCACCGGAGGGGCAAACTCCACGATGAGCGGCGCGCTCCGGGCGGGCGACCGATGCTGCGGGTGAGTCCGCGCCGCGCCGAATGCCGCTGCGATCACCACAAGCCCTGCCGCCAGTAGCCCCTTCCGCAGTCCAGGGTCGAACCTTAGAGGGTGGAAGTGCCCGTGCCGCATTCGACGAGGCTACCAGCCGGGAACGGCGCGGGCGGCCGGTGCCGTTCCCGCTATCCTCACCTTTGCCGCCCTGGGAATGCTGGGCGTGAGCATCCGCTTGAAGGTTGTCAACACGGCGCGAGCTGCAGCGGTCAGTGACGGGGACGTAGCCGAGGCGGTCGGGCGTCGCGTGGAACGTACTGGACGATCACCGCAACAGGAAGGCTGCCATCTCGATGACTTCGAATGCCGCGGGTGACGTCCTGAAATGACCCTGACCGACGCAGCCGAGGTCCGGCCGCCGCTGCCGCCCTTTGACGAGGACAGCGCCCGCGTGAAGGTCCAGGCGGCTGAGGACGCCTGGAACACCCGGGACCCCGCCC
>JBHEMT010000009.1:0-6606 GCA_046262435.1 Candidatus Dormibacteria bacterium | reverse complement strand
TCGTTCCCTTCAACCCAGGCCCGGACCCGCCCCAGGGCACGGTGGGTGGCGGTGCGCGCCGCCCCCTCGCTCATTCCCATGGCCTCGGCGATCTCGCTGTAGGACAGACCGCCGGCGATGCGCAAACCCACCAGGCTTCGGTCCCTCGCGCCGAGGGCGGCCATGGCGCTGAGCACGTCGCGGAGCTCGGCGCGCAGACCGGCCAGCGACTCCACGTCGGGGGGCGGTGCCTGCGCTCGGCCCAGCCGGCCGAAGAGGAAGCCCAACCGGCGGTGCCGCCGTCCGTGGTCGATACCGGCGTTGCGAGCGATGCGAAAAAGCCAGGGTCGGAGCCCGGCCTCGTCGGGCTGCACCCTCTCGTACGCGGCAAAGGCGGAGCTGAAGGTGTCGGCCGCGACGTCCTCGGCGGCGGCACGGTTGCCGAGCTGGGAAAGGCAGAAGCGGTACACCGCGTCGGCGTGACGCCGGTACACCTCCTCGAAGGGCAGGCGCTCGTCGACCACGCCAACCCCCTCGGGACCCGGCCGGACTGCACCCTGAAGGGCAGTGCTGGCGATCATGCTGGGAACAACGCCCGAGCGGGCGCGATGTCACAGAGAAGGAGCCGCGCCAGTGGCTGACCAGACCGACGCCGAGCAGGGCAAACGCCGGCGGCTCCCCATTGCGCGCCCCACCGCCACGGCGGCGACGCGCGAGGTCACCGCAGCCGACGTCTTCGCCCTCCAGCCCGGCCTGGCCAGGCTGATGCCTCAGATCGGCGACCGGATGTGGCGCCTCTACCACGCCGCCGCGGCGGGCAACTGGCCGCTAGCGCACTACCAGCTGCGCCACACGATCAAGCTCTTCGAGCTGGGCAACGTGACCCGCCCCAAGTACGCGGGCGACGTTGACGACTATTTGAGCGCCGCCCTGGCGCCGCTCCGCGAGGCCATCCTGGCGGAGGATCCCGCCCGCTTTCGCACCGCGTACGCGGAGGCGGTGCGCAGCGGCAACGAGTACCACGACCGCTGGAAGAAGCCGTACATCGTCTGGCGCTGCCCGGAGACCCCACCGGTCGACCTCGAGCTGACCCCCCGCCCCGGGTTTCCGGCCACCGACCGAGGGGCCTGACTCGAGCCATGCTGCGGTGACACTGTCGACCTCGCCAGAGCCGGCGCACCATGGATCGCCCGGGGGGTAGATCGCCAACCATGCACCCCCTCCGGCTCTGGCGGCAGTGGTTCCTTGACCCGCGGGCACCGGAGGCCCGGATGATGCTGCGCCTGCGGGAGGGTGGAATCGACGACCGCCGCGTGTTGGCTGCGATGGCGACGGTGCGGCGCGAGCACTTCGTCGCCGCCGAGCTGGGCTCCGAGGCCTACGCGGACCGGCCCTTGCCGATCGGTGATGGACAGACCATCTCGCAACCGCTGATGGTCGCCACCCTGGTGGGCGCGCTCCAGCTGGAGGGCGGGGAGCGGGTGCTGGATGTGGGGACGGGGAGCGGCTACCAGGCGGCGGTCCTCGCCCGGTGCGGCGCTCGGGTGACCAGCGTGGAGCGTCTCCCCGGCCTGGTTCGGTCAGCTCGCGAACGGCTCGACCGGCTTGGCTACGACGTGGAGGTGGTTCAGGGAGACGGCAGCACGGGCTGGCCTCCGATGGCGCCCTACGACGCCATCGTGGTGGCTGCGCGGGCTCCGCGGCTTCCCGAGGGCCTGACCGAGCAGCTCGCCGAGGGCGGTCGGCTGGTGGTGCCCCTGGCCCGCGGCGAAGCGGATGTCCTCATTCGGATCCGGCGGACCGGCAGCGGACTCGAACGGGCGGAGCTCGGGCCCTGCCGCTTCGTGCCCCTGATCGGTGAGCAGGGGTACCCGGAGGAGCGCTGAGCCTGCCGGGACGCTATTCGGTCGCGGCGGCCGCGACCCGGTAGCTGCGAATCAGCGGTCCGCTCGGCCGCTCCTCGACCCGCCCGGCGGAGCGCCCGAACAGCAGGCTGAGCACGGTCTGCGCTTCGGCGACCTGGGGCTGGGCGTTGAGCGCCAGCCGCGAGACGGTGACCACATAGAGGTCGGTGCCGTCCGGTCGGTTGGGGTAGCGCGCCCGGGTGCAGGCCACCCGCAGCCCGAGCTCGATGAGATCCACCTGGTGGCGTCCCGCCTCCCGGCTCGCGTTGGGGTCGGCCGGCGTCAGGAAGTCCTGGTCGGCCCGGTCGCGCAGGTCGCGGAGCTGCGAGGCGGGACCTTCGCCGTTCATCGGACGAAGCCTAGCCCTCCCCCAGTGCGGAGCTTCGCGCGGACATGTCGGCCGCCTTCCACCGCTGGCTGCAAGCGCTGTTCGTGGCCACGATGCAGGGGATGGGGCGTTTAGCATGGCCACCCCGGCGGTATTGAATGTCCAGCGCCGCGCCGCGTCCGGCGCGCCACCCCACATTCGAGAAAACAAGCAAAGGTAGGGCTGAACATGGCAAAGACCGTCGGTATCGATCTCGGCACCACCAACAGCGTGGTTGCGGTGATGGAGGGCGGCGAGCCGGTTGTCATCGCCAACGCGGAGGGCGGCCGGACCACTCCCTCGGTGGTCGCCTTCACCCGCAGCGGTGAGCGGCTGGTTGGACAGCTCGCCCGCCGTCAGGCAGCCGTCAACCCGGACAACACCGTCTCCTCGATCAAGCGATTCATGGGCCGCCAGCTCGCCGAGGTCTCCAACGAGGCCAAGCAGGTGCCCTACAAGGTGATCTCCGGGAAGGACGGCCGCGTCGAGGTCGAGGCCGGAGGCCAGACCTACACCCCCGAGCAGGTGTCGGCGATGGTGCTTCAGAAGCTCAAGACGGACGCCGAGGCATACCTGGGCGAGACCGTCACGGACGCGGTGATCACTGTCCCCGCGTACTTCAACGACTCGCAGCGCCAGGCCACCAAGAACGCCGGCCAGATCGCCGGACTGAATGTTCTGCGGATCATCAATGAGCCCACCGCCGCCTCGCTGGCCTACGGGCTGGAGAAGAAGGAGAACGAGAAGATCCTCGTCTTCGACCTCGGTGGTGGCACCTTCGACGTCTCCGTACTCGAGGTCGGTGAGGGTGTGTTCGAGGTCAAGTCCACCAACGGCGATACCCACCTCGGTGGTGACGACTACGACCGGCGCATCGTTGACTGGCTCGCCGACGAGTTCAAGCGCGACCAGGGGATCGATCTTCGCGGTGACCGCCAGGCGCTGCAGCGGCTCACCGAGGCCGCCGAGAAGGCCAAGATCGAGCTCTCGCAGCGGCCCGAGACCGAGGTCAACCTTCCCTTCATCACCGCGGATGCGAGCGGCCCCAAGCACCTCGCGTTGAACCTCTCGCGCGCCAAGTTTGAGCAGCTCACCGACGACCTGACGGCGCGCTGCCGCCAGCCCTTCGAGGACGCCCTCAAGGACGCCGGCATGTCGGCCAAGGAGCTCGACGAGGTGATCCTGGTGGGCGGCTCCACGCGGATGCCCGTCATTCAGGAGCTGGTCAAGGGAATGACCGGCAAGGACGCGCACCGTGGGGTCAACCCCGACGAGGTGGTCGCGGTCGGGGCCGCCATCCAGGCGGGCGTGCTCAAGGGCGAGGTCAAGGACGTCCTGCTCCTCGACGTCACCCCGCTGAGCATGGGGATCATGACCGAGGGCGAGGTCAACACCAAGTTGATCGAGCGCAACACCACGATCCCCACCAGCAAGAGCCAGGTCTTCTCGACAGCGGCCGACTCGCAGCCCAGCGTCGAGGTGGTCGTGCTTCAGGGCGAGCGCCCGATGGCTCGCGACAACCGCATTCTCGGCACCTTCCAGCTCGACGGCATCCCCCCGGCACCGCGCGGGATGCCACAGATCGAGGTCACCTTCGACATCGACGCCAACGGCATCCTCCATGTCACCGCCAAGGACCGCGGAACCGGCAAGGAGAACCGGGTGACCATCACCGGCTCGACCACCCTCAAGAAGGAGGAGGTCGACCGCATGGTCAAGGAGGCCGAGGCCAACGCCGAGTCCGACCGGCAGCGCGCCGAGGCCGTGGAAACCAAGAACCGCGCAGACCAGCTCGCCTTCCAGGCCGAGAAGGCGCTCAAGGATGCCGGCGACAAGGTGCCCGGCGAGCTGCGCACCGAGATGGAGACCAAGATCACTGCGGTGCGCGAGGCGATCGCCGCCAACGACACTGAGAAGATCAAGGCGGCGTCCGACGACCTCCAGGCCAACATCCAGAAGATCGGTGAAGCCGTGTACGCCAACCAGCCCCCGCCAAGCGACGGCGCCACGCCCACCGAGGGAGCCGCCCCCGAACCACAGCCCCAGGGGGCCCATCCCGGCGCCCACGACGACGTGGTGGACGCCGAGTTCAAAGAGGTCTAACCCCACCTCACACAGGGGCGGCGCAACCGAGCAGCGACAGAGCGGCACCGGGAACATCCCGGTGCCGCTTTTGTTGCCGAGGGAGCACCGCGGCGATGTACGTGGCCGTGCGCGTGGGGACCGCGCCCTTCTGGGCCGCGCCATCAACGCGGCTATCCACGCCGGCGGTCGGGCGCTAGATCTGCTCGATCCGGCTCAACACCCAGTCATACGCACCGCTCATCACCGATGCCCTGCAGTACGAGCACACCCCGGCGAGGTCGACATCCAGTGGCGCCCCGCAGTTGGGGCACCGCTGCTCCCCCAAGCTGGCGCCGGGCTTGGTCACCGCCTTGGAGGACCGCTGGAACAGCCAGTCCTCCTGCCACTCCTCGACGTCGCGGTGACCGCTCACCATTCGGCCGGTCCTGTCATCAACATCGTAGTCGGCGGATGCCGCACGGATGCGCACGGTGACGGTGTCGAAGGTGGCATCGCTATGCGCGCTGGTGAGCCGGACATTGCCGACTGCGAGACCGTCGAGCGCGTTGTGCTGCCCGCGGGCGATGTAGTTCTCGATCTGGGTCTTGTGCTGCTGCCAGACACCGTCGGCCATCACCTGGCGGCTGGCCATCGGCTGGCACTGCGACCATGCCTGCTGGACCACGAAGAACACCCGCTCAACCCGGGCCAGGAACGCGGCTTCGTCGAACGCCGGGTCGTGGGCCCGGATCGCCTCCAGGCCATGGGCGGGATCCCCCGCGCTGGCGAAGCTCGGCTCGTCGCTGCCGGGAAGCGCCGCCCCCTGAAAACGATCCGGCGCCCCCACGGGGTGGCTGTCGTCGTACCCGGAGGCCGCGCTCGCGCTCCGGTCCGCCGGGTAGCCGGCGGCTGCGCTGACACCCTGCTGCTGGTCGTAGCCGGCGGCAGCACCCACAGGCTGCCCGCTGGGCGCATCCGCATAGCCCCCGTAGCGTTCGCCCGGGATGCCACCTCCGTCGCCGAGCCCGCCCGCCCCGCCCAGACCACTGAGCCGGCCTGACGACCAAAGCGAGAATCCCACCCGGAGGAGCGGGACGATGACCACGAAGAGCACCAGGAGGATGACGACCAGGCCGATGCCTCCACCACCGAAGCCGCCGCCGTAGTAGCCACCGCCACCGTAGTAGCCACCACCACCGTAGTAACCGCCGCCCGAGGAGTAGCCGCCGCCACCGTACGAGCTGCCGCCGAACGAGTGGCCGCCCCCGCCGAACGACTGGCCACCGCCGGCGCGCGCCAGCAGGGTGCCGAGGAGCGCGGTCACGGCCGCTGATCCGAGGCGGAGGGGTCCACGCCGCGGTCGCCCCCCACCTCCCGCTTGAAGAGGGCGGAGAGCACGATCGGAATCGCGATCGAGATCGCCCCGGTGAGGAAGGTCAGCTTGTTGGGCAAATCGGCCTCCTCACCCAGTCCGCGGTAGCAGAAGATCGCGCTGACCACCGCACTGAGCGTGACCCCGGCCATGCCAAGTACCAGCACCAGTTCCTGGTTGTGGTCGCGGGTCAGCGGATGGCCGGGCCACCGTCTGCGCACCGCTCGGTAGATGTTGAGCGCCATCCACGAGTTGAGCATGATCCCGCTGATGAAGGCCAGCCCGGTGATCGTCCAGCGGAACTGCTGGAGATGCTTGACCACGAAGACGGCGATGTTCACCACGATCAGCAGGACCGGGGTCACCCCGCCGATGATGGGGACGATCCATCCCCGCCACCGCTGCCCACGCCGCCGCGACCGCCGCGCCGCTGCCGGTCCCGTCGCCATCGACACAGGGTAGGCGCAGACTCGTCACCCGGGCGGCGCGGCGCGCAGGCCGTCAACCAGGGCCTCGAGCACCACTCCGGCGCGACCGGAGATGCGCAGGCTGGCCGCCGCATCCAGGTCGGTGGCACCATCGTTGATGATCACCAGCGGGGCGCCGGCGCGCACCGCCTCGACCGGGACCGCCGCCGCGGGCCACACCGACAGGGTGGAGCCCACCGCCAGGCAGAGGTCGCAGGTCTGGGCGGCGGCGAAGCACCGCTCCAGGTCCTCCTCTATCAGGGACTGACCGAAGGATATGGTGGCGGTCTTGAGCAGGCCGCCACATCGCTCGCAGTGGGGGTCGTCATCGCCCTCACGGACGCGCTCGAGGACGGCCCCCACCGGGAGCCGGCGTCCACAGCTGAGGCAGACCACCCCCCGGGTGCTGCCGTGGATTTCCACCACTCGCCGAGAGCCGGCCATGCCGTGGAG
>JBHEMT010000008.1:0-21664 GCA_046262435.1 Candidatus Dormibacteria bacterium | reverse complement strand
GCGGCCCAGCGCCTCGATGGTGCGCGGCACCAGGGACCCGGCCGCAGCCGCGTCGGCGAGGTCCGCCGCGACGGTGGTCGCCGTGCCGCCTGCCGCGCGAATGCGCGCGGACACCTGCTCGGCGGCTTCACGGTTGGCGCCGTAGGCCACCGCCACCGCGGCGCCGGCGCCGGCGAGTGCCTCCGCGGCGGCGCGGCCGATGCCCCGCGAACCACCGGTCACCAGAGCGACGCGCCCGGCGAGAACCTCAGCCACGAACCGGCACCCGCAGCTCGCCCACCAGCGCCACCGCCGCAGCTGGATCGGCGACCGCGCGCACCTCCACCTCGGGGGCGATTCGCCGCACCAGCCCGCTGAGCACCGACCCGGGGCCGACCTCGACGAGCAGCTCGGCACCGAGGTCGTCCACCATGGTGCGCACCGAGTCGGCCCAGCGCACCGGCGAAACGAGCTGGCCGGCGAGCCGCTCACGCAGGGCGTCGCCGTCGCGTTGGGCGCTGGCGTCGACGTTGCACACCACCGGCGGCGATGCCTGCCCGAAGGGCTCGCTGGCGAGCAGTTCGGCGAACGCCGTCCCGGCGGCAGCCATCAGCGGGGAGTGGAAGGCGCCGCTGACGTTGAGCGGAAGCGCCCGCCTCACGCCGAGCCGGCGGGCAACGCCGGCAGCGGCGCTGATGGCCTCGCGACTGCCACTGAGCACCACCTGCCCGGGTGCGTTGAGGTTGGCCACCACCAGCGTTCCCGACGCGCCGGCCTCAGCGCAGACCCGCCCGGCCAGCTCGGGGTCGGCGCCGACCAGGGCGAGCATGCCGCCGTCACGCATCCCCGACATCGCCTGCCCCCGCCGGGTCACCAGGCGCATCGCCTGGGCGGGAAGCAAGGCCCCGGCCGCGACCAGGGCAGCGTACTCACCGACGCTGTGGCCGGCGGTCGCCACCAGGCCTGGGAGCCCGAGCAGCGGTGCCGCCAGGAGAGTCTCGACGAAGAGCAGCGCCGGTTGCGCCACCTCGGTCGGCCGGAGTGCCTCGCTGTCGCCGGCCAGCGCCCTGCGCAGATCGAGCCCTTCAGCTTGCGCAGCCTCGAGCAGGTGCTCTGCACCCGCCCCCTCGAGCAGTCCGTCGGCCATCCCTGCGGCCTGGCTGCCCTGGCCGGGAAAGAGGAGGGCGACGCGAGTCACGTCGTCAGGCTCGCTGCGGGGAGGACACGCTGATCGCCACCGAACCTACTCGGTGACGATGACCTCACGACCGTTGTAGGTGCCGCAGTTCCGGCACACATGGTGGGCGCGCTTGGGCTGCCGGCACTGCGAGCAGGGCACAAGCGCGGGCGCGGTCAGCGCGTGATGCGAGCGGCGATAGTCGCGCCGCTGCTTTGAGGTTCGTTGTTTGGGGACTGGCATGAAGGCCTCTCATGGCGCGCGCCGATGCGGGTGCGAGCTCACCGGGAGTATACGGGAGCCCTGCCGGAGGCTGCCCGGAAGCGGCAACCGCGCACCGCCCCTCAGCGCCGCCTGCGTCCCGCCGGCGGGCCGGTGCCGGGGAGCCCGGCGAGGGCCTCCTGCACCGTCCCACGCACGCGATCCAACTCGGCCTCGAGCCGCTCCAGCACCTGCCGCGCGTAGGCCTCACTCTCCGCCCGGGTTCGCGCAGCCTCGGCATCCGCCGCCGTCGCAGTTGCCGCGGCCCGCTGCTCGGCCTCGCGACTGATCACGTGCTCGGCGACCAGGACCCTGGCGTGGTCCGCCGCCGCCTCCTGCACCCGGTTGGCCGCCTCCCGGGCACCGGCGATGGTGCGCTGCGCAGCCAGGTCCGCCTCGGCAACCACCCGGTCCGCCTCCGCCTGCGCCTGGTCGAGCAGCCGGCCGCGTCCCTCGAGCAGGTCGGTCGCCTGGCGCACCGAGGCGGGCAGCTCACTGCGGGCCTGGTCAAGCAGGTCGAGTGCCACCTCCTCCGGAACCGCCACGCTCTGGGTCAGCGGAATGCGGCGGCCCTGGGTGAGCAGCGCCTCCAGCTCATCGAGGATGCGCAGCAGCGCCATCGCGTCGGCGGCATCGCTCACCCGGTGCTGCCCCTCCCGCCGATGCGCTCGTTGAGCGCCCGTGCACTCGGAGCCGGGACGAAGTCGTCGATATTGGCCCCGTGCCGGCACACCTCCTTGATCATCGACGAGGAGATGTACACGTTGGAGAACGAGGTCATCAGGAAGACGGTGTGCACGTCGGGCGCCAGCCGCCGGTTCATCAGGGCCATCTGAAACTCGTTCTCGAAGTCGCTGGTGGCGCGGAGGCCGCGCACGATGGCGGTGGCGCCAGCCGCGCGGGCGCATTCGACGGTGAGCCCGTTGAAGGTGGATACCTCGACCCGTGGGTTGCCATCCACGCTCTCACGGATCAGCTGGACGCGCTCCTCGACGCTGAAGAGGGCGGCCTTGCGCGTGTTCTCGAGCACCGCGACCACGACGTGGTCGAAGATCAGGGTGGCCCGTTCGAGGATGTCGAGGTGCCCGAGGGTCACCGGGTCAAAGCTTCCGGGGTAGAGCGCGATACGCTCAGCCACGCCCCTCCCTCCCGGTGCTCTCGGCGCCCCGCCTGTAGAAGCTGAGCTGCGCCATCCCATAGCCCGCCTGGCGGGTGCGCTCCAGCCCACCAGCCCGGTCGGGCAGGCGCCGGGCGCGGTGATGTTCGCACACGACCAGCGCGGGGGCACAGCCGCCGAGGCGAGCCAGCACCTGGTCGATACCATCGTCGCCGTACGGGGCGTCGACGTAGCAGAGATCGACCGCCCTGACCTCGGTCTGGTGGCGGGTGATCCAGCCAGCCACGTCGTCGACGACCAAGCGCACCCGGTCGGCGCAGCCGAGATGACCTGCGGTACGGGTGATCAATGCTGCAGCGGGACGGTCACGCTCCACGAACGTAACCGCCGCTGCCCCCCGGGAGAGGGCCTCGAACCCGATCGTTCCCGCGCCCGCAAACAGGTCGAGGACGCGGGCCCTCGCCACCGTTGCCCCGAGGATGTTGAACAGCGCCTCGCGCACCCGCGCGGTGGTCGGCCGGGTGGCCATCGAGCGACCGGTGTAGACCACCCGGCCTCGCCACACGCCGGCGGTGATCCGGGTCTCGGCCATCAGTCGAGATCGAGGACGGCGTTGAGCCCGTTCATCGCCTCGGCCAGCGGCGTCCAGCCGGCCAGCTCGGGGTCCCGCTCCAGCCACGCTTCGGCGCTGGTCCGGCTCCGCGCCAGCATCGCCGTGTCCAGCAGGTCCGCGGCCCGCAGGCTGGGCACCCCGTGCTGGCGCAGCCCGGCAACGTCGCCGGCACCGCGAAGACGCAGGTCGATGTCGGCGAGCTCGAACCCGCTCGACGTGGCCGCCACCGCCTCAAGACGATGCGCGCCCGCCTCGTCGGGGGAGCCCTGGAAGAGCAGGCAGTAGGAGGCATGACTCCCGCGGCCCACCCGGCCGCGGAACTGGTGGAGCTGAGCCAGACCGAAGCGCTCGCTGCCCTCGATCAGCATCAGGGTGGCGTTGGGCACGTCGACCCCGACCTCCACCACGCTGGTGGCGACCAGCACGTCCACCTCGCCGGCGCTGAAGCTGTCCATGCGCGCCTCCTTGTCCCGGCTCGCCAGCCGGCCGTGGAGCAGTTCCACGCGCAGGTCGGGAAACACCTCGGTGTGCAGGCGCTCGTATTCCACGGTGGCGCTCCGCACTCCGAGCTTGTCCGACTCGTCGATGACCGGGCAGATCACGAACGCCTGTCGGCCCTGCGCCACCTGCTCCCTGACGAAGTCATAGGCCGCGGCCCGCTGGGTCGGCGGCACCAGCCGGGTGGTCACCGGGGTACGACCCGGGGGCAGCTCGCGTAATTCGCTGACATTGACGTCGCCGTACAGGGTCAGCGCCAGGGAACGCGGGATGGGGGTGGCGGTCATCGCCAGGAAGTTGGGGAGCAGCGCTGCCTTGCGACGCAACCGCTGCCGCTGGGTCACCCCAAATCGGTGCTGCTCGTCGACCACGACCATGCCCAGCGCGACCAGCCGCACGTCATCCTCGATGAGTGCGTGGGTGCCGACCACCACCTGGTCCTGGCCGGTCGCCAGGCCCTCGAGCACCTCCCGACGCGCCCGCGCCGGGGTGCTGCCGAGAAGCAATCGAGTGCCCACGCCGTGCTGCCCGAGCAGCACCTCGAGAGTCCGGTGATGCTGCCGCGCAAGGATCTCGGTTGGCGCCATGACCGCGGTCTGGAATCCGGCCCGCGCCGCCATCAGGGCGGCCAGTGCGGCGACCACAGTCTTGCCGCTGCCCACGTCTCCCTGCAGCAGTCGGTTCATCGGGCCCGCACCGGCGAGGTCGCCGAGGATCTCGTGGCCGGCAACCCGTTGCGCGTCCGTCAGCCGGAAGGGCAACGCGGCGGCGAACTCGCGGGCCACCTCCACGTCATAGGGCACCACCACGCCGTGCCCCGCCAGGCGCCGGCGGCGAGCGCGCAGGGCGGCAAGCTGGAGCAGAAACAGCTCCTCGAAGGCGATCCGTTCGAGACCCGCATCGCGCGCCACGGGGTCGGTCGGGAGGTGGATCTCGCGCAGGGCGGCGGCCAGCTCGGGCAGCCGCTCGTGCAGTCGAACCTCGGGAGGGAGCGGGTCGGGCAACCCCGCCGTGAGGGGCAGCAGGGGCTCGATGCGGGCCCGGAGAAAGCGCGAGCTGACCCCATCGGTTTCGGGGTAGACAGCTGCCAGGCGGCCGACGTGACGCTGCTCCCCGCTCAACCGTTCCCACTTGGGGTTGCGCAGGGTCAGGCCGGATCGACCCGCCTCCACCTTGCCGCTGAGCACCAGCTCCTGGCCCGCGGCCAGCTGGCGCGCGAGAAACGGCTGGTTGAACCAGACAGCGCTTGCCCGCGAGCCGCCGTCCTCCAGCGCCGCCTCGACCAGCACCATCCGTTTGTAGGGGCTGCGGCGCAGGGTGACGCCGGCCACCGTGGCCCGCACCGTCTGCTCAGCACCCGGCTGCAGGCTGGCCAGCGGGGCGATGTCGCGGGTGTCCTCGTAGCGCCGCGGCAGGTGGTACAGCAGATCCCGGACTGTGGCAATGCCCAGCCGCGCCAGCCGCTGACCCTGGCGCGCGCCGACACCCGCCAGCTGGTCAACCGGGGTGTCGAGCCCCGGCGCCGCAGCCGCTTGAGTCGGCGCGCGCGGGGTCATCTCCGGGTGAGCATAGCCACCGGTCCGGCGACCGCCTCAGCCGCGCCGGAGGTAGCCCACCCCGACCGCGCCGGGGCCTGCGTAGGTGCCGACCACGGGGCCGATGCCGCCCTGGACGATCTTGAGCCCGGGATAGAGCGGGGCCAGCCTGGCCGCCACCGCCTCGCCCTGCGCCGGGTCGTCGGTGGACATCACCCCCACCGCCTCGAGATCACCCTCGGCACCGACCAGCTCGAGCAGCTTGTTGTAGCCCTGCTGCCGGGTGCGGACGTTCGCCACCGGAGCCACCTCGCCGCGAACGCTGAGCACGGGCTTGGTCTGCAGGATGCCGCCCACGAACGCCTTGGCGCGACCGATCCGGCCCCCTCGCTGCAGGTAGGTGAGGGTGTCGAAGAGCACGTAGAGCCCCACCCGCTCTCGCCGGCTCTCAACGTTGCGGACAACCTCGTCCAGATCACAACCGGCGTCGATGTCGCGCAGCGCCGCTTCGACAAGGAACTGCAGACCGATGCTCACGGTGCCGCCGTCGACCGCACGAACTCGGGCCTCATCGACCTCCCGGGCGGCCAGCGTGGCCGACTGAAGGGTGCCGCTCAACCCGGGCGGTATGTGGATGCTGACCACGCCCTCGGCGCCCGCCGCGAGCAGGTCACGGTAGATCTCGGCAAAGGCGGCCGGGGCCGGCTGTGACGTGGTCGGGTTGACCGCGGAACTCAGCAGCCGCGTGTAGAACTCGGGACCGGCGAGGTCGAGCTGGTCGCGGAACTGCTCGTCTCCGAAGCGGACGGTGAGCGGGACCACCGACACCCCAAGGCCGGCCGCCTTGTCGGGCTCGAGGTCGGAGGTGCTGTCGGTGACAACGCGGAGCACGCTCACTCCAGCGAGAGCACATAGGGATAGTGGAGCTGGCCGCCGTCCTGCAGCTCGAACTCCACGCCGGGGTGGGCGGTCTGGAGTGTGCCCACCAGTGACTGCGCCTGCGCGTCCCCCACCTCCGCGCCGCGGTACACGGTCACCAGCTCGGGCGGCTCGGCCAGGTTGCGCAGCACCGCCTCAATCACAGCGCCCTCGTCGTCCCCTGCCTGGGTGATCTCGTCGTCGACCAGGGCGATAACGTCGCCGGTGCGGATGCTGAGCCCGTTGGCGGTGGCATCGCGGACCGCCCGGGTTACCTCCACCGCGCGCACAGCCTCCGCCGCCGCGGCCATCCTCGTGCAGTTCTCCTCCAGGGAGGCGGCGGGGTCGAAGGCGAGTAGCGCGCTGATCCCCTGGGGCAGGTTGCGGGTCGGCACCACCCGCACGTCGACCCCGTCGGCCAGTCCGTTCACCTGGTCGGCGGTGAGAATCACGTTGCCGTTGTTGGGCAGCAGGATGACCCGTTCTGCCGCGGCGGCCTGGACTGCACGGAGCAGATCCTCGATCGAGGGGTTCATGGTCTGGCCGCCCTCGACGGTACCGTCGGTGCCCAGGCTGCGCAGGATCGCGGCAAAGCCCTCGCCGGGGGAGACGGACACCACCCCCAGCGGCTTACTCACCACCGCCGGCTCGGGCCAGGATCGGCCGGCGGCCTCTGAGCGGGCCCCCGTCGCGCCGCCGGCTCCCGCGTGCCCGTCCGCGCCCGGCGCACCCTCGGCGCCCACTTCCTCGCCGGTGTCCAGCCCGTCGCCATCCGGCTGACGTTCGGCAGCATCGGCACGGTCACGCACGTCGTGGTGCTGCGCCGACATGTCCTCGACCTTGAGCTTGCTCAGCCGGCCAAGCTCGGCCGCGGCACCGATCAGCACAGCGGGTTCGAAGGTGTGGATGTGGACCCGGACCAGCTCCTCGTCGCCGACCACCAGGGCCGACTCTCCGCGAGGGGCCAGCGAATCGCGGATTCGGTCGACCTCGAGGCCGGGTCCGTGGATGAGGAACTCGGTGCAGTATCCCCACCCCCCCTCGGGTTCGGCGACCGCGGCCGCGCCGCGCCGCGCCGGCTGCGCCACCGCGGCCTCGTTCTGGCGATTGTTGCCTGCCCCGCGGGGCGGACGGACCGGGGGCTCCCCAGTGCGGCGGCGCGGGCCGTCGGCGAGAAAGTCACCGCCCACGCTCTCCGGATCCGAAAGCGCCCTGGCCAGGCCGTCGACGATCACCGCGAAGCCGAAGCCACCGGCGTCCACCACGCCTGCCTCGCGGAGCACCGCAAGCTGGTCGGTGGTGCGCTCCACGGCCGCGTGCGCCTCACTCACCGTGCGCTCAAGGACCAGGCGCAGGTCGTCGCTCTGGGCGGCGGCGCGCCGAGCGGCCTCGGCGGCGTCCCGAACCACGGTGAGAATGGTCCCCTCGGTGGGCTTCATCACCGCCTTGTAAGCCACCGTCGACGCAGCGCCGAGCGCGGTGGCGAACCGGGCGGCGTCCATCTCGCTCTGGCCATCGAGCCCCTGGGCGAGGCCGCGCAGCACCTGGGAGAGGATCACCCCACTGTTGCCCCGAGCGCCCATCAGCGAGCCTCGCGCGGCGGCGGTCAGCACCGAGGCGGCGCTGCCCGGCTCCGCCGCTCGGGCGGCGTCCTCGACCGCCGAGCGCAGGGTCAGGTACATGTTCGAGCCGGTGTCGCCGTCAGGCACCGGGAAGACGTTGAGGTCGTTGGCCTGATCCTGGTTCTCCTGGAGCCACGCAAGCGCGCTCTGCAGGCCGAGTAGCAGTCCAGGGCCGTCCACGGTCAGCAGCGGCATCGGGACCACGGAGAGCGGTGCTGCGTTCTCAGCGCCCGGCACGGGATCCCTCCTCGAGGTGGATGCCCTGCACGTTGACGTTGACCGCCAGCACCGGCAGCCCCAGGGTGCTCTCCACCGAGTACTTGACCGCGCTCATCAGGTTGTGAGCGACCTCGCTGATCCGCGTGCCGTACTGGGCGATAACGTAGAGCTCGATCTCCACCCCACCCTCGATGACCCGGATGTCCACGCCCCGGTGCAATGACTCCCGGTTGAGCCGTTCGGCGATGCCGTCGCGGAGGCCGCGGGCCGCCATCCCGACGATGCCGTAGCACTCGGTGGCGGTGTGGCCGACGATCGAGCCGATGACGCGTGGGCGCACCTCGATCCGGCCGAGGGGAGCTGACTGGCTGAGGGCGCCCGGCGCCTTGACCTTGGTGGGCACGTGCATTCCTAAGCCAGCCGAGGACGTGTGGTATCGTCGCGCAACTGGCGCTCCTCCACCGGACCGGATGTCCGGGCCCGCCGCGCGAACGGGCGGCCGCCATTCTAGTCGAGATTTTCAAACCGGGCTGCCCGGCCGGAGAACCATGTCGAAGCGATGCGACGCCTGCGGTAAGGGCCCGATGTCGGGCAACAACGTCAGCCACTCCAAGGTTCGCACCCGCCGCCGCTTCATGCCCAACCTCCACCCCGCCACCATGCTGGCCAAGGGCCGGACGGTGAAGGCGGTGCTCTGCACCCGCTGCATCCGCACCCAGAGCAAGGCCGCCCGCTAGCCTGAATCCTTCGGCTATCCGGTCCCCGGTGCCCCCGCGCGGCCCAGGTCGACCCAGTCCGCTCCCCCGGGCAGCGGCGCGCGCGGTTGGGCGCGAATCACCGCGGCCAGCAGCTCGAGCCCGGTCACGATGCGCGGCCCGGGCCGGTTGAAATAGGCGGAGCCGTCCACGGCGACCACGCGCCCGGCGGCATATGCGGGCAGTTGACGGAACTCCTCCCGACTCGCCAGTCCCGCCGCCTCGAGCAGGGTACGGCGCAGGTCGAACCCGCAAGGCATGAGGACCACCACGTCCGGGCGGCTCGCCGCGACCTGCTCCAGGGTCACCCAGCGCGAGGGCGCACCCGGCGTGCCGAGCACGTCCTCCCCACCCGCCAGGTGGACCATCTCCGGCACCCAGTGACCGGCGGCCATCGGTGGGTCAGTCCACTCGATGCAGGCGACCCGAGGTCGGGCGAGCGCCGGGTCGACGCCGCCCTCCACCGCGGCAATCCGGCGGCGCAGCCCGGCCACCGCCTCGGCGGCCTGCGGCTCACGGCCGGTGGCCCGGCCAACGGCCATCATGCTGGCGAGGACGTCATCCAGCGACTCCGGTTCGAGGGAGAGTACGGGCACCGGCGACGGCAGCCGTCGCACCGCCTGCTCGACCTCGCGGTAGGCCACGGCGCAGACCTCGCAGAGCTCCTGGGTGACGATCAAGTCCGGATGTAGCTGCGCAAGCCGCTGCTCGTCGAGCCGGTAGATGCTCGAGCCGGTGTGCACCGCCGCCCGGATGTGCCGGTCGATCGCGGCGCACGCGGCACCCTGGTGGTCGATGGCGCTGGCGGTGACCGCCGGCAGCGAGCGGGCGGCGGCGGGATGGTCGCACTCATGGGTGACCGCGACCACCTCGGGGCCGGCGCCGATGGTGAAGAGGATCTCGGTGGCACTGGGGAGGAGCGACACCACCCGCAACGTCGGCTAGCCCCCCGGTCCGGCTGCCACGACGTCAGCCGGCGGCGCGACGCCGGCTGGTGGAGCGCACTCTCATGGAACGCAACAGCCGAACCATCTCCACAGCGGCGAGGGCGGCATCGGCGCCCTTGTTGCCGTGCTTGCCGCCGGCCCGGTCCAGCGCCTGCTCGAGGCTCTCGACAGTCAGCACGCCGAAGCTGGCCGGCACCCCGGTGGCGGGAAACACCGCGGCGGTACCGCGCGCCGCCTCGCCGGCCACGAGGTCAAAGTGGGCGGTGTCGCCGCGGATCACCACCCCGAGGCAGACCACTGCATCGACGGTTCCCGATGCGGCCAGTTCTTGGGCGGCGATCGGGATTTCGAACGACCCCGGAACCCAGGCCACGCTAACCGCGTCGGGGTCCCCACCGTGGCGCACGAAGCTGTCCACGGCCCCCTCCAGCAGGCGCTGAGCGACCAGGTCGTTGAACCGCGCGACCACGACGCCGAGGCGCAGACCGGTGGCGTCCAGCTTGCCGGTGTGGATCTCCATGCTTCGATCCTCCCACAGGAGCGAGCCCAGGAGCCGCTCCAGGAGCCGCTCAGCGGCCGTTACACCATCCGCTTCCGTCCCCGGGTCAGCCCGGCCGCGCCGCCTGGTCCGGGGCGGCGCGGCTTCCCGGCGCCTCCTCGGCGAACAGGTGCCCGAGCTTGTCGCGCTTGGTGTTGAGATAGCGGCGGTTGTGCTCCGTTGCCGGGATGACCAGGGGCAGCTGCTCAGTCACCTCCAGCCCGTAGCCGGAGAGGCCGTACCACTTGCGCGGGTTGTTCGTGAGCACCCGGATGCGGTGCACGCCGAGGTCGGCAATGATCTGCGCGCCGGTGCCGTAGTCGCGGCGGTCCGCGGGCAGGCCCAACCGCTCGTTGGCCTGGACGGTGTCCAGGCCGCGGTCCTGGAGGGCATAGGCCCGAAGCTTATCGGCGAGGCCGATGCCGCGGCCCTCCTGGCGCAGGTAGACCACGATGCCGCGGCCCTGCTGACCGATGATTGCCAGCGCGCGGTGCAGCTGCGCCTGACAGTCACAGCGCTGCGAGCCGAAGACGTCACCGGTCAGGCACTCGCTGTGCACCCGTACCAGCACAGGCTCCCCGTCACCGATGTCACCCATGGTCAGGGCCACGTGGGTCTGCTTGGTGATCACGTCGTCATACGCGTGGGCGGCGAAGGTGCCGTAGGGGGTCGGCAGCGTGGTCACCGCACCCCGCTCCACCAGTCGTTCCTGGCGGCGCCGGTAGGCGATCAGCTGGTCAATGGCGACGATGCGCAGCCCGTGCTCCGCAGCAAAGGCATCGAGGTCGCCGCGGCGGGCCATGCTGCCGTCGGCCTTCATGATTTCGCAGATCACTCCCGCCGGAAAGCGACCCGCGGCCTTGCAGAGGTCGACCGACGCCTCCGTCTGTCCGGCGCGCTCCAGAACCCCGCCGGTCGCGGCGCGCAGGGGAAAGGTGTGCCCTGGCTTGGCGAAGTCGCTGGGCTTGGCGTGCTCGTCACACATCAGCCGGATGGTTGTCGCTCGGTCGTAGGCGGAGATTCCGGTGGTCACCCCGCGCCCCACCGCGTCGACGCTGACCGTGAAGGCGGTGCCGAACTGAGAGGTGTTGTCGGTGACCATCGCACTCAGCCCGAGCTCGTCGAGGCGCCAGGGATCGACGGCCACGCAGACCAGCCCGCGCGCATGGGTGGCCATGAAGTTGACCGCCTCAGGGGTGATCCGATCGGCGGCGATGGCGAGGTCGCCCTCGTTCTCGCGGTCCTCGTCATCCACGATGATCACGAAGCGGCCGGTGCGGATGTCCTCGACGGCATCCTCGACGCGGGCCAGTGGCACCCTATCGCACCCCCAGCGTCGCAGGCATGGCATCGGCATATGCCTGCAGGTTGCGGACCACGTAGCGGGCCACAACGTCCACCTCGAGGTTGACCGCACTTCCCGGCGCCCAGCCGCCGGCCACGGTCATCGCCAGGGTGTGGGGAATCAGCGAGACGCTGAAGGTATCGTCCTCGACGGCGGCGATGGTCAGGGAGATGCCATCCACGGCAACGCTGCCCTTCTCCACCAGGTAGGGAAGCAGGGTTGCGGGAAATGCCACCTGTACCCAGCGGGCGTTTCCGTCCTCGCGCATGGCGATGACCTGACCGGTACCGTCGATGTGCCCGCTCACCATGTGGCCGCCGATCCGGTCTCCAAGGGCCATCGCGGCCTCGAGGTTGACCGCATCGCCGGCGGCCAGCGACCCGAGGGTGGTGCGACGGGCGGTTTCGGGGACCACGTCGACGGCGAAGCCGGTTGCATCGGCGCTCACCACGGTGAGGCAGCACCCGTTGACCGCGATGCTGTCGCCCATGCGCACGCCCTCGAGCACCGCGGCCGCGGTCATCTCCAGACGGCCCCGCGCGGCGATGTGGTTGCCCGCGACACGGCCGAGCTCGGTCACGATTCCGCTGAACATCTAGCTCACACAGTAGCCGGTGACGATGAGATCAGGCCCCGAACGTTCCACCGTCACACGGCCGAGCAGGGCTGCGTCGGCGAGCCGGGCAACACCTGTACCCGCCACCGCGGCCGGTGCCGGGCCGCCGATGATGCGCGGGGCGAGCATCGCCACCACCCGCTGCACCAGCTGCCCGTCGAACAGCGCCCCGAGCAGGGTGGGACCGCCCTCGGCGAGCAGCGCCAGGTGGCCGCGACCGCCAAGGTCGGTGAGCAGGGCGCCAAGGTCGACCCGGCCATCCGCTCCACCGGGCAGCGACAGCACCTCAACGCCCGCGGCCTCGAGCAGGCGGCGGGCGGCGAACGGTGCGTCATCGCGGGTGGCCACCAGGCTCTGCCCGGGGCGGTCATGCATGCGGAGCCGGGCGGGTAGGCGCAGACGGCTGTCGACCACCACGCGCAGCGGCTGACGCGCGTCAGGACGTCCCTCGAGGCGGGTGCTCAGCCGCGGGTCGTCCGCGCCCGCGGTGCCGGCTCCGACAAGGACGACATCATGCTGGTGACGCAGGCGGTGGCCGTGTGCGCGTGCGCTGTCGCCGGTGATCCACTGCGAGTCGCCGCCTGCGGTGGTCACCCGGCCGTCCAGTGAGGCCGCGAATTTGGCGGTCACGAAGGGCCGGCCGGTGCGGGCGTGGTGCGCGTAGAACTCGACAAGCTGGGCCGCCTGCACCGCCCCCACCCCGACCTCCACCGCAAGGCCTGCGGCGCGGAGGGCGGCAACGCCGGCCCCATCCACCCGCGGGTTGGGGTCGAGCATGGCCACAACCACCCGGCGGATACCGGCGTCGATGATCGCCGCGGTGCAGGCCGGCGTGCGTCCCTGGTGGTTGCACGGCTCCAGGGTCACGTAGAGGTCGGCACCGCGGGAGGCCGCACTCGCGGCAGCCAGGGCATGGACCTCGGCATGGGGGGCGCCGGCGCGGCGGTGCACCCCCTGCCCGACGATGCGGCCGTCGGCCACCACCACCGCACCCACCATGGGGTTCGGGCTGGTGGCATGGTCGGCGGTGGCCGCCAGCCGAAGCGCCACCTCCATCCAGTGCTCCTCCCCGCGCTCATCGGAGGCGGGCTGGTCGGTGCCCGGCATGCTTGCCGGCCTAGCCGGTGGCGACTGCGGCGCGGCGGGGCCTGGACAGAGTGCCGTCGGCCTGGACGAAGCGACGCCGCTCGAGGCCGGCGCGGAGCTGCCCGCAGGCTGCCTCGCTGTCGGCGCCCCGGGTGTCGCGCAGCGTGTGGCGAACACCACGCAGCTGGGCGAGAAAGCGGCGAGTCACGGCGGCGTCCGGCGGTCCCCAGGGCGAGCCGTCCACGTGGTTCATGGGGATCACGTTGACGTGCGCGTGTGCCCCGTAGGCGAGGCGGCGCAGGGCCTGCGCCTGCTCGTCACCGTCGTTCTCCCCGGCGATCAGACACCACTCGTACGACACCCGTCGCCCGGTGCGCTCCGCGTAGCGCATCCCCGCGGCAACCAGCCGGTCAAGCGGATGGGCCCGGTTGAGCGGAACCAGCCGGTCGCGCAGGGCGTCGGTGGCGGCGTGGAGCGAGATCGCCAGGGTGACCGGCGGCCCTTCATCGGCCAGCCGGTCGATGCCCGGCACCACCCCGCTGGTGGACACCGTGATGCGACGTGGGCTGATTCCGGCCTGACCGGCCAGGATGCGGAGTGACCCGACCGTGGTGTCGTAGGCGGCGAGCGGCTCGCCCATCCCCATGTAGACGACATGGGTCACCGGGCCGTGCCCGCGTGCGTGAAGGGCGCGCGCGGCAGCCCGCACCTGGTCGACGACCTCGGCCACAGTGCAGCTCCGGCGCAGACCCATCTGGCCGGTGGCGCAGAAGGGGCAGCCAACCGCGCAGCCCACCTGGGTGGACACGCACACCGTGGCCCGCCTGCGCCGCTGCTCCGCCGGGTAGGCCATCGCCACGGTCTCGATGGTCTGGCCGTCGGCAAGCCGGCAGAGCAGCTTCACCGTCTCCCCCGCATCGGCGTCTCGTTGGGCGACCACCTCCAGGGCGTCGAAGGCGAAGCTCGCGGTGAGGGCGGCCCGCAGGTTCTCGGGGAACTGCCGTATGGCGTTGAAACCGGTGATCTCGGGACGCCAAAGAGCCCGGCGCAGCTGCTCGGCCCGGTATGGGGGCTGGGCCGCTGCGGCGAAAAACCTGCTCAGGTCATCCGGGCCGACGCTGGAGATGGGCGGAAGCACGCTCCTGATGCTACCGGGACGTGGCGAACGGCTCGGCCCAGGGGCCCCCGCCGGCCACCGCTAGAGTGGGGTCAATGCGTGACCTCCTCGCCTCGCTGATCGGCGTGCCGGCGGCCATCCTGGTGGCCGCGGGACTGGGCATCATCGGGGTGACCGTGATCAGCAGGCTGCGCAGTTTGCGCGGCGGCCGTCCCATCCGCTGGGCCCACCTCGCCCTCGGCGTGGCGCTCGGCGGCATCGGCGTCCTCCTGCTCCGGGCGGGACTCGCGGTCAGCTCCGGGGGCTGACCGCGCGCCCGGCCGCCTGGGCTGGCCACGCCGCGGGACACCGGCGCAAACCCCACCCTCATCCGGGGGAGCGCGGCAGTCGTCGTTGCATGTCGTCCAGGGTGGTCACCGCCTGTGCCTCCCGGCCGGCCAGCGCCAGCCCCTCGCAGAGGGCCAGCCGGGCGTCCCGGTCGCCGTCCCGCGCCCCGCGTCGCAGCAGGGCCAGTCCCTCGCGGAAGGCGCCGCGGCGCGCCAGCACCAGCCCGGTGCGCCACACGACGTCCGGTGTAACGGTGCCCGCCCGAAGGGTCTCCACCAGCACCCGTCGCGCCTCTCGCGGCGGCAGCCGTTCGGCCAGACGGGCCGGGTCCTCGTCTGCCACCGCGACGCCGCCACTGCGCAGCGGGTCAGGGGGCCGGGGCCGCCCCGCCAGCCGCGTTCGCCGGCGGCGTCCCTCGCCGGCGAGCGGCACCCCGGTGGCCACCCCGACGGCTGCCCCCGCAAGCAGCCCCCGCACCGCGGTTCCCGCCCCTGGGAGCAGAACCGCGACGGCCAGCACCAGCATCGCGAGCCAGCCGAGCACGACTCCCATGCGGTCCGCGACCGCCGTGGCCACATCCGCCGCCTCCGGATGGCGCAGGCGCAACCGGGCGCGCGCCCCCCGCGGAACCGGAGCCAGGAAGAGCAGGACGCCCCCGAGCACACTCCCTGCGGAACCGCGGCCCAGCCCGCCCATGCCTTGCTGCGTCGCGCGCTCCCGGGTCACCCCCGCCCGATCAGTCGGAGGAACTCTCCCCGCGACTTCTCATTGCTGCGGAATCCGCCGAGCAGTGAGGACGTGACCGTCTGGCTGTTCTGCTTCTGGATCCCGCGCATCATCATGCAGAGGTGGGCGGCCTCGATCACCACGGCCACGCCCAGCGGTTGCAGCACCTCCTCGATCGCCTCGGCGATCTGCACAGTGAGCCGCTCCTGCACCTGGAGGCGGTGGGCGTAGGCATCCACGATCCGGGGAATCTTGCTCAGCCCGACGATCCGCCCACGGGGCAGGTAGGCGACGTGAGCCTTCCCGATGAAGGGCAGCAGGTGATGCTCACACAGGCTGTAGAGCTCGATATCGCGGACGACCACCATCTCGTCGTAGCTCTCCTCGAAGATCGCGCCGCGCACGATGTCCGCCGGGGTGGTTCGGTAGCCGGAGGTGAGGTATGCCAGGCTGGCGGCCGCCCGGGCGGGAGTCCCTGCCAGCCCGTCGCGGTCGGGCTCGGGATCCAGCTCGGGGAGGAGCGCGCGGATGGCCGCGGCGATCTCTGTGCGTGCCCCGGCGCCGGGGTCCTGGGTGTCGGTCATCGCCCGACTATGCCATGGGCCAGGCGCTCGACCTGCGGCGCGCCGGCGGCTGTCACCGCGGGATTCGGGCCCCGCTGGCGGTGCGCCATGGTGCCCAGGGAGAGACTCGAACTCACACACCGTTTCCGGCACCAGATCCTTAGTCTGGCGTGTCTACCAATTCCACCACCTGGGCGGGCGCGGAGGCCGAAGTCTACAGGGGCACCTCGGCCCGAAGCCCGAGCGGCGGAGCCGCCGGTCAGCCCAGGACGCCGCCCTGCACCACGGCGGCGCCGACCAGACAGACGGCCAGGGCCGCCACACACGCCGGCGCGATCACCAGCGCGGTGAGGAGCGCCGCCATGGGGGTCGCTCGTCCCGCGCGAGCGAGCAGGGTTGACCGCCAGGCGGCCCGGAGGTCGGCGGCAAGGGCGTGAAGCGGGCCGTCGAGGGGCAGGCCGAGGGTGGCGCCGCGCTCCACTGTCGAGGCGACCCTCTCGAGGACCGCAACACCGCAGAGTTGCGCCTCGCGACGCAGGGCAAGGCCGGCGCGCTCGCCTGCGGCCACGCGCGCGGCCGCCCGGGCCAGCGTGGACCGCAGCGGAGGTGCCAGCTCGGCGGCTGTCGCGCCGAGCACACGCTCCAGGGGCTCGCCCGCGCCGAGCCCCACGGCGAGCAGCTCGAGGGCGAGCGGAACCTGCTCCTTGAGCCGGCGCCGCATTCCGCGGGCGGCCAGGGCCACCTGCGCCGGCAGGCCCAGGGCGGCGACGGTCACCGCGACCGCCGCGACGCCGGCGAGCCCGGGCCGGGCGGCAGCGGCCAGCCCACCCACCATCCCGAATCCGGCCCACACCACGAGGGCCTCGATTCCCAGGATCAGGCGCGCACCGCGCTCCGGCTCACCGTCGGCGAGGCGCGCCAGCCAACCGGGAGCGCCGAGCGTGAGCCCACCTCGGGCAATCCCGGCCAGCGCGCTCCGCGCGGGGAGGTGGCCCCGCCACGCCAGCCCAGCGGAGCGCTCGATCACCCCCACCAGGCCCCGGCGCGCCGATGCCTCGGGCAGCAACCCGCGAGTCCCCCACCAGAGGGCCATGAGGCTGGTCCCCGCCAGGACGGCCAGCGCGGGTCCGCCCGGGCGGACTCGGTCAAACATGGGTGAGCCGGCAGACCGCCGCTTCCCCCGCGGCAACGGTGACCGCGCAGCCGACCAGGGCCACAAGACCAGGTCCGCTTGCGGCGATATCGGCCGCCCGGGGAGCCACGCTCAGCAGAACGGCGCCCGCAACGGCAGCGACCACGGGAACGCAGAACGCGGCGAGGCGCACCTCGCTCATCGCGGCCGCCGCCGCGGCGCGGGTCCGCTGGGCGTCCTCGAGAGCATCGCCAAGCCTGCTCAGTGCCGCGGGCGCGGCCGCGCCGAAGCGCGTTTGGCAGGCAAAGCCTGCGGCGACCATGGAGAGCGCATCGGGCTCGAGGACCGCGCCTCCAGACCCCCGGCGCACCCCGCACGCAACCTCCAGAGCGGTCACCCCGTCGCTGCCGGCACGAACCCGGAGCGACGCGTGGTCGAGTAGGGCTCGCAGGGCCGCGTCCCCGTGGGCGGCCACCTGAGCAGCGCACCCGATGGCCCGTCCCGGGGTCGCGCCCGAGGTTAGCTCGCTGGCCAGCAACCGGGCAAGGGCGGGAGCAGCGCGCAGCCGCGCCGATCGGAGTCGGTCACGGCGCCGCCAGAGAACGAGCAGGCCGCTCAGCCGCACCACGCTTGCCGACAGCGCCAGGGCGGTGACCGCGGGCGCACCGGTGAGCAGCAGTCCGGCAAGCACCGGCGGCACCGCCGCCAGCTGGGCGAGCCGCCACTCAGCGGGCCGCATGGTGACCCTCGCGCGGGCAAGACGACCCTGGAGGCGACGTCCGGCGGCGGAGCCGTCGTAGCGCTCCAACGTGGTCCCCGGCCACCTCGCCCGAGTACCGGGTGCAGCGCCCCCGGCGGGAGCCGGCACCACCACCAGTGCTGCCGCCGCGGCGAGAAGGCAGCCGGCGACGGCGAGGTGCGGGTGCATATCCGGGTCAGGCCGCGGGCACCGCGCCAGCACGGAACAGCCCTGGCGGGAAGCGCACCCCGTGGCGGGCCATCCGTTCAAGACAGCCGATGGGCACCCTTCCACAACCGTGATGGCCAGATCCGTCGCGGTTGCGCTCGAAGAGGGCAGCCACGCCCGGGGGCTGCCGGTCACGCTCGACGCTGGCGATCGTGGTCACCCAGCGACCGCCCGCGTGGTCACGCTCGCAATGGATCACGAGGTCGATCGCCGCCGCCAGCCAGCCCCGCAGCGTCTCGATGCTCAGCCCCGGGGCGGCCAGGCTGAGCATGGACTCCAGGCGGCCCATCGCGTCGACCGCGCTGTTGGCATGGACGGTGGCCATCGAGCCCTCGTGCCCGGTGTTCATGGCCTGGACCATGTCGTAGGCCTCGGCACCGCGCACCTCGCCCATCACAAGCCGATCCGGTCGCATCCGCAGGGCATTGCGGACCAGATGACGCATGCTCACCTCGGGTCGGTCCTCCGAGAGCTGGGCTCGGCACTCCTGCCCGGCGACGTGTGGATGACTGATCATCAGTTCGGCCACGTCCTCGAGGGTGACGATGCGCTGCTCGGCGGGGACCAACGCTGCCAGGGCTGCCAGCAGGGTGGTCTTCCCGGCTCCGGCGCCACCGCTGATCAGCAGGTTGCAGCGGCCAAGCACCCCGGCGTGGAGAAAGGCTGCCATCGGGGCGTCGAGGGCACCTCGGCGCAGCAGGCCATCCAGCTGCAGCCGTTGTGTGGGTGCACGCCGGATGGTCAGGAGCGGACCGTCGACGGCGACGGGAGGCAGCACAGCGTTGAGTCGGCTCCCGTCAGGCAACCGCGCGTCCACGATGGGCGCTGCATCGTCCAGGCGTCGCCCGGAGTTGAGCAGCAGCCGCTCGATCACGGCACGCAGGTGGTCGCCATCGCGGAAGCGCTGCGCCACCGCCTCCAAGCGCCCATGCCGCTCCACGTAGAGTCGTAGAGCACCATTGACCATCACCTCGGTGACGTCCGGGTCGGCGAGCAGCGGTTCCAGCGGCCCATACCCGACGATGTCGTCGACCAGCTCGAGCAGGAGCCGGTCGCGCGGTGAGCCGGCGGGCACGCCGTCCGCCTGCAGCCACTCGTCGATCCGCCGGGCCACCTCAACCCGGTGCTCGGTAGGGTCGCGGGCCACCAGGGTCGGCAGGACGCTCACCAGCCGCTCCCGGTATCGCGCCAGCATGATCGCGGCATCGACCGCCGTGTCAGCCGCGCCGGTGCCGACCACCACGCCGCCCGGCCGGGTGCGGCGTCTCACGGGGCCGCACCCCCGACGGCCGGAAGCGGCCGCGCTCCCTCCGGCCGTGACACCACGGTCAGGGAGCGCGCGAACGACTGCGCCCAGAGCAGATGCATCGCGGTGGGCTCGTCGCAGGCGAGCACCACGGTGACGTCCAGGCCGCCGGGCCCCGTGCCCACCGAACTCGGATGGGAGTCGAGGGAGACGAGTCTGCCCCTGCCGACCAGCTCGACGCGGCCACCACCCGCCGTCTCCGCCGCGGGCTCGGCGGCGACCAGGTCCACCTCTGCGCCGACGACCAGATGCGGAGCCAGGCGGTCGGCCGCAACGGTCAGGGGGACCAGGCGCGGCGTCGGCGCAAGACTCGCCGGGTCGGCGAGGAGCGCTGCCAGCAGTGGCGTGCCCGCCGCAACGGAGAGCCGAAGGCGGCGCCCGACGGCCGCCCCAGGCTCGCTGAGCATGGTCGCGGCCACGGCAGAAGCGGAAAGGCGGACCGGACGCACGTCCGCCCACGTGAGCGGGATCCCCTCGGCGAGCGCCCGGCTGCTGACCAGCACCGTGGCTGTGGCCAGGGTATGGGCGGGCGCGGGATGCTGGCCCCCGCTGCCTGCGGCAACGAGCAGCCCCCCGGCGCCCAGCGCAAGGACGGCGGCGCGCGCCCAGGGACGGGCGCCTCGTCCTCCACCACCACCGATTTGTGTAGCCACAGCGGCCAGACTACACAGTTCTGTATAGGCTGGCAACCCCGTTGAAGCCGTCCTGGGCGCAGTCTGCCGCCAACCGATAACCGCCTTTAAGGTCCTACTGCTTGGGGTGCCCTTCTCGGCGTGGACATGCCGTGACCCGCCGCTCTGACATCCTGACCGCGTGAGGTGCAGCTGGATGGGGGATGGTCTGAGCGATTCGGCGCGCGCCGGGCGCAATGCGCGCCGCAGGCACCGCGGGCGCCATCGGCTGGGCTCTGGCCTCGTCCTGTGGCTTGTCGCAGTGCTGACTGCCTGTGGGCCGCCGGCGCCGAGCCCCGATAACGGCGCCCTGCTCTCTGCCCTCAGGGCCGGACAGCGCGCCGAGGTAACCGTCAACGGCGCCGTGGCCGCGCTCGAACCTGACGCGAGCGGCCGCCACGGACCCCATCAGCGTTTCCTGTTGACGGTCGCCGGCACGACCGTTGAGGTGGACCACAACCTCGTGCTTGCCCCGCGAGTACCTCTGCAGGTTGGCGAGGCTGTGACCGTGCATGGGCAGTTCGAGCCCGACCCCGGACACCCGGTGATCCACGACACCCACCACGCAACCGGCAGCCACGAGGGCGGATGGGTCGACGCCGCCGGCCAGCGATATGAGTGAGTGACGGGCCCGGCTTGGCGCCTGGGGCTGGCCGGGCGCCTGCCGCAGCCCGGCCACGGGTTCTCGACGTCACTCGGTTAAAAGAGAAAAGTACCCGGCAATGACCTACTCTCCCACCCAGTTGCCCAGGCAGTACCATCGGCGCAGGTGGGCTTAACTACTGTGTTCGGGATGGAAACAGGTGTTTCCCCACCGCTATCGTCACCGAGTACTTCTCTCCGCTCTCCTTCGAGAGCACGCCCACCGGTCGCGAGGCAGCGCCGCAAAACGGCGTTGCTCCGCGCTGCACGCGGGCAACATGCGTGGCGTCACAGGCGACGCCCAGCATGAGAAGTGTGTCTGCGTGAGTGAAATCTTCAAGTGAGGGACATCGCGCGGACGGCGCTGTGCGCCGTCTGTCCTCACGTCGACCAAAAGTGGGATAGGGAGGTCAAGCCCTCGACCGATTAGTACCGCTCAGCTCAAAGTGTTACCACTCTTACACCCGCGGCCTATCAACCTGCTGGTCTCGCAGGGGTCTTACCCAGTTATCTGGTGGGAGATCTTATCTTGGGGTGGGCTTCGCACTTAGATGCTTTCAGCGCTTATCCCATCCGATCATAGCTACCCGGCGGTGCTTCTGGCGAAACAACCGGTACACCAGCGGATCGTCCAACCCGGTCCTCTCGTACTAAGGTCAGCTCCCCTCAAATCTCCTGCGCCCACAGCGGATACGATCCGAACTGTCTTACGACGTTCTAAACCCAGCTCGCGTACCGCTTTAATGGGCGAACAGCCCAACCCTTGGGACCTACTCCAGCCCCAGGATGCGACGAGCCGACATCGAGGTGCCAAACCTTGCCGTCTATGTGAACTATTGGGCAAGATCAGCCTGTTATCCCCGGGGTAACTTTTATCCGTTGAGCGACGGCCTTTCCATTCAGAGCCGTCGGATCACTATGCCCGACTTTCGTCCCTGCTCGGCTTGTCAGCCTCACAGTCAAGCTCCCTTGTGCCATTACACTCTT
>JBHEMT010000007.1:0-3916 GCA_046262435.1 Candidatus Dormibacteria bacterium | reverse complement strand
TAACTGAGAAAGGACGACTGCCAGGCGTGCCCCCTGGCGGTGCGCTCGACCACCTGGTCGAAGAAGCCGAGGTCGTAGGCGGGCGCCTGGTAGGAGAGGTAGCGGGCCAGTTCGGCGGCCAGGGCGGCCATCCCGGTGAGCACCGCCACCACGGCGATGACGGTCGTGGCCGCTGCCGGACGGGGAATCCGCGGCCCTCCGTGAGGACGACCCGTTCCGGGCACGGGCGCCCGGAGCTGGTCCCGCAGGGGCCTCATGGCGTCCGATCCGGCGCGGGGGCGGCGGCTTCGGCCCGGAGCAGGCCGGCGAGCAAGGGACGTACCGCCGCCAGTGTCCGCGGAGCTCGCTGGCACGCGCCGGGGTCCGCGGCCAGGCGCAGCAGGTCGGAGGGCTCGTCGATGTCGTAGTGACTGGCCAGGACCCGGGGTGGCAACCCGGCCCGGCGCAGCGCCTCGATGGTCCGTCGGCCCGTGGCCCGGTTACTCCAGGGCACCCCGAGCAGCGCTCCGCGCAGGGGACGGGTGATCCCGAGGGCGATCCAGCCGCCATCGTCCGCCGGGACCAGCGCGGCCGGGGCGGAGTCGAGGGCCTCGAGGGTGCTGTCGAGAAGTCCCCGGGGCAGAGTGGGACTGTCAGTGCCGATCTGGACTGCCACGCCGCCGGCCTCCAGGGCCTTGTCGAGGGCAGCATCGATACGGGCCCCGAGGTCGCCCTCGGCCTGCTCCACCCACTGAGCCTGGGGTGCCGCGCTTCGGAGAAGGAGGCCCGGCGCCCCGCGGTGCGCCACCAGGACACGGTCGAACCCCTCGGCGTTGGCCGACCAGGCCAGCGTGTCGGCGACCATGGCGGCGGCGATGGCGTCCACCGTGGCGGCGGCCAGGAGCCGGCGCAGGCGGGTCTTCCCCTCGCCGGGCAGCGGCACGCGGGCCAGGACAACCAGGGTGGCGGTCATCGGCCCACCCGGCGGAGGGCAAGGGTCCCGCAGATGTCCCAGGCAGCCAACAGTGAGCTGCGCAGGCTGCCGCCCACCTTGGAGCGGCCGGCGGTTCGCTCCGCATAGGCCACCTCCACCTCGGTCACCCGGGCGCCGGCGGCAGCCGCCCGGGCAAGCATCTCGGCGGCCCAGGCGTAGCGCGATGGCGGCATCGCCAGGGTCGCGAGCGTGCTCGCCCGGATCGCCCGGAAGGGGCCCAGCTCGTGCAGGGGAAGCCGGTATAGGGCGCGCAACTCGAGCCCGATCAGTTCGTTCCCGGCGCGCTGGTGCCAGGGCATCGCCGAGGCGGGGATCAGCCGCCGGCCGCAGACCAGGTCGGCGCTGCCAGCCGCGATCGGGGCCACCAGCTGGGACAGGGCTGCCGGGGGCATGCTGCCGTCACCATCGAGGAAGGCGACCACGTCGGCGGCCGGGGTGGCGGCGAGTGCCGCGGAGACCCCGGCATGGCAGGCCCAGCCGTACCCGGAATGTGGCTGGGCGACCACCATGGCCCCCGCCGCGACGGCCACCGCGGTGGTGGCGTCGGTGCTCCCGTTATCGACCACGATCACCCGGGCGGGGTGGCCGAGCTCCGCCAGCGCCAGCACGCCGCCGACGACCGCGGCGACGCTGCCCGCTTCGTCGCGGCAGGGAATCACGGCGATCAGGCGCATCGGGGCGATGATGGCAGGGCGGCTTCGGTGACGGCGGTGGCGCGTTTTCCGGGTTCGTGTCACCATGGGCCGAAACCAAGCGACCGACGCGTGGACGCGGGTCCTGCGGCCCGCCCTCGCGACGGAGGCCGGCCCACGGTCGGTGCTTCCTGGAGGCGACCGGCATGGCACGAGCAGCAGCGACCCAGGCGACCCTTCAGGTTCGGGTCGCCGTGTTCGCCTTCGCCCCCGACCCGGGGCTCCCTCCCGGCCGGGCGCTCCACGTCCTCACCAGCAACCGGGCGCTCCCCGCCGCGGCGGTGGAGCGCGGCGAGTCACTGGCGGATGCTGCGCTGCGCGCCATCACTGAGGCCGGGCTCGGCGGCCGGCGCGGCCGCGGCGGCCGGGCAGTCGCGCTCCGTCTGGTGGGGATCGGCGACGATGCCGGCCGGAACCGCACGGTGACGCCCTGGTATCTGACCACCGCCGCGTTTGAGCCCCCCGAGGGGCCCGGCCAGTGGGTCCCCGCCGGACGGGCTCCGCGGCTGGATGCCGGCGACTCCCTCGCCCTGCGAGCGGCCCACAGCCAGCTCCGGATCGATACCCGCTATGTGGCGGGGGCTGCCGCGCTGCTCGGCGAGGTCTTTACCGGGGACGACCTGCTCCGCGTCCACGTCGCCCTGCACGGAGGTCCCCAGGGCAGCGAGCGAACCTTCCGGCGGCGTGTCCAGGAGCTGCGTGATGGCGGAGTGCTCAAGCCGGTTCGCGAGAACGAGGTCATCCCCCTGCGCCAGCGCCATCCGCGCTTTCGCTCCCCGGCGGGGACCGGCGGCCGGCCCCCGGAGCTGCTGCGCTACGCCGGCGGAGGCGAGCACGAGCAGCTGGCCGGCCTTCGGGCCCGTCGATCGGCGTAGGCGAGACCGCCCGGGGCGCGGCAGGTCGGATACCTCGCGTCGGTCCCCAGCCGCCGCTCGAGGCTGCCTGCCAGAGGGCAGGGCGGCGCGCCGGCTACCCCGCGTCGCTATGCCATGGCTCCTCTCCACTGGAGAGCACGATGGTCACCGGGCCGTCGTTGGCTGCGTCGACGGTCATGTGGGCACCAAAACGACCGGTCATCACAGTTGACCCGGTGGCCCGGAGTGCGGCGATGAACGCGTCGCACAGGGGAACCGCCAAATCGGGTCCCGCGGCGCCGAGAAATGACGGCCGATGGCCGTGCGAGCTGTCGGCGTAGAGGGTGAACTGGCTGATCACCAGGGCGCCCCCCTGGCGCTGCCCCAGGGTGCGGTTCATCCTGCCCGCGTCGTCGGGAAAGATGCGCAGGCCGGCGACGCGACCGGCCAGCCGGGTGGCAACTGCCTCCGTGTCTGAAGTGCCGGCGCCGAGAAAGACCAGCATGCCCGGACCGATGTTCCCGACAAGTTCGTCGCCAACCCGAACACTGGCGTGGCTGACCCGCTGAATGACGGCGCGCACGTGTCGCTCAGCCGAGGTGGCGGACCCCGCGGTAGATCCGCATGGCCTCCGCCTCCGCCTCGAAGAACCCGGTCGCCGAGCCGCGCATGCCGTGGACCAGGAAGGCCCAGTCGCGGCGTTGCTGATCGCGGCCTTCGACGGTGCCGAACGCCGAGCCCAGTGCCCGCGGTGGATACATCTCGACCACCGCGCCCGGCAGTCGCTTGTAGATCGGGCGCGCCACCAGGATGGCTTCGAGAGGCGCGTCGTCCGGCAACAGTCCGCCGTCGAGCTCGACCAAGCGCAGCTTGGCGATTGGGTTATCGGGGTCGTGCAGGGTAACCGCCAGCCCAAAGCGTTCCGAGAGGTCGCGACAGGCGAACAGGACGGCCAGGGCGTCACATTCGTCGCCGCGAAGCCGGACGAAGCCAGCCGCCGATAGCTGGTCACGTCGTTCGAGCCGTGCTGCGGCGGTGGCGTGCCGGAAGTACTCCATCCCGAACAGGTCCGTCGAGCGCGCATCGGCGAGCCATGGGGCGTCACTGCGCCAGCTGCGTCCGTCGCGGAGGGTCGCAAGACGGGCCTGCAGGGCGTCTCGGTCCGCCGTGCGGGCGCCATACAGGCGGAGGTGCATCACCCGTGCCATGGCCACGATTGTAGGTGGGACCCGGGGCTATCGCCGCCACGAGCGGGGTGGCCCGCAGGCCGGTGTTACCCTTACCGGCCGCCCGCCGAGGTAGCTCAGTTGGTAGAGCACGGGTCTGAAAAACCCGGTGTCGACAGTTCGATCCTGTCCCTCGGCACCTTGCCACAAAGGGAAATCTTCTCCCGGCCC
>JBHEMT010000006.1:0-3188 GCA_046262435.1 Candidatus Dormibacteria bacterium | reverse complement strand
TCAGCACCCCGACGGCCGCAACGACGTCGCTCTGCTGATCACGGCTGTGCTGCTCGCCTACATCGTGATCAGCCGGCGTGGCCCGGGCGGGACGGTCGGCGAGCAGCTGATGGAGGTGACCTATCGCAAGGTGAGCCTGCGCCGGCCGCACCGCGGGCACCGTGAGGGCGGTCGCGGCCGCAGTAGCGGCGGCCGTCGTGCCCGCCGGGGCGGTCGCTCCGGCGCGGCCCACCCCCGAGCCGGCGGCCCGGACGGTCGCGGGGTGAGCTCCGCGACCGGCCGCACCGGGCCGCTTCCACCGCGCCTTTCCTGACCCGCCGGCGGGGTCAGTTGGCCCGCGTCAGCGACGCCACGCACTCGACGTGGTGGGTCTGGGGAAACATGTCGACCAGCTCCAGGGTCTCGAGCAGGTAGGGCCCCGAGGTCACCAGCAGGTGCAGGTCACGAGCGAGGGTGGCCGGATCGCAGGAGATGTAGACCACTCGGGGCGGCCCGGCCAGCGCCAGCCAGGCGGTGACGCGGCTGTCGCAGCCGGCGCGGGGCGGGTCGAGGACCAGGGCGTCCACGGGCTCATGCTCGACCACCCCACTGAGCGCCGCCTCCACGGCTTCGGCGACGTACCAGACCCGATCCTCGACGCTGTTCAGCTGCGCGTTGAGCACCCCAAAGGTCGCGGCAGTGCGATTCGACTCGATGCACACCACCTCGCGAGCGCGCTCGGCAAGCGCCACGCCGAGCAGTCCGATGCCCGCATAGGCATCGACGATGCGGCCACCGTCAACCACATCCTCCAGCGCGCTGAGGACGCACGCGTAGAGCACATCCATCTGTGCCTGGTTGACCTGGATGAACGAATCCGCCGAGGCGCGAAAGAGCCGGCCCCGCCAGTGGATGGTGGTCCCCGCCGTGGAGAGCCTGATTGGGGCGGGCAGGGCCTCCGCCAGCCGGCCGAGGGCGGCATCGCTCAGGGTTCCCGCCGGCTTGGGCAGCACCACCAGCTCGCTGCCGTCGTCGCCCGCGGTGAGATGGACCAGCGAGAGGGTGTCGGCCGCCTCGGTGCCGGCGATCGACACCAGCCCCGGCAGGGCCGCGGTGATCGTGGGATGGTGGATCAGGCAGTCGTTGACGGCGATTGGAGTCCAGGAACGCAACCGGTTGAAACCCAGCCCGGTCACCCGGTTGGCAGCGTCCCGGACGGCATGGAACTCGCCACGCCAACGGTACCGCCACGGGTCGTCCATGCCGTGGACCTGCGGCGGGGCGGGCAGCTCAACACCCTGGCGGCGCATGGCATCCTCGACGATGCCCTGCTTGAGCGTGAGCTGGTGCGCATAGGTGACGTGCTGCAGCTGACAGCCACCGCAGGCGGGCACGTACGGGCAGGGAGGTACGACCCGGAATGGGGATGGCTCGGCGACGGTGGCGACGCGCGCGAACCAGGTGCGCTTCTTGCGGTAGAGCAGCTCGGCCTCCACCACCTCATCGGGAATCCCGCCATCGACGAGCAGGGTGTGGCCGGCGTCGTCGTGGGCCAGGCACGCGCCCCCGTGCACCATCGGTCCCAGGCGAAGGCGAAGGCGGTCACCGCGCTGCCGGACCGGCGGTTCAGCCGCCGAGACGCTCACGCAGGATCCGGTTCACCGCTCGGGCGTCGGCGCGGCCGCGGGTCGCCTTCATCACCTGGCCGACCAGCGACTGCAGCGCTGCCTCTCTGCCGGCGCCGAAATCGGCGACGGCCTTGGGATTGGCGGCGATGGCCGCGTCGACATGACCGCGCAGCTCGTCGACATCACTGACCTGGCCCAGGCCACGCGCGGCAACCAGCGCCTCTGGGTCGCCACCGCTGAGGTACAGCTCGTCGAGCAGCTCCTTGGCGGTGGCTCCGTTGAGGCTACCGGCCTCGACCAGCCGGATCAGGGTGCCCAGGCCGGCGACACCGATGCCGCTGCGGCTCAGCGGGGTGGCGTGCAGGTGGGTGAGCCGGGCGACCTCGCCCATCATCCAGTTGGCCGCGGCCTTGGCGCCCACGCCGAGACCCACCAGCGCCTCGAATGCCGCGGTGTCGTCGCGCTCCACGGTCAGCTGGGCGGCGTCGTACTGGCTCAGCCCGTACTCGGATGCCAGGCGTGCCGCCAACGCCGCGGGCAACTCCGGCAGACCGGCGCGCACCCCGTCAACGAACTCGGCGGAGAGCTCGAGTGGGGGGAGGTCGGGCTCGGGGAAATAGCGGTAGTCATGCGCCTGCTCCTTGCTGCGCTGCGCCACCGTCGCTCCGCGCACCTCCACCCAGCCGCGGGTCTCCTGGGCGATCGTTTGCCCGGCGTCGAGCAGCGCGGCCTGGCGAGCGATCTCGAAGTCGATGGCGAGCTTGACCGCGCGGAAGGAGTTCATGTTCTTGACCTCCACCTTGGCGCCGAGCTCGGAGGCGCCGCGCGGCCGCAGTGAGACGTTGGCGTCGCAGCGGAAGGAGCCCTGTTCGAGGTTGCCGTCGTTGACCCCGATGTACATGAGGATCTGACGCACCCGGATCAGGTACTCACGTGCCTGCTCAGCGGAGCGCAGGTCGGGTTCACCGACGATCTCCATCAGCGGCACCCCGCAGCGGTTGAGGTCGACCAGTGAGGAGCTGGCGCTCTGCAGCACATCGCCGGCGTGCTGCATGGTGCCGGTGTCCTCCTCGAGATGCACCCGAGTGATTCCGGCGCGCACAGTCTCACCGCCGACCGTGAGGTCCAGCCAGCCGTGCTGTGACAGGGGCATGTCGAACTGTGAAATCTGGTAGCCCTTGGGCAGGTCGGGATAGAAGTAATTCTTGCGGTCGAACTTGGAGTGCGGCGGGATCTGGCAGTTCAGAGCAAGGGCGGTGCGCACCGTGTACTCCACCGCCTGCCGGTTGATCACCGGCAGCACACCGGGGAGCCCAAGGCACACAGGACAGGTGTTGGCATTGGGCGGGCTGCCCACGTACTCGGCGCTGCAGGAGCAGAACATCTTGCTCTGGGTCAGCAGCTGGGCATGGACCTCGAGGCCGATCACCGCCTCGTAGTTGGTGGTCACCGGAGCGGGGGGTGCCTGCTCGACCGCCCCACTCATGCCGCGGCCTCGGCGAGCGGTGGGCGACGCCGGTGCCATTCCGTGGCCTGCTCGTAGGCGTGGGCCACGCGCATCACCCGAGCGTCGGCGAAGCG
>JBHEMT010000005.1:0-18295 GCA_046262435.1 Candidatus Dormibacteria bacterium | reverse complement strand
GCCCAACGTGCATCCCGTCGGCCGCAACGGCATGCACCGCTACAACAACCAGGACCACTCCATGCTGACCGCGATGCTGACCGTCGAGAACATCCTCGGAGCCGACCACGACGTCTGGACCGTCAACGTCGAGGAGGACTATCACGAGGAGGCGGCCCCGCCGGTCACGTCGTCGCAACCCGCGCAGCGGGTGGGCTGAGGCTCGGCCATCTCCGCGCACGGCCTGCGGGCGTTGCCCCTGCTCAGCTCTCTTCTGGTGCGTGAGGAGGCTGACGTGGCGGTACCCTCCGCTCCGCGGACCGGTACACCGCCGCGGGTTCAGGCACCGGGCTCAGCACCCGCGCCGCGTGCTCTCTGGCTCCGCGGCTGGGAATGGGCGGTCATCGTCGCCTACGCAGCGGGTCTGGCCGCGGTCATCCCCCGGCACGAGCCGTGGTTCGATGAGGCCCAGGCCTGGCTCATCGCCAGGGACTCGACGCTGGGGGAACTGCTCACCACGCGCATGCGCTACGAGGGCACACCTCCGCTCTGGCACCTGATCCTGCTGCCGGCGGTGCGACTGCACCTGCCCTACGCCACGCTCAATGTCATCGCCGCGGTGATCTCGCTGGTGGGAGTGTGGCTGGTGGTTCGCCGATCGCCCTTTCCACCGGTGGTGCGCGCGCTGCTGCCCTTCTCGTTCTTCATCTTCTACCAGTACGCTGTGGTGGCGCGGAGCTATTGCCTGCTGGCACCGCTGCTGTTCGCACTCGCCATGGTGTACCCGCGCAGGCTCGAGCAGCCCTGGCGGTGGTTGGTGCTGCTGGCGCTGCTGGCCAACGTCAGCGTGCACGGCTTCCTCATCGCCGGGAGCCTCCAGGTGCTCCACCTCATCGAGGTGCGCCGGGCGTGGCGCAGCCTCGGTCGAATTGCGCGGCGGACGCAGCTCACCACGTCGGCGGCATTGGCCGCGGTCGCCGCGATCGTTCTGTTTGAGATTCGACCCCCCGCCGACCTCACCGCGGGCTCCACGACCAATCTCAGCCCGCTGCAGTTTGTCCGTACCGCGCCGGAGAACCTGGTCCACGCACTGGGAATAAGCGTTATCTCAGTGGTGGTGCTCCTGGTGACCCTCTGGTGGCTGCGGCGCACCCGAAGCCTCCTGCTCTTCGTGGTCCCGGCCACCGCGGTGCTACTGCTCTTCTCGGTCAAGTACTTCAACGTATGGCACGAGGGAGCCCTCTTCCTTCTCTGGGTTTTCGCCCTCTGGGTGAGTTTCGAGCGCAGCGCGGTGCGGCTGGGAAGTCGGAGGCCGCGTCAAGCGATGACCGCGGCGCTGCTGCTCAGCCTGCTCGTCCAGGTCAGCTGGACGCTCAACAGCGTCCGATACGACTGGGGTCACAACTATTCAGGTAGCCGGGCCATGGCCGCCTACATCTCGGCCCATGGCCTCGAGCACCGGCGAATCGCCGCTCTCAACTACGGGTCGGTGGCGTTGCTTCCCTATTTCGACCACGACATCTTCGTGGACCTCAACGAGGGGCGCGGGCCGTCGTACTACCTGTGGTCCAAGCGCCAGCTGACACTGCCCAATGACGCTGCCGTCGCCGTGGCCATGCAGCCCGACTACATCGTGTTCGCGGTGAAGAGCTATACCCAGGTGCTGCCCTGCCTGGGCGGGTACAGCGCGGTGCACACCGTGCCCGGGGACCTGTACTGGAAGACCCACCTCCTCGAGCCCGAGCGCTACATCCTGTACGCGCGCACCCCGGCCGGAGCGGCCAACTGCGTGGCGAGCTCCGGGTCAGCTCCCACCCGGTTCAGCTGACCAGCGATCGCGGCTGCCCTCGCCGTGGAGGTGGGTCATCCCCTCGTCGAGGGTGAATCGGTGGCCGCAGGAGGGACACTCCATGAGCGTGGCCAGGGGGTCGTCCTCAGGGGGGAGCATCTCGGTCTCGCAGAGCGGACAGGTCAGGGTTGCCTGCTCGATCTCGTCGGAGGAGAGCAGCTCCCGGGCGGCGGCGGCGACGTCCATGGCCACCCCGCGGCACTCGAGACACAGGTAGGCAGACCGGCGCGCCTCGTGGGTGACGTAGTCGCCCTCGCGGTCGACGACCAGGGTCGCATTGACCACCTCGAAAAGCCCGCGAGCACAGTGGTTGGGGCAGCGGAGGTTCATGCCTGACACCGGTCCCATGGTGCCGGAAGGCCCCGGTGACCGACCACGCTCCCGGCGCGCAAGCGGAGTTCGCCTCGGTCAGCCGGCCACCGGCGCAGCCGGGCCACGCCCGAGGAGCTCGCTGAGACGGCCGATCGGCGGCTCCTGGCCGGCTGCCACATAGGCGGTCACCACCAGTGACATGAGCATTGCCTTGAGGGCCGAGTACGCCCGCCGGATGTCCCGGCCCTCGACCAGCCCGGTGAGCGCGATGCCGTCGATGGCGCCGGCGATGGCCTCGGCGAGGTCGCGGGGCGGAATCACGGCATAGGTGGGCAGACGCCCCAGGACCTGGCGCACCTCGCCCTCGATCTCGTCGATGCGGCGGCCACGCATCGCCTGCAGCCGCACCCGCACCACCTCGCTGCCCATGCCAAGGACGTACAGGTCGAAGAGCAACCGCCAGAACTCGGGCCGCTCCACGCAGCGGTCGGCGGTACGGTCGAGAGCTCGGACCACGCGCTCGAGCGGGTCTTCGACGCCGGCCACGGCTCCCTGCCAGGTCTCGGTGAGCTCGGTCTCGAGGTCGACGACCACCTCGAGGAGCAGCTGCTCCTTGGACTCGAAGTAGTAGTGGAGCAGTCCAACCGCGACCCCCGCCTCGCGGGCCACGTCCTTGAGGCTGGTCCCCCCGTAGCCCTGGCGACCGAGCACCGCGGCGGCGGCGGCGACGATCTGGTCTCGTCGGCCTGGCCCCTCGTCGCCGCGCCGATGCGAACCGCCCGGCGTCGCGGTGGCCGGAAGCGCGCTCACCTCGGCTTCGTCCGGGCTGGTTGGCTCTCCAACGATGCGACCTCGCAGACCTGGGTGGACGGCTCACCTCATCGTAGCCGACCGCAGCGGAGGCAACCCGGCGGGTTTCTCCCGGCCTAGCCCAGGGCCACCAACGCATCATCGGGCGTGCCCACCTCGAGGGCGCGGCCCTTGGCGATGGTGTCCCGGAAGCGGCGGACCATCGCCCGTAGCAGGTTGACAGCCAGCACCGGGTGATCAACCAGGACGCGTTCGAGCTCGTCGTTGGCCAGCACCAGGCAGCGCAGCGGCGTCTCAGCGGTGATGGTGGCGAAGCGGAGCCCCTCGTCGAGCAGGGCGATCTCGCCGAAGAAGTCGCCAGGTCCGAGCCGGGCGACGCGCCAGGCGTCGACGCTGACAGCGGCAACCCCCTCGACGATGATGAAGAACTCCTGGCCGCTGAATCCCTCGGTGACCACCCGGTGGCCGGGGAGAAACGACTGCTCCTGAAGCTCGTCAGCGAGGTGATCGAGGGCCGCGGGGGAGAGGCCGGTGGTCAGCGGCGCGCTCTGCAGGGCCTCATGGGCTTCGCGGCTGAGCCCGAGGGGCTGGGCGGCGCGGGGGCGGTAGGTGGCGAGCATCACGATTCTCCTGGTTCGCAGGCCGGGGGATTCCAAGCCTTGGTCGCTCGACCAATCATAATTGGTCGTCCAACCAAAAGCAAGCCCACTGGCCTGGGCCCGGGTCTGAGGTGACGGGTCCGCGGCGTGTGCGGCGGGTGTCCACTCATCCCAGGGCGGCCGGATGCACCACCACACCGAGCGATCCGGGGCCGCCGTGGCAGCCGATCACCGGTCCAACCTCAATGACCTCGGGCTCGGAGACGGCGCGTCCCATCATCGCCTCGGCGATCGCCGCGGCATCACCGGGCCGCTCGGCGTGGGCAATCGTGACCCGCAGCGGCGTGATCCCGTCTCCGCTCGTCGCAGCCTCGTGTGCGAGGCGGCGGATGGCCCGCCGGTCGGTGCGCACCCGATCCAGCGGTTCGATCCGGCCGGCACGCAGCTCAAGGATGGGTCTGATGGCGAGCAGCGACCCGAGCAACGCCTGAGCGCCCCCGATCCGGCCGCCGCGGCGCAGGTACTCGAGGCTGGACACGGTGAACACCAGGTGCTGGGCGGCGCTCACCGCGCCGATGACCGCGACGACCTGGTCGCGGTCCATGCCGGCCGCGATGGCGCGCAGAGCAGCTCCCACCACCTGGTGATGGCCGAGCCCGGCTGTTCGCGTGTCCACCACGCGGACGTCGAGATCTGGGCATGCTCGGGCGGCAGCGAGGGCGGCGCCGTGGGTGCCGCTGAGCTCGGCCGAGATGGTGGTGCAGAGAATTGCGCCGCCGGCCTTCGCCGAGCGCCGGAAAGCCGCTTCGAAGTCCCCGGGCGACGGTTGTGAGGTGCGCGGTGGCGGCCCTCCCGAGCGCATTCGAGCGTAGAAGGTGGCCGCGTCGATCCCCACTCCGTCGTCCAGGTGCTCCTCACCGAAGATGACCTTGAGAGGGACCACCTCGAGACCGTGCGCGGCGACCAGGCTCCTCGACAGGTCGGCCGTGCTGTCGCAGACCAGACGGACATCGGACACGGAGTGCTCCGGACGGGTGGCGGTCGCGACGGCGGCGGGGCCCGGCCAGGCTAGCAGCCGTTCCCCCTGGCCATGGCGGCTCGCTGCCCGAGCAGGACCAGCACACCCCACAGGTTGCGATCGTCGCCGAGCAGCGCCTGGCTGATCCGGGGCCTCGCCTGGAGGCGCAGCGAGGCGGTCACCTCGGCGTCGAGTGCGGGCCAGAACCTCGGCCATGACCCGCACACACCGCCGCCGAACACGACCGCGTCGGGGTCGTGCAGCGCTGTGGCGTTCACCACAGCAAGGCCGAGCCAGCGGCCGACGTCCGCCCAGGCGTCGGCATCGTCGAGTTCCGCGGCGGTGCAGCCGAAGCGGTCAAGGATCCCGGTCCCGCTGGCGAGCGCCTCGAGGCACCCCGCCCCACCGCACCGGCACGGCGGCCCTCCCGTCCAGGCAGGCCAGAGCACCTGATGGCCACCCTCGGTGTCGGTGCGGCCGACAAGGAGCCTCCCCTGACGCACCACACCGGAGCCGATCCCGGTGGACACCGTGTAGTAGACAAGGGCGTCGAGTCCCCGCCCGGCGCCGTGATGCGCCTCGGCCAGGGCGGCGCAGTTGGCGTCGTTTTCGAGGACCACGGGACAGCCGAAACGGGCCCCCAGAGCCTCGGCGAGGGGGAGGTGGTGCCAGCTCGGCGGCAGGTTGGGGGGCGCCAGCAGGCGTCCCGCGGCCCGGTCAAAAGGTCCCGGAACCGCGATGCCGATCGCCTCGAGGGCAGTCCCGGCCGCAGCCTCCTCGAGCATCGTCGCCACGACCTCCAGCGCCGCGTTGCCCGGGGTGGCGGCGCGCACCAGCCGGTACGGCGGTGGCTCGCGCCCGGCCACCGCAGCGAGCAGCTTGGTCCCGCCGATGTCGATCAGACCGAGCACTTCGCGAGGGTACGCCGGCAATCGTCGCGCAGCGCGTCTCCTACAATCGCGCCGCCATGCTGCTCGCCCTCGACGTCGGCAACACCAACATCGTGGTCGGCGTCTTCGAGGCGGAGCAGCTGGTCGCCGACTTCCGCATCCACACCGACGAGCGCGCCACCGGCGATGAGCTCGGCCTCACCCTCACCGACCTGCTGGGGCGGCGCCGGCTGGGTAGCCAGGACATCGATGGCCTGATCGTGGCCAATGTCGTGCCCGCGCTCACCCGCGCGGTTGAGGAGGCCGCCCTGACCTATTTCGGGCGACCACCGATGATGGTGGGGCCGGGCATCCGTACCGGGGTGCGCATCCTCTCGTACGACCCGCGCCAGGTGGGCGCCGATCGGGTGGCGAACGCTCTGGCGGCATACCGCGCCCACGGCGGCCCGGCGATCATCGTCGACTTCGGCACCTCAACCAACTTCGACGTGGTTGGCGCCGAGGGCGAGTACCTGGGCGGGGCGATCGCGCCCGGCCTCGAGGTCAGCCTTGAGGCCCTGGTGTCCCGCGCCGCGCGCCTCAGCCGGGTCGAGCTGATCGTCCCCGACAGCGCCATCGGCCGGGCCACCGCCGCCAGCATGCAGGTCGGCCTGGTGCTTGGCCACATCGCCATGATCGAGGGCCTGGTCGCCCGGATGCGGGCTGAGCTCGGTGGCACGGCACGCACGATCGGCACCGGAGGCCTGGCCGCCACCATCGCTGCGCACACCACGGCAATCGACGTGGTGGACGAGCGGCTGACCCTGACCGGCCTGCGCCTGATCCACGAGATCAACCGCTGACCACAGCCTACGATGGGGGGATGACAGCAGTTCCAGCGCAGCAGGCGATCGCTCCGGAGCGGGCCTTTGCCTGGGCCGACCAGCCGGGACCTTTGCCCTCGCCGCACGCCTTGCCGCCGCTGCGGCTGGGCTCGCTGCAGCTCCGGTCGCGGGTGCTGGTGGCGCCGATGGCCGGCATCAGCGATGTGCCGTTCCGCCGCATTGCCGGCGAGATGGGGGCCGGCCTGGTTACCACCGAGATGGTGGCCGCCGAGGCGCTGGTGCGCAGCGTCCAGGCCACCGACCAGCTGCTCGACTTCCCGGCGCACACCTCGCCGGTGGCGGCCCAGCTGGTGGGTTCCGATCCGGCGGTGATGGCCGAGGCAAGTGCCATCTGCGTGGCCCGTGGCGCCCAGGCTGTGGACATCAACCTGGGCTGCCCGGTGCGCAAGGTGGTGGGGATCGGCAACGGAGCGGCCTTGGCTCGCGACATCCACGCCACCGCCGCCGTCCTGGCCGCGATGGTCGCCGCGGTCGGCGTGCCGGTCACCGCCAAGATGCGGCTTGGCTGGGACCGATCGACGCTCAACGCGCCCGAGCTCGCCCGGGCGCTGCAGGACGTGGGCGTCCAGATGGTCACCGTGCATGGCCGCACCCGCTGCCAGGGCTACGAGGGCTCGGCCGACTGGGACGAAATCGCCCGGGTGAAGGAGGCGGTCAGCATTCCGGTGATCGGGTCGGGCGATGTCACCGACCCATCCCGGGTGGAGCGCGAGGTGCGCAGCGGCCGGGTGGACGGGGTCATCGCCGCCCGCGGGGCCCTCGGTGACTTCGACTTCATTCGGCGTGCCGCCAGTCGCCTGGCGACCGGCCATGAGGGCCCTCCACAGTCCTGGGCGGCGCGGATGGCCCAGAGCCGACGCCACCTGGACATGCTGGTCGACTACTACGGGGAGCGCCGAGCCCTGAAGCTCGGCCGCAAGTACGTCGCCTGGACGATCCGGGGATGCGCCGGCGCCTCGCGGCTGCGTGCGGCGGTGCAGGACCTCGACAGCCGCGACCGGCTCGAGGAGTTGTTCGCGGCGGCTGAGGCGGCCGGCGAGCGAGCTGAGGGGGCCTATCGCCCGGTGTTCAGCAGCGGCGAGGGGTGAGCGAGACCTCGCGGCTGGGAGCGCCGGTGGAGCTGCCCTGGTGGGTGCTCCCGCTGGGGACGCCACCCCTGGTCGTGGCGATCCTTGTCCCCTTTCTGGGCGCGCCGATTCCAGTCCGCGTCCTCGCGGCAGCGGCGTCGCTGGTGATGGTCGCGGTGCTCCTCTGGGTGGCCCTGCGCGTTACTAGCAGGAACCTGCAGAGCGTGTGGATCAGCGCCGCCTACGCGATCTGGTTCACCGTTGCCTTCGGCTGGGCGGTCGCCGTGCTCGGACCCGCGGCTTTCGGGGTGGGCGCGGGCCGCGGTGGCTGACGCAGGCCGGTTCAGGGCAAAAAAAGAGGGCGCCTCCGGTTGAACCGAAAGCGCCCCGAGAGGGGGGGTGAGAGGAGTCTCGAGCCTCGCTCAAGATGACAAGGATTGATGATAACGCGGATATCACCAGACGTCAACAGTTCCCACCCGGCGGCCTGGCCCTGGGGGACGGGCGGTGAGGCGGGCACGAGGGAGTTCGCCCGGTCAGCTGCCCGCAGGGAGTCGCCCCAAGCGCCATTGGGGCGCCCTCGCGGGGCAGGGGCGGGGCGCCAGAGTCCCCGCTATACTCCGGCCCCGGTCAGCGCCCGGTGACGCCGCAGGCGCGGCCCCAAGCGAAGCGACGTGAGGGAATTTCGCCAGCCATGCAGGACCGTCCCGTCCTCATCAGCCAGGAGGGCCTGGCGAAACTCCAGCACGAGCTGGATGGCCTGCGCACCACCCGCCGCGCTGAGATCGCCGAGCGGATCTCCTACGCCAAGGACTTCGGGGAGATCGCTGAGAACGCCGAGTACGAGGACGCCAAGAACGAGCAGGGGATGGTCGAGGGCCGCATCCTGGTGCTCGAGAAGATGATCCGCAACGCGGTGATCATCGAGGAGGGTCACTCCGGCGGCCAGGTGATCGTCGGCTCGCTGGTGACCGTGGAGGACGAGTTCGGCAAGCAGGTCTTCACCATCGTGGGGCCCGCCGAGGTTGACGTCAGCACCGGCAAGATCTCAATGGAGTCCCCGGTGGGGCGGGCGCTGATGGGCCATAAGAAGGGCGACTCCGTCGAGGTGTCCGCGCCGGGGGGCAGCCGAGCCCTGAAGATCGTCAAGATCGGCTGAGGCGGGCGTGCTGAGCCTGCAACGGCTTCGCGACGATCCCGACGCCATTCGCGAGGGGGCCCGGGTCAAGGGTGAGACCGCGCCGGTCGACGACATCCTCACCCTCGACGCCGAGGCGCGCCGGCTGCGCGCCGACACCGAGGCCACGCGGGCCGAGCAGCGACGCGCCGGAGCCGAGCTGCGGGGCGCGCCCACCGCGGAGCAGCGTCAGCGGCTCAGCAGCCTGAAGGGGCGGGTGCAGGCCGGCGAGACCCGGCTGGCCGACCTCGACGCCCGCATTGCCGAGCTGCTGCTCCACGTGCCCAACCCTCCCCATCCCACGGTCCCGGTGGGTGGGGACGAGTCGGCCAACGTCGAGCTGCGGGTGGAGGGTGCCCGACCAACCTTCAGTTTCACCCCGCGAACGCACTACGAGCTGGGCGAGGCGATGGGCATGTTCGACTTCGAGCGCGCCGCCAAACTGAGCGGCGCTCGCTTCGCAGTCCTGCGCGGCGCCGGCCCGCGCCTCCAGCGGGCGCTGGCGACGCTGATGCTCGACACGGCCACCCAGGAGCATGGCTATAGCGAAATTGCCCCGCCCTTCCTGGTCCGCCGTGAGGCCATGGTCGGCACCGCGAACCTGCCCAAGTTCGAGGAGGACGCCTTTCATGCCGATGATGGCCTTTTCCTGATTCCCACTGCCGAGGTGCCGGTGACCAACCTGTACCGCGAGGAGATCCTCGACGGGGCGGACCTGCCGATAGCCCACTGCGCCTACACCCCCTGCTTTCGGCGGGAGGCGGGGTCGGCGGGCAAGGACACGCGCGGGTACGTCCGGTTGCACCAGTTCGACAAGGTGGAGCTGGTTCGCTTTGTCGAGCCCGAGTCGTCGCTGGACCAGCTCGACCTCCTGGTCAGCCACGCGGAAGCCGTCCTTCGCAAGCTGGAGCTGCACTACCGGGTGCTGCTCATGTGCACCGGTGACATGGGATTTGCCCAGTGGAAGAAGTTCGACCTGGAGGCGTGGTGCCCGGGTTTGGACCGCTGGCTGGAGGTGTCCTCGTGCAGTGTCTTCGCCGACTTCCAGGCACGCCGGGCCAACATCCGCTACCGGCCCGGGGCCGCCGAGAAGCCACGCTTCGTCCACACCCTCAACGGCTCCGCGCTGGCGGTACCGCGCACCCTTGATGCAGTCCTCGAGACCCACCAGCGTGCCGACGGCAGCGTGCACATCCCCCCGGCCCTCCGCCCCTACCTGAACGGGACGGCACAGCTGGGCCCCGGACCGCCGCAATGAGCGCGCTGCTCTGGTGCCCTGGGGTGGGCCGCCCTCGGTGCCGGCCTGGTGGAGCACCGAGCTGAGCGGCCCGCCTCCCGACGGGATTCCCGACCTCGCCTGGCTCAATGACCGCAGCGACTACCAGCGCAACTTCGTCCACGGGCTGCGCAACCCGCACGGCCTGCACCTCCAGTACACCGTCGAGGCCGGCAGGGTGGTGACCACGTGGGTTCCCGGCGAGCAGCACATGGGGTTTCCCGGCGTCGTCCACGGCGGCCTGGTCGTGGCCGTTCTCGACGACGTGATGGGCCGGGTCCCGGCGCTGCAGCGGCGTTGGGTGGTCACGGCCCGGCTGGAGACGCGCTTCCGGGCCGCGGCAGAGGTCGGAGTCGCGCTTCGCTTTGAGGGCTGGGTCACCGGTGACCGCCGTCGTGCCATCCACGCGGAGGGCCGAGCGGTGCTCGGCGATGGGACCCTGGTGGCCGAGGCCAGTGGCACGTACCTTCCGGTCAGTCCGGCCATCCGCCGCCGGATGATCGCCAACTGGCCAGGAATGGAGGGTTTTCTCGAGCTCCAGTAGTAGAGCGCGGGCTCAGACCGCCGGGGCGTTCCTCGCCGCATCGGCCTGGCGCGCCCGGAGCGCCGCGACCTTGGTTCGGTTGAGACATTTGTCGGAGCAGAAGAGCCGGCACCCGTTGCGCGAGACGTCGACGAACACCCGGTCGCACTGCCGTGCGGTGCACAGCCCGAGCCGGGACAGCTGCCCCGCGGCGAGGACCAGGGCGAGGGCCATGCCCGATGCCGCGGCGAACCCTGCTGCGGCACCGTCGGGTTCGTCCCCGTGAAAGTGGATGTGCCAGGGCTGCTGGTCGTGCGAGCTGAGCTCGGGGCGGGCCCGATAGTCGTCGAGCAGCACGTTGATGTGGTCGGCTGCGGCGTCGACGTCACCGCGCGCCGCATCGGCGAAGACCTCACGCAGCCTGCCGGCCAGCTCGATCACCCGCTCCACCTCCGCCCCGCTGAGCGGGCGCTTGCGCGCCTTCAGCGGGCTGCCCACCTCCTCGACCAGGATCGCCCGCTCGCGGCGTCCGGTTGGCAGCTCCACCGGGCGGCCCTGAGCCTCGCCCATGGTGAGCCGGTTGACCAGGTCGGCGGCGAGCCCGATCGTGTCATCTTCGTAACTGACGTAGTTCACTTGACTCGGCACGCTCCTGAGGTGTACAGTAACTACCGTAGCACGCTTCACCAGGTACGTCGAGAGCGTACCGTGAGGCCCGGAGGCGCTCACCATGAACCCGCTGATGACCACCGAGATCGTTGGACTCTATACCCGCGAACGGATTGCCTCGGCCCGCGCCGCCCGCGCTCGCCGCAGCCGCCGTCCTGCCGCCCGTGCCGCCGTGGCCGAGCTCGCCCGGCTCTGGCCACCGCGTCACGAGTCGTAGCCACGGACGGTCTGAGGTCCGCCGGTCGACGTTGGCGGGGGCTGACCCAAGCGTCCCTGGGTGCGTTCTCAGCCATCCGGGCGTGGGATAGTACGGCCGCGAGCCGGCTCCCAACCCGGCCCCTGAGGAGGCAACGGTGACAACCACAACTCTGGTCATCATCATCCTTGTCGTGCTGCTGCTCGCGGTCGCGCTGGGCGGCGGCGGATACACCTACCGCCGCTACTACGGAGCCCCTGCCGGCGGAGCCGAGGTGGTCGAGGGCGGCGGTGGCGGCGGCGCAGGCGCTGTGGCCGCGCTGATCATCGTGATCCTGGTCATCCTGTTCCTGCTCTACGCGTTCGGCCCCGGTCATCTCTTCGGGAACGGCGGCGTCAACGTCAACGTCAACAACCACTCCTGAGCGGTCGGCGGTGCGCGATGCACCGCCGAGCGTCCGGACCGCCGAGGGGCGGGTCGCTCGTCGGCGGCCCGCCCCTCCCGCGTCCACCCAGGGCGCTCAGCGCAGCGCGTCGGAGCGCTACGCGGTCGGTGCCGCTTTGGTCGCCCTCACCGTCGTCAGCCGGTGGCCGTTACGCGGCCGAACGCTGTTCAACTGGGACGCGATCCAGTACGCGCTGGCCACTGACCGATTCGACCTAGCTGCGCACCGCCCCCACCCGCCCGGGTACCCCGGGTACGTCCTCGCGGCACGCCTGGCCCGCGCTCTGACCGGGGCTGATGCCAACACCGCCCTGATCGGGCTCAGTGTCCTGGCGACCGCACTGAGCGTGCTCGCCATCGAGGCTGTGGCATATCGGGTGTCGGGGCGGCGCGGCGGGCTGGTTGCGGCCGCGCTCCTGCTGCTCAGCCCGCTCGCCTGGTTCTACTCGGAGACGGCACTCACCTACGCCTTTGACCCTCTGATCTCGCTCGCCGGGGGCTGGTTTGCCTGGCGGGCGTTCCGTGAGGGGTCGCTGACCCGGCTGGTGTGCGGCTGCCTCCTGGTGAGCCTCCTTGGCGCCGTCCGTCCCACCTCCGCTGCGCTGCTGCTTCCCGTGCTCGCGTGGACCGCGTGGCATCTCGGCCAGAGCCGTCGCCGCGCCCGGCCGGCGGGCGCGGCCGCTGCCGCCTTCACCGTCGGGACCGCGCTGTGGGCGATTCCCCTGATGGTGATCAGCGGAGGGCCGCAGGCCTTCCTCCACGCCTCGTTGCAGCTGGGGGACGCGGTGAGCGCCAGCTCGGCGGTGTGGAGCACCGGCATCCGTGGCCTCGCAGCCAACTCGCGTGCGGTCCTCGACGGGCTGTTGCTCAGCCTGGGACTGGCCGCGCCCCTTGTGGGCGCTGCCGTGGCCCTCTGGCGGCTCAGGCCGGCGGCGCAACGGCCCTCCTCTCCATGGCCCGGTCCAGGCCCGCAGTTCATGGCAATCTGGATCGGCCCGGCCCTGCTGGTCTTCGCCGCCGTCCATATCGGCCAGCTGGGCTACCTGCTCTTTCCCCTGCCTGCGCTGCTGCTTGCCGCCACCGGAGTGCTCGACCGCAGCGCTGAGCTTTTGCACCTCCCCGAGCGAGCGGTCGCCCGATGGGTGTCGCTGGGCGTCGTGCTCGCGGTCGACCTGGTGCTTTTTGCCGGCTCCCTGGCACCGGTGGTGCGCACCCATGACCGCCAGGTCGCGGCCATCCTCGCCGCAACGCGGCGTCACCCCGCCGCCGAAACGGTGGTGCTCACCGACCCCGCAAGCGACGGCTCGTACCGGCTCGGCATGTACTCGATGCGTCCCTACCGGGTGCTCGCGGTGGGCCGGGACCGCAGTGGCCGGACCGGGGAGCTGTTCGCCAACGACGGCTCAGCCCCGGAGTACGACCTGAGCCGCTTTGACCGCGTGGGTCGCCTCAGACTGCCCGCCAGCGGGAACGTGGTGGTCCTCGATGGCCCGGTTCTCGGGGTTATCGGTGACATTGCAGGCCTCGATGACCACGCCTTGGACGGGGGGGCGCGGGTATGGACGGTCACCCTCCGCGCGAGTGACCCGGCAGTGATATGGGGACAGCGAATCTGGTTGCACGGCAGCGACTGTCCCTGCGAGCGCTACCGAAACAACGCCCCGTTGCCGCCGCGAGTCAGCTGAGCGCCGGGCATCGCCGCCGCCGCGCCCGGACAGCGTCAGTGATGCTTCTTGCCGGGTTTTCCGCTGGCGCTGTTGCCGTTGCCGTTGACGCCGCCATTGACGTTGCCATTGGCGTTGCCCGGAACTGAGCAATCCCCATAGCAGGTCGTGTCCCCAGCGGGGGCCTGGAACTGGGCCACGGGGAGGTTGATCCCGTCGACGAACGGCGCGGCGATCGCCCGTCCCACGTCGGTGCCGTACACCGAGTCCATCGGCAGCTCGCCCGGCCGGCTTGCGTCGGTGTTGCCGACCCAGGTGCCCACCACGAAGTTGGGCGCGTAGGTCATGTACCACGCATCCACGAAGTTGTCGGTGGTGCCGGACTTGCCGGCGGTCGGCCGGTTCATGGGGATATCCCACTGCCGCGAATACCCGCGCAGGATGCTGGTCACCTTGAACGCATCGCGATCGGTCATCGGGGTCGGTTCACCGGACTGCCGGGTCTCATCGAGCAGCAGGTTGCCGCTGCTGTCGGCCACGGTGCGGATGGAGTGCGCGTGAATGCGGTGGCCACCGGTGGCGAAGGCCCCATACCCCTCTGCCTCGTCGATCATCCGGACAGCGGAGGAGCCGATCGCCGTGCTCAGGTTGGGCTCAAGACGGCTCTGGATCCCGAGGGAGGTGGCGAAGTCGATGGTGTCCTGCACCCCGGCGCGCGCCATGGTCTGCTCGGTGGGGATGTTGCGCGACAGCAGCAGCGCCTGGGCGGCGCTCATCCGGCCCATGTAGCTGCGGTCGAAGTCCTGAACCCCGCCGAGCCGCTGGGACTCCGCGTACGTGTCATCCACGGCGGAGTTCGGCGACTCCCGTCCCGACCGAAAGGCCTGCTCGTACACAAAGGGCTTGAACGAGGATCCCGGGCGACGCTCGGCGGTGACCACGTTGAACTGCCCGTCAATGGCGTTGTTGCCATAGTCGCGCGAGCCGACCATCGCTCGGATCTCGCCCTCGTGGCCAGGGCTGGTGTCGAGCATCAGCAGGGCGCCGTTGGTGGCGTGCTGTGAGGCCAGTTGCGCCACCCCAGCGTCCACCGACGACTCGGCGAGATGCTGGTCGTCGAGGTTGAGGGTGGTGCTCACCGTGAGGCTCTCGTCAAAGGCGCCTGGTTGGTCCTGGAGGCGCTGTGCCAACTCGTTGCGGACGAACTGGAGGAAGTGCGGGGCCTCGCGCGTCTGCTGCGGCTTGTGACCGTTGCGCAGCTCGGCGAGCAGTGCCGCCTGGTTGCGAGCCCGGATCGCGGGATCGGCGCTCAGCGGGTCGGCGTCGGCCGCCTGGGCCGCGGTGATGTCGCGGGTGTCGACCAGTGAGCGGAGCACGATGCGCTGGCGGGCGAAGGCCCCGGCGGCGTTCTGGAAGGGATCGTCGAGCGACGGCGCGTTGGGTAGCCCGGCCACCAACGATGCCTCGGCCAGCGAGAGCTGGCCGGCGTCCTTGCCGAAATACGTCTGGGCCGCGTCCTGGATGCCGTAGGCACCGTGGCCGTAGTAGATGACGTTGAGGTAGAGCTCGAGGATCTGATCCTTGGTGTAGCGGGCATCCAGCTGGTTGGCGAGCAGCGCCTCGCGGAGCTTGCGCAGCGCCGTCTTGTCGAAGGGGAGGAACGCCTGCTTGGCGAGCTGCTGCGTGATTGTGCTGCCACCCTGCGAGGCATGCCGGGCGATCACGTCGACGACCAGGGCCTTGAGCACCCGGGTGGCGTTGATCGCTCCCTCGTCGTAGAACCCCCGGTCCTCGGTGGCGATGGTGGCGTGCTGCAGGATGGGCGCAATCTGGCTGAGCGGCTTGGTGCTGCGCCGGTCGCCCGCGGCGGTACCGAGCTCGGCGATTAGCCGGCCCCTGGAGTCGACAAAGCGGATGGTTCCGGTTTGCTTGCCGATGCTGTTGACGTCGGGCAGGGTGAGGGCCGCGTAGGCGGTGAGGAAGCCGAGAACGCCGATCATCAGAGCAGCGGCACCCACCACCACCCGGGCAACCCTCCGGCCGTTGATAGCGGGCGAGCCACCCGGTGGTCCGGCGGGTGGGACTCCGCGCCCGGCACGCCTGCTTCGCTGGCGTCGTGGTGGCCGGTCCCAGAGCGGCGGGACCCGGCTGAGATCGTCGCCCGCCCTCATCCGCGGGGGAGGGCCCCTGACCCGCGCAGGCCGCTCGGCTCGTCTAGGCTCGGAGGTGTGCTCATCAGGTGCTCAGGAGGTTGCGGGTGAGGCGGCTTCGCAGCCCGTTCGCCCTGGCGCTGATCCTGGGGGTGGCCGGCCTCGCCGCCGCGATTGTCGCATTCGTGTTCGCCGATGCCCTGGCCGACCTGCGCTCACCGGTCCACCCCCTGCGGCCGCCGGCGAGCGCCTCGCCGGGGCTGGGTCTGGTCGGTGCGGACTACGGAGGGGTGGCGCACGCGGCGGTCGGCACGCTCACCACCTGACCAGGCTCCGCAGACACGTCCCCGGCTGCCCGGCGTCTGCTCAACCCGCCCTGGTGGCCACCGGCACCGCCCAGTCCGCATAGCGTGGCAACTCACCCTTGCAGGCGCTGAAGTAGAGCTGCTGCAGGCGCCGGGTCAGCGGGCCCGGCTCGCCGGTCCCGATTGGCCGCCGATCGATCTCGATGACCGCCGACACCTCGGCCCCGGTTCCGCAGAGCAGCACCTCCTCGGCGACGTACAGCTCGCTGCGGCTGACGGTCCGCTCCTGCACGTCCAGACCGAGCTCCGCGGTGATCAGTTGGGTCAGTGTGTCCCTGGTGATGCCCTCGAGGATGTTGTCGGACGACGGCGGGGTGGCGAACCGGCCGCGACGGTAGATGAAGATGTTCTCGGCGCTGCCCTCGCTGACGTGGCCGTCGTGGGTGAGCAGGATCGCCTCGTCGTAGCCATCCTGGGCCGCCGCGGTCTTGGCGAGGGCGCTGTTGACATAGATGCCGCTCGACTTGGACCGAGCCGGGGCGACGTTGTCGTCGATTCTGCGCCAGCTGGAGACCTGACAGCGGATGCCGGCGGTGGTATCCATGTAGGCTCCGAACGGCACGGCGACGATGAAGAACCCGTCTTCTAGATTGTGGAACCGAATGCCGATCTCCTCACTCGCCTTGTAGCAAAGAGGCCGGATGTAGACGTCGGTGGCGAACTGGTTGCGGCGCAGCAGCTCCAGGGTGATCCCGGTGAGTTCCGCCGCGGTGTGGGGCACCTCCATGTGGAGGAGGCGGGCGTTCTGACGAAGACGCTCGAAGTGCTCGGTCGGCCTGAAGACGTGCAGTTTTTGGGTCGTTTCGTTCCAGTAGGCGCGGACACCGTCGAAGCAGCCGGTCCCGTAGTGGAGGGCATGGGTCAGCAGGCCCAGCCCCACCTCGCCGTAGCGCTTGAACTCACCGCCGTGAAAGACCCAGTAGTCGTCCTGGGCGCGTCCGCTGCTCATCGGGTCGCCAGCTCGCCGCGTTCGCCGGCGTCAGGTCGCCTGTCCTCGGCCGGCGTGCGCGTGTTCATCGGCTCAGCTTCCCCCGCGACCAGCTCGGGATGCTCGACCAGGTCAGCCAGTAGCCGGAGAAAACCGCCCGCCGTGCCACCGTCGCAGGCGCGATGGTCGAACACCAGGGAGAGCTCGACAACCGGCCGGACCACAACGTCGGTGCCGACCACCCACGGGCGAGCCCCGATTCTGCCGACGCCGAGAATGGCGGCCTCCGGTGGGTTGATGATCGCGCTGCCCCCGTCGACGCCGAAGGCGCCGAAGTTGGAGACCGTGAAGGTGCTGCCGCCCATTTCCGACGAGGTGAGGCGTCCCTCGCGAGCGGCCGCGGCCAGCCGGTTCAACTCGGCCGCCATGCTCACCACCGACCGTCGCTGGGCGTCGCGCACCACCGGGACCAGCAGCCCCCGGTCCGCCTGGACAGCGACTCCGAGGTGCACGCCGGAGGCGATGACCGTGTCGCCCGAGGCCGGGTCGACGTGCGAGTTGAGCGAGGGGTGGCGCTGCAGTGCGGCGACGCAGAGCCGCAGCAGCACCGCGAGCGGGGTGACGTGCACCCCCTGCCGGGTGCTGAGGAGGTCACGAAGAGCCAGCAGGGCCGTGGCGTCGGCACTCAGCCAGGCGGTGGCGTCGGGAGCTTCGCGGTGACTTCGGCCGAGACGCTCGGCGGTGATGCGGCGCACCCCGGTGAGCGGGACGCGCTCGCCGGCCGGCCCCGGGCCGGGAGGGGTCTCAGCGGTGCCCGGAGGCTGCAGGTGGCGCTCCAGGTCCCCCTGGCTCACCGCCCCATGGGGCCCGGTGCCGCGAATGCTGGTCAGGTCGACGCCGGCCAGCGCCGCTCGGCGGCGCACCAGCGGAGACGCGGCGACCACGGCAGCCGCAGCCGCGGGACGGGCAGCGGGGGGAGCCGACTCATGGCCTGCCGGCGGCCCCGCCAGATGGCTGCGCGGCGCCGGAACAGGCGCTGAGCCGTTTCCCGTCGCGCTCCGCACCCGGCGCCGCCCCCGCACCGCCTCACCGGTGGTGCCGTAGCCCACCAGGACGTTTCCCGACCCCGGGGCGGCGGACCGCACGGTGCCGGGCTCGACATGCACGCCGGGCGGCGGTGCCGCTGCGGCACCGGCGGTGACCGGTGCGGCGACGTCGATGCTGATCAGGGGTGCGCCCACCTGCACTGTCCCGCCGGCTTCGCCGTGCAGGGATACGACCACGCCGGCGAAGGGCACCGGCACCTGAACAGCCGCCTTCTCGGTGGACACCTCGGCGACCGGCTGGTCGACGGTGACGCGGTCACCCACGGCGACCAGCCAGGACACGATCTCACCCTCGGTCAGTCCCTCTCCGAGGTCAGGAAAGAGAAAGTCGCGGATCTCGGCCATCTCAGTACTCGAGTGAACGCGCGACCGCGTCGAGGATGCGGTCG
>JBHEMT010000004.1:0-17246 GCA_046262435.1 Candidatus Dormibacteria bacterium | reverse complement strand
GACGAGGGCCGGTTGGTTTACTCCAGCACGACTCTTGCCGACGCCGCGCGCCAGGCCTCCCGGCAGGGCGCGGCCGTCGCCAGCCGGTCTGACAACCCCTTCGGCGCCACCCCGACGATCAGCCCGACCTACAACGGCCTCCCCTGCGAGGGCCAGGCGCTCCCCGCCAATCAGACGGGCGTGGGCTGCCTGACCGACGCGGCCCTCTATGCGACGGCCAAGACCGGGCTGGCCAGCCTCACCACCGTGACAACTCTCTACGCCGCGACCAAGCCCGCCGGCTGCGGAACGCCGCCGGCGGGCGCGGCATACGTCTGCATCTATCCGGCCGAGAGTGGCATCACGCCGACTGCGATGAGCTGCACCGCGGCCAGCTACCCGGCTCCGCTCTCCGCCGGTGCGGTGGCGCTCGGCTCGCGTAGGGAGGAGTGGACAGCGAACGCCTACCGCGGCGGGAACAACGGCAATGATCTGGGCTGCTTCTACATCACCGTCACCGTCAAGTTCTCCTTCCAGGCGCTCACCCCCGGCGTGAGCAGCCTTCTCGGCTCGACCGTGCTCCTCACCTCCACCTCCACCACCCTGGCGGAGTACTGATGGCACGCAGGTCCCGCCGTGTCGAGGGAGGGCAGGTCCTGGTCCTTTTCGCCCTCTGCGGGGTGGTCCTCGCCGCCTTCGCGTCTTTTGCCATCGACACCGGCCAGAGCATGGATGACCGCCGGCAGCTGCAGGCGGTCGCGGACTCAGCGGCGCTGGCGGGGGCGCAGTCGTACACCACGGTCAGCAAGGCCAACTACGTGGCCTTCCAGTACGTCGCGGCTGCACGCAGCCTGACCATCCCGGCAGCGTGCACTGTGGCCAGCTGCCCTGACGGGTCCTACAGCCCACCAGGCTACGTGGTGACCTTCGTGAACGCGGCGTCTCCGGTGAGCGTGCAGGTCACCATCTCGCATACGCGGCCCACCCTCTTCGGCGCCTTCGTGGGGTTCTCCTCCCTGGTGACCGCGACCGGCGCGCGGGCCGGTGCGGGGTATGCGCCCTGCGGGGTCTGTGCGCTGAGCAAGACAGCGAGCCCGGGCATCGGCGCGTCGGGTAAAAGCACCCTCAACGTCACCGGTGCACCGATCGCTGTCAACTCGACGGCGGCCACCGCCTTCTCAGGCGGAACCCAGGCGGTGATCAGCGCCCCCAGTATCCAGGTCGCCGGGGGCTCCTCATGCACGACCTGCACTCCGACACCGACCACCGTGAGCTCGCCGGCGCTGGACATGTTCAGCAGCGTTCCGGTTCCGTCCTTCGCTGGGCTGACGGCACAGTCGGCTGCCTACAGCTGCTCTGTAACCTGCACTGTCCAGCCGGGCATCTACGGGACCATGACCATCGCCCCAGCCAGCGGCTACACAGTGACCTTTGCCCCCGGCGTCTACATCGTTCTCGGTGAGCTCTCAGTGAGCAATGTGGGCTCGGTGGTCGGCAGCGGCGTGACCTTCTACTTCACCTGCGCTACCTATCCCACACCTGTGGCCTGCCTGTCCACCGGCCAGGCCGGCGGCTACTACTTCCAGAACGGGGCACCGGTGGTGACGCTGGCCGCCCCCACCGGGGGGTCGCTGGCGGGCATGCTCTTCTACTCCGACCGCAACAACACAGCGACGGATACCCTCACGGGAGGTGGCGGATCCACGTTCACCGGCGACATCTACGCGAAGTCAGCTAACGTCACAGTCACCGGCACCTCGAGCGCCCTTGCCGCGAACAGCACGATCGCGGCCAACACCGTGACAGTCACCGGCACCGGCACGATCAACCTCAACTCCTCGAACTATGTGGGCGGGGCGCCGCGGTCGGTCGGCCTGCGCCGCTGACCACGGGCTCGCCACCGGCTGAGCGAGAGCTAGATGGACGCGCCTGGCTCTGGAGTGCTGTCCACGCCGGAATGCCTACGTGAGCCCTTGTCGCTGACCGCCCGAGGCACCAACATCGGCTGGCCGCCGCAGATGGTGGGCTAGCTCGCCGCCTTCTGGCCGTCGCGGCCGGCGGCGATGGTCGCCGCGACCTGCTGCCGTCGCCCGGCGTCGATCTCCGCCGCCGCGGCCTCGTCCGACGCTCCGAGGGCGTCCAGGTCCACCGCGCTGTAGCCCATCACCCCCATGTCGGCAAACGCCGCCTGCACCCGGGGGCCGAACAGCCCGATGTCGCGCAGGGTGGGAACGATCCGGGTGAAGAGGAGGGACCGGAACAGCTGCTGTGCCTCCGACTGGCGCACATGCTCGAGGCAGTCGGCGACGTCGAAGTCCAGTGCGTGCCACACCTCCTCGGCGAGGAAGCGGTCGCGCATCAGGTAGCAGGCCTCGACGCAGAACTCCTCGCGCTCGGCGCGCTCCGCCTCGGTCAGCTGCGGGTAGAAGTCACGCAGCGCCAGGCGGCCGAAGGCGACGTGACGCGACTCATCCTCCATCACGTAAGCGTTGACCGCCCGCGCCAACGGGTTCACGGCAATGTCGCGAATCAGGCCGAAGGCGGCCAGGGCCAGCCCCTCGATGAGCACCTGCATGCCCAGGTAGGTCATGTCCCAGCGCTGGTCGGCGATGACGTCGTTGAGCAGGGCCTTGAGATGCGGACTCACCGGGTAGGCCAGGCCGAGCTTCTCGTCGAGGTAGCGGGAGTACGTCTCCACGTGGCGAGCCTCGTCGACCACCTGGGTGGCTGCGTAGTACTTGGAGTCGAGGTCGGGCACGGTCTGGACGATCTTGGCGGCGCAGATCAGGGCCCCCTGCTCGCCGTGGAGAAACTGGCTGAACTGCCAGGACGCGAGGTGGTGGCGGAGGGTATCGCGGTCCGCCGCCCCGAGCCGCTCCCAGGAGCGCGAACCGTAGATGGGGATGGTGGAGTCGTCACCGCCGATTGGGTTGGCGTGGTCCACCGGGGTGGTCCAGTCGATGCGCTCTCGGCTGTTCCACTGGCGATTCTTGCCCTTCTCATAGAGGGTGAGCAGCTTGTCGCGGCCCTCGTCGTACTCCCAGCTGAACACCGTGGTGTTCCCGCTGGCGACCTCCCAGCGGGTCTGCTCGACCGGTAGCGCGTAGCTGCGGGTGCTCATCTCAATATCCTCGTGTCCGGTGTGGGAGTCAGGCGGTCGCCTGACCGGTCGGATCGTGGGGCAGCTCCAGCCAGCGGCGCAGCTCGCCCTGAACGGCACGCTCATGGAGCAGGGCGAGGAGCTGGTTGGCCAGGGGCAGCCCCTGCTGGACCAGCTCATGCAGCGCCTCGGCGTCGAGCCGGGCCAGCACCGGCTCGACCACCCGCGACAGTTCGTCCTCCACCAGCCGCTCCACCGCGTCCCGGTAGAGCGCCAGGTTGGCGATATCGAAACCGGCGGCGGCGGTGAACCCGGCCTGGCGAAGGGCGGCGACGAGTTCGAGCAGGCGGACGTCGCCACGCGACGGCGGCCCCGCAGCACCGATCAGGCCAAGGCGGCGCAGCTCGTCGAGGTCATCGGGCCCAAGGCGGGCGGCGAGGTGGTCGACGTCCTCGCCGGCGGCCGCGGGGTCGGGCGCCTCGAGCAGAGTGCCGAGCGCCTGGGCGGTGCGGATTTCGGAGATCGGCAGTTCACCCCATCTCTCCAGGACCCAGCGGATGGAGCGGAGGGGAAGGCGCAGCTCGTCCTGGAGGGAGCGGATCCAGCTGAGCCTGCCCACCGTGCTCTCCGGGTAGCGAGCCTGGTTACCGGCAGTCTTGCGGTGCTCCGGGAGAAGCCCCTGCTGGGCATAGAAATGGATAGTCGGCGCGCCCACCCCGGTGAGCCGCACCAGGTCTCGCATCCGCAGGCTGCTCCCACCGTCCATCACACGCAGCCTGCACCACGCAGCGCAACGTGTCAAGTAGCACTTGGTGAATGGATCACGGCAGCGCTCCCGATCCGTAACGGTTCGATCCGGCCCCGCGTTGTCCTCCTCGCGAGGTGCCTACCATGGCATCCGCAAAGATAACTTGACAACGAGGCTATCAGTCTTTCATGCTCACCGTAGGCGGGCAGAGAGATGGCAGACCGCGCCAAAGGAGACCCCCGGTGGCCGTAGCAGCTGAGCAGATCGCGAGTGACGTGACCTCGATGGCCAACCTGGACGAGCGCCGGGCTCGGCTCGGCCGGCGGCGCCTTGTGCTTGGCCTGCGTGAGTGGAGTTCGCTGCTCGCCACAGGAGTGATCGCGGTGTGGCTCGCGGCCGTCTTCGCGCTGACGGTCTTCAACGGCTAAACCAGCGCTTCGGCTGAGCGCAGCCCGACCTGGGTATCGAGGCTAGCCGGAGCCCACCAGCCAGTCGACGTCGCCGTGGTACCCCGCCGGGTGCGGGTGGGTCCGGTACACCTCGAAGCGTCGCCGGCTCTCGCCGATCGTGGTGTCGGCGCCGTGCCCCGGGAGCACCACGGTGTTGTCCGGCAGCGGATGGAGCCGGCCGGTGATCGAGGCGACCAGGGTCTCGAGGTCGCCCGGCGCTGACGTCCGACCGGGGCCGCCGTCGAACAGGGTGTCCCCCGAGATCAGGCAGCGGCCGATTCGCAGGCAGATGCTGCCGACCGTGTGCCCGGGAGTGTGCAGCACGCTGATCCGGGTGCTCCCCAGCAGGATCTCCTCGCCGTCCGCCACCCGGCGGTCAATCCGCTCCTCGGGAATGCGCTCCTCGCGGTCGCCAACCAGCACCGGCGCCCCGGTGGCAGCGCGCACCGCGCCGTAGGTCATCCAGTGGTCGGGATGCCAGTGCGTTGCCACCACCTGGCGGACGTTGCCATCCGCGGCCAGCGCGTCAAGCAGCGGCTGCTCGTCGAGTGGCATGTCGACGAGCAGGCTCTCGCCGGCGCCCAGGTCGCGGACGATGTAGGCGTTGTTTCCCATCGGGCCCATCGGCCCGAGCTTGGTGATGCGCACCGCACCGTCGTCGTGGGTGGTGATCGGCACGCTCATCGCGCCGCCTCCTCGCGCAGGCGGCGCTTGTGCTCGCGTTTGCCGGTCTGGTAGGCGACCCGTTCCGCACGGGTGGTCACCCCCGCCAGGGTGGGGAAGTCAGGGAGCAGCTTTCTCCATCCGGTGGGCCGCACGCCGAAGTGCTGGGCAAGCACCGCCTGGGTGATCGCCACCTTGGCGGCGCCGAAGCCGGGCAGCTCGAGCAACCGCGCGCGCAGCTCCTCCGCCTGCCCGACGCCGCTCCAGATCCGGGCCGCATCACCCTGGTAACGCTCGTCGACGATGGCGCAGAGCGCCTGCACGCGCTCGGCCATCGCCGAGGGAAAACGATGGATCGCGGGTGGTCCGGTGAAGGCCCGGGCGAGCTGCGCCCCGTCGAGCCGCGCCAGGGTGCCGGGGTCGAGCGTGCCCACCCGCTCGCGGAGCAGCTTGGGGCCGAGGAACGCCTTCTCCACCGTGATCTGCTGGTCCAGCACGAAACCGATCAGCAGGGCAAGGGGGTCGCCGGCGATCAGCCGGTTGGCCTCATCGTCGTCGGACCACTCGAGCTTCTCAGGGGCCTGGGGCGCGGTGCGAGTGGCCATCAGCGCAGCCTACGCGCGCCGCCCGGACCACCGTGCGTGCCGTTGCCAGGCCGCCCGGTGTCCGGGGGTGCTCTCGTTAGACTCGCTGGCGATGGGCATGCTCTCCCGGCTGTTCGGGTCGCGCACCCCGGCCCCGCCACCGGCGGTGGTGGCGACGGAGCCGGCTCGCCATCGAGTCCTGGTTCCAGATGACCTGGCGAACCAGCTGACTGCCGACGGCGAGCCGCTTCAAGACGCTGTGGAGCGCACTCTGCGCCGCGCGCTTGAGCCGGCGCGACCGGCCGACGCCCGGCCTTTCTGGGTGGAGCGCGGCGAGCCCAGCGGTGACCTCAGCGACGAGCTTCGCGACCGCGTTGCCCAGCGCCGTGCGGCGGAGACCGAGGGGTGAGCGGGATGCGCGCGGTGACCTTCCGGGACGTGGGATTGTTGGCCCTCGAGGAGGTGGAGCGCCCCACCATCGAGGAACCGGGGGATGTTGTGGTGCGGGTCACCACCACCGCAATTTGTGGCAGCGACCTGCACATCCTCAACGGCCGGATCCCCGGCATGGTGCCCGGCGGAGTGCTCGGCCACGAGTTCATCGGCGTGGTTGAGGAGGTCGGCTCGGACGTCGGCAAAGTCCGCGAGGGCGACCGGGTGCTGGCGTCCTTCATCGTGCCCTGCGGCCAGTGCTGGTACTGCACCCGCAACGCCTTCAGCCGGTGTCCTGACGCCCGGGTCTTCGGCTACGGCTCCTTCTTCGGCGACCTCGGCGGCGGCCAGGCGGAGTATGTGCGCATCCCCAACGCCGATCTCTCCTCACGTCCACTCGCGGCGGGCATGAGCGACGAGCGGGCGCTGTTCGCCGGCGACATCTTCACCACGGCGGTCGATGGGGCCAGCAACGCGCAGATCGAGCCGGGGGACTGCGTGGTGGTGCAGGGCTGCGGCCCGGTGGGGTTGCTGGCCATCCAGGCGGCGCAGGCATTTCAGCCCGGTGCGGTCTACGCCGTGGATACCGTGCCCGCGCGTCTCGCGGTGGCCGCGGGCTTCGGGGCGATCCCGGTGAACGCCGCCGATGTGCACGTGCCCACGTACGTTCAGGAGCAGACCGGTGAGCGCGGCTGTGACGTGCTCCTCGAGTGCGTCGGCGCGCTTCCCGCCCTGACCCAGGCGATCGACACGGTGCGGCCGGGAGGCCGGATCGCGGTGATCGGGGTGTACTCCGAGCCCGAGTACGAGCTGCCGATCAGCCTGGTCTTCGTCAAGGGCATCGACCTGCGTTTCGGTGGCACCGCCAACATCATCGGTCGCTGGGACGAGGCGATGCGGCTGATCGCCGATGGCACGGTCGACCCGGCGGCGATCATCTCGCACCGGCTGCCGCTGGATCGGGCGCTCGAGGGCTACGAGCTCTTCGAGTCCCGCGAGGCGCTCAAGGTGGTCCTGACCGTCTAGCTCCGCGGCTGAATGTCGACCGGCCGCGCCCGGCGGCGCATCACCCGCGGCTCGGTCGCGCCGGCTCGAGCAGCCGTTCCAGCTCATCGAGCTGCTGCCGCGCCAACGGTTGGGCGAAGTGCTCACGGGCGGGAGCCAGGGTGCGCACCAGCCAGGTGGTGAGGGCGGCCTTGAGGTCCATCGGGTGCAGTGAACCGTCGAGGTATGCGTGCTCGACCGCAGCGGCGTCGGCAAAAGTCAGCGGACCTCCGTTCTCGGGCGTGCGATCCACCTCGAAGGGGCCGCCGCCGATGTTGAAGACCAGGGCTCGTACCCAGTCGAGAACCGGGTTGAGCTCGACCTCACCCGGTGGGCAGTACGCCTTGCGCACCTTGCGGGTGATCTCCTCGGGCTCGTCGTGGATGAAGATCGCCGACTGGGGCTTGGACTTGCTCATCTTCATGGCGGTGATCAGCTCGCGCTTGGCTGCACCGTCGGGGACGGGGACACTCGGCGGGCTCAGCCCCATGATCACGTCGTGGTGCACGGCCAGCGGCTTGATCCGCTCGCCGTGGGCACCGAGCAACGGCGACACGGTCAGCTGCATCGCCACGTCGCGGGCGATCACATGGGCCTTGCGCTGATCCATTCCGGCGTGGGCGAGGTTGATTCCCTGAATGAAGATGTCGGCCACCTGCATCGGTGGGTACACCAACTTGGCGAAGTCGATGGAGTCGCCCTCCTCCCGACCCATGATGCTGATGCTTCGCTGCATCCGCGCCAGGGTGGTGTGCTTGCTGACCTCTATTAGGGTTGCCCAGTAGTCGTCGTTGTGGTGATAGAGGTCGCTGCCGAGTACGAAGGTGACCGCATCCGGGTCGCCGCCGACGCAGCGCAAGCCGGCGCGCAGGCCTTCGGCGAAGTATCCCAACGCCACCTCGCGGATCCTCGCCCGGTCGCCGCCGAGCTTGTCGTTGACCCACGTATGCCAGTCGGCGAGGAGCACATGACAGGCCACTCCGGCGCGCTGCAGGTCCGCCACCTTGGCCATGCACACCAGGCCCTGGCCGATGTGAATCCGCCCGCTGATCTCGAAGCCGATGTAGTGGCGCAGCGGCTGCCCGGACTCAAGCAGACGGCGCAGCTCAGCCTCGGTGAGCAGCTCCGCGCAGTTGTGCCGGATCAGGGCCATCCGGCGCTCGATATCGGGAATCGGCGCGGTCATCAGTGGCTCCTGCCGGGGGCGAGATAATGGGTCTCCCAGGGGCTGGACTCGAACCAGCGATACACGGTTTTACAGACCGTTGCCTTGACCAACTTGGCTACCCTGGGGCGGCGGGCAGGATAACAAAGGCGTCGTATGCGCCTGATCTCAGGCGAAGATCGAGCCGCGTTCTTCGAGCAGTCGCCAGACGCCCGCCTGCACGGTGTCGCGCACGCGGTCGGCAACCTCGAGCACGACCGCGGGATCGTCAGCGGCGCCGGGCCCGTAGCCGTCGAGGGTGATCGGCGTACCAAAGTGGATGCGCCATGAGGACGGCAGCGGCACCAGGCCGAAAAGACCGAGCAGGGGAAAGGTGGGCGTGACCGGGAAGTAGGGAACGCCGAGGATGCCGTGCAGCGCACTGAGGTCGGCGATCATCGGATGGATTTCCTCGCTGCCCACCACGCTGACCGGCACAATCGGGCTGCCGGTGCGCAGTGCCACCTCGACAAAGCCGCCGCGGCCAAAGCGGCGCAGCCGGTAGCGCTCGCGCCACAGTTTTCCCGGTCCCTTGACCCCCTCGGGAAAGACCAGCACCAGCTCGTCACGGCGCAGCAACTCCTCGGCGTCGGCCGGGTGGGCCAGGGTGTTGCCGGTGCGCCGCAGGAACCACGAGGCCACAGGAACCGAGAAGAAGCCGTTCATGATGAGCGCGCGCGCGTGTCGCGGGGTGGGGTGCTCATCGAGCACCGCGGTGCGGATCATGGCGCCGTCGTAGGGGATGACTCCGGCGTGGTTGCTCACCAGCAGCGCCCGTCCCTGGGCGGGCACGTTCTCGACGCCGCTGGTCTGCACCCGCCACCAGTGGCGGTAGAGCAGGCGAATGGCCGGCATCAGCGACTCCGTCCACTGGCGGTCGAAGCCGAAGTCGTCGATCTCGGCCGCGATCCGACGCTGTGGGTCTGCCAGGCGGCGCTGCTCCTCGATGAACTGGGCGAGCAGGCGCAGTGCCAGAACCAGGTCGGCTCGGTTTACGGCGCGCAGCGTGGCCAGGCTCTTGGGAATGGCGTTGACCAGCCGGGGCAGCTCCCGCCCGAAAGAGCTCAGCCTGTCGATTGCGATCGGGGTGGCACGAGCGGGCTCGAGGCCGGCCGCCACGCGCCGGGCTGCGAGCTCATCGTCGACGGCGCGGCGCAGGCGGAGCAGCCGGGCGCGGACGCGGGTGCTGGCCGGCCGGCGGGGAGGGCCACTCACCCGTTGTGGGCTGCTGGCCGCCTGGGGCATACGGCTGCGCTCCGGCTGCCGGCCCCTGGGGGTCGGTGGCACATCGCTGAACTGCTCGGGGACCGCGGCGGCCTGCGCCCGCGCAGTGGTGGCCTCCGGCTTCGCACCGGTCGAAGGCCGCCGAGCGCCCCGGCGGCTGCCCACGCTCCTCTCGGCCATCGACCTCATCTCCTCAGCACCTCGTGCAGGCGGCCTCAGCGACCGCCCGCGGTCATTGTCGGCGCGGGGTGCGCCGTGCCGTCGAGATCGGTCCAGGCGGGAGGCGGCAGGGTCAGGGCACCCTGCAGCCGGGTGAGGTACTCCGCGCGTCGGATGTCGACGACGCCGAGGGTGGCGAGATGGTCGGTTCGCCACTGCACGTCGAGCAGCCGTGAGCCGGCGTCCGGCTGCGCGCGGAGCAGCTCAACCAGCGCGAGAACCGCCACCTTGGATGCGTCGCGCAACCGGTGAAACTTCGACTCGGCGGCGAACAGGCCCCCGATCGACACCCCATAGAGGCCGCCTGCCAGCTCGCCATCATCCAGCGACCAGACCTCCACGGAGTGGGCATGCCCGAGCCGGTGCAGCCTGCCGTAGGCCCATCGGAAATGGCCGTCGATCCACCCGTGGGCGCGGCGAGGGTCTGCGCATCCAGCCATCACCGCGTCAAAGGCGGTGTCGACGCGGATCTCGAAACGGCGGGCGGCGCGACGCAGCGAGCGGCTCACGTGCATCGCCTCGACCGGAAGGACGCCGCGCGGGTCGGGTGACCACCATGCCAGCCTGCCTGCCACCGGCATGGGAAAGAGGCCGCGCGCGTAGGCGTCGAGCAGGGTGTGCGGCTCGAGGTCGCCGCCCAGCGCCAGCACCTCCTCGGGCCAGCCCCGCCCGGGACGGCGGAAGCTCGCCATGGCGCGATGCTACGGGCTGCCCTCTGCATCCGTGCGCTCCACCTGGTCCGGGCGCCGGTGACCGGGGAGGCCGCGCGGATCAGCGCCGCATGGGCAGGGAGGCGCGCAGCTCGGGGTGGGCGAGGTAGCGTCGCACGGTGCTGAGCACGTCTGCGTCAGGGGGGGCGAGCGAGTCGGCGAAGTAGCCGCCATCGTATGGCCGCTGCGCGGCGCGGAGCAGGGAGGCCGCCGGCTGCCGGCGCGGCGGCGGAGTTCCGGGGGTCAGCCGGTAGGCGAGGATGCTGCGGTTCCCGGCGCGGGTCAGGCCCACCTCGGCGATGGTCTCCCACCGGGTCAGCGCGCTGTAGGGATACTGCCGTTGCACCAGCCCCTCGCGGGTCAGCTCCAGGGTGGGTCGCTGTGCGGCCGTGGCGAGCAGGGTCACCAGCGGCGCGGCGCAGATGAACCAACCGATCGACGAGTGCTCGGTGAGGATGATGATCGCGCCGCCCAGCTCGGTGACCGCCGCCAGGGGGACCACCAGGGCCGCGGGGCGCCGGGCCGGGAAGATGATCCGTCCCCGCCGCATCCGGACCGACGCGGGCAGCTCGGGGGCAGCGCCCGGCGGGAAGGCGGACATGGCGTCTGTCATCGTATGGCCGTGCCCCACAGCCCCGTTTCCGGCAGCTGAACGTGCCGGGGCTCGTGGCGGCCGCGCCCGTCCATATGCCCGGCTGGCCGCTGGCGGCGAGCGTCGCGGGGATCGCCGGCGGGGTGGTCCTGGCAGCGCTGCTGTTTGCCGCGGTGTGCGTGGTCTGCGCCGTGATCCTGGCGCTGCTCCACGCGGTGCTGCCGAACGGCGCGCCGGAGGACGCGTGGGCCGAGGACCCCGACGCCGGTGAGGGGCCCGTGGTGGGCAGCTGACCCGGATCGCTTGCGCACGAGGCACCGCCTCCGCTAGGATGCATAAAGCATCCTTTATCTAAGAAGCCTTTATGAAAGAGTCGGTTATACGTCCGCGGAGCCCGGCGGTGGTCACCGCCCATTCGGGCTCGGCGCTGCCCACACCGCTTGACCTGGCCATCCATTTCGAGGGGCTGGCCAACCCGACCCGGCTGAAGATCGTGGAGCGGCTCGCCGCCACCCCCGAGGCGCGTGTTTCCGAGCTGGCCGAGCTGTGCAAGGTGAGCCAGCCGCGGATGAGCTGGCACCTCCGCATCCTCCGCCGGGCGATGGTGATCAGCACCCGCCGGGAGGGCCGTGAGGTCTTCTGCCGGCTCGACCGTGAGGCCCTCGCCGGCCATCTGCGCGCCTTCGTTCGTCTTCTCGCATCCCCCTCCGCCGACCCGGCGGAGATGCCGTCCGTCCAGCAGCTACTCAGAGAGGTAACCCCGTGAGCAACAAGGTGCGCGTCGCCATCATCGGCGTCGGAAACTGCGCGTCGTCCCTGATCCAGGGCGTTGAGTACTACAAGGATGCCGACGCCAACGACTCGGTGCCCGGACTCATGCATGTGGATCTCGGCGGCTACCACATCCGCGACATCGAGTTCTCCGCCGCGTTCGATATCGATGTCGAGAAGGTGGGCAAGGACCTCTCCGAGGCGATCTGGAGCGGACAGAACAACACGGTGAAATTCAGCGATGTGCCTCACCTCGGGGTGAAGGTGCACCGCGGGATGACCCATGACGGCCTCGGCAAGTACCTCAAGGAGGTCATCACCAAGGCCCCCGGGTCAACCGACGACATCGTCCAGATTCTCAAGGACACCAAGACCGACGTGGTGGTCAACTACCTGCCGGTCGGCTCCGAGGAGGCCACCCGCTGGTACACCGAGCAGATCCTCGCCGCCGGCTGCGCAATGGTCAACTGCATGCCGGTGTTCATCGCCCGCGAGGACTACTGGCAGAACCGCTTCCGCCAGGCCGGCAAGCCGATCATTGGCGACGACATCAAGTCGCAGGTCGGCGCAACCATCATTCACCGGGTGCTGACCCGCCTCTTCCGCGACCGCGGGGTGGAGATCGAGCACATGTACCAGCTCAACTTCGGTGGCAACACCGACTTCCTGAACATGCTGGAGCGAGAGCGCCTGGAGTCCAAGAAGATCAGCAAGACCAACAGCGTGGTCTCGCAGCTGGACCACAAGATGGACAAAAACGATGTGCACATCGGCCCGTCGGATTACGTGCCCTGGTTGAACGACCGCAAATGGGCCTACATTCGGGTGGAGGGCAAGTCCTTCGGCGACGTGCCGCTGAATGCCGAGCTCAAGCTCGAGGTGCACGACTCGCCGAACAGCGCCGGTATCGTGATCGACGCGGTGCGCTGCTGCAAGCTGGCACTCGACCGGGGTATCAGCGGCACCCTGGAGGGGCCCTCCTCGTACTTCATGAAGTCGCCGCCCCAGCAGGTGTCCGATGACCGCGCCCGCGAGTGGACCCAGGAGTTCATCGCCGGCCCCGCGGGCAAGGCCGGGGGCGCCAGCAACGGCCATGGCACGGCCAGCGGACTGACCGAGCCGGTGGTTGAACCGGCGCAGCCGGCTCGCGGCTGAGTCCACGGCCATCACGGCCGTCGAGGCGGGCCGGGATTCGCGGATCCCGGCCCCGCTACCGACTGGAATGCGACGTCGCCTGCCCTACCGCGCCTTTCGGGCAGGGCAGGCGCTGACCTCAGTGACCCCGCGCCCGGTCGCGCACGGGGTCGCGTCGGCCGTGGCCCTGGCGGTAGTTCGCCTGCAACCGCGTCGGATCGCCGGCCTGCGCGCCAACCTGGGCCGCGTTGTCCCCGAGCTCGACGATCGCGCCCTCGACCGCCTGGCCCAGCGCAACGCCTGCAACCTGGCGAAGCGCTGGGTGGACGTGATGCAGATGCCCTCACGTCCACAGCTCACCTCCCGCCGCGTGTACACCGTGGACATCGACCGCTACGAACGCGCCCTGGCCCGGGGCCGCGGCATCGTGGCCCTGTCGCTCCACTTCGGCTCCTGGGAGATGGGCATCGGCGGCTGGAACGTGCGGGGCCGGCAGATGGCGATGCTCGCCGAGCGGATGCGACCTGACGAACTGTTCGAGCGGGTGGTCGCCGGACGCGCCGCGCTCGGCGTCCAGGTGGTGCCCATCGACACCCACACGATGCGCACCGCCGACCCGGCGACCGCGCGTCGCGCAGGTGCCCAGGCGATGCGCGGCGTGGTGCGCCACCTGCGTCGCGGGGAGGTGGTGGCCGTGGCCATCGACCGGGACCTGATCGGCAGTGGTGTGCCGATGCCCTTCTTCGGCGCGGATGCGCCGATCCCCACGGGCATCGTCGACGTGGCGATTCGCACCGGGGCGGCGCTGCTGCCCATTTTTTTGATCGACGAGGGGCGCAAGGCACGCGCCGAGATCTTCCCCGAGATCCAGTACGACGCCGGTGCCACCGACCGCGAGGCCGAGGTGCTGCGGGTGACCGCCGAGGCGCTGCGCACCTGCGAGCGGATCATTCGCCGGTATCCAGAGCAGTGGCACGTCATGTCCCCGATCTGGCCGGCTGACTGCTCGTGAAAATCTGCCTGGTCTCACCCTATGACTACACCCATCCCGGTGGTGTGAGTGAGCACATCCGCCACCTCGCCGGCCAGCTGCGCGACCGGGATCACCGTGTTTTGGTGCTCGCGCCGAGCTCGGCGGTGGGCGACGAGCACGACATCCCCGGGTACGTGCGCATGGGGCGCAGCGTGCCGGTGCGAAGCAACGGCTCGGTGGCGCGCATCGCCCTCTCATTCCATCTGGTCCGCCGGGTTCGGCAGCTGCTCGCGCAAGAGCAGTTCGACGTCGTCCACTACCACGAGCCGCTCGTCCCCTCCCTGCCGATCACCGTGCTGCGCTTCCACCACGGCGCCAACGTTGGCACCTTCCACGCGATGAGCAAGCGCAACCTTGGCTACTACTACGGGCGCCCCTTTCTCAAGCGCTACTTCAAGCGGCTGCACGCGTGCATCGCGGTGAGCGTGCCGGCCCGCGACTTCGTCAGCCGTTACTTTCCGGGCACCTACCGGGTGGTTCCCAACGGCATCGACACCCATCGCTTCAACGCGGCCCTCCCCCCGCATCCGGCGTACCGGACCGCGGGATGGGACACCCTTCTGTTCGTCGGCCGGCTCGAGCAGCGCAAGGGTCTGCCCACCCTGCTCGATGCCTACGGTGAGCTGCGCCGCCGCCGGGGCGGGGTCAGGCTCGTGGTGGTCGGTGACGGCCCGATGCGCTGGGGCTACGAGCGCTATGTGGAGGCGCACGCCATCCCCGACGTCACCTTTGCCGGGCGGGTGACCGCCGAGGAGCTGCCCCGGGTGTACACCGCAGCGGATGTGTTCTGCGCACCGGCGGTGGGAGGCGAGAGCTTCGGCATCGTGCTTTTGGAGGCGATGGCCAGCGGTGTTCCCGTGGTCGCCTCGTCGATCGCGGGCTACTCCCAGGTGGTCGCCTCCGGCGAAGACGGCCTGCTGGTGCCACCGCGGCAGGCGCCCACCTGGGCGCTCGCCCTGGAGAGGCTGCTCGACGACGCGCCGGCACGTCGCCGGATGGGAGTGGCGGGGATCGCCAAGGCGGAGCACTACGACTGGCAGCGCGTCGTCGACGCGGTGCTCGATGTCTACTCAGAAGCAGGCGCGCGAGCGCGCCGCAAGATGGTGGCTGCCGGTGTTCACGAGCCGATTCCAGGACTGGGTTAGAGCCGCGGCCAGGCAGCTGGTCGTCTGGCTCGGCCTGGTCCGCCTCACTCCCAACACGCTGACCATGATCGGCATGGCGATCACCGCCGCGGGTGCGCTGCTGGTCGCCGCCGGACTGCTCATCGGCGGTGGTGTGGTGCTGCTGTTCGCCGGTCTGTTCGACGTCCTCGACGGTGCGGTGGCGCGGGAGACGGGCAAGGTGTACCGCTACGGCGCCTTCCTGGACTCCACGGTCGATCGGTACGCGGAGGGCTTCACCTTCATCGCCCTGCTCTATCACTTCCTTTTTGACCGGCCCTCGATGGCAGCGCGGGTCGAGGCAATGCTGGTGATCGCCGCCCTGCTCGGCTCGCTGCTGGTCTCGTACATCCGTGCCCGGGCGCAGTCGCTGGGGTTCGCCTGCGAGGGCGGGTTCCTGGCCCGGCCGGAGCGGGTGCTGCTGATCGTCTGCGGCCTGATCGTCCCGCCGCTGCTCTTCGCAGTACTGGTGCTGCTGGCGGTGGGCAGCAATGTCACCGCGTTGCAGCGCATCTGGTTCGTCTGGAAGCAGTCGCGCCAGACGGCTCCGGCCGACTGACCCGGCTCAGGCGCTGCAGCTGCTGGCGGTGAGGATGCTGATCACGCCGACCAGGTTGAACAGTGCGTGGACCAGCATCCCGGGATACAGCGACCCGGATAGCTGATAGGTCAGCACCAGGACCAGTCCCACCGCGAACAGCGGGATGAAGATCACCAGGGTGAAGTGAACCGCGGCGAAGACGAGTGCGGCGAGCAGCACGGCCAGCCACAGCGGCACCACCCGCCGGAGCCAGCCGAAGAAGAATCCCCGGAACACCGTTTCCTCGGCGAAGGGCACGATGCCGCTGAGCATCGGCAGGGCCAGGGCGTAGGCGGCGCCATATCCCTGCTTGACGGCCTGACACTGACCATTGGTGTGCCCCGGGGTGAGGTGCTCGTTGACCGTCTGCAGGGGGACTGAGATGAGCAGGCAGAGCAGCGCCAGGGGGAAGGCGAGAAGGAACCACCACCAGCGTGGCAGCCGCCACCCGAGCTGCCGGCGGTCGCCATGGCGGCGCAGGAACACCAGCAGGACGACGATGCCGACCGCGGGAAGGTCGACAGCCGCCTGGCCCACCACCTCCGCGGCGGTCTGCCTGGAGATGTGCAGCAGCGGCGCGGCGGCCTGGGCTCCGAGCACGATTGGCGCGCTGACCGCTACCACGCTGGCCACCACCAGCACCAGGAAGAGGACCACGTCGGTCCAGTCCCAGGGAACCCAGGGACGCCCCCGGGGGCGCGGGTCGACGCTCGGGACTGCCACCAGGACATTCTGCCCGAGGTCGCGAAGCCGCCTCTTCGCAGACCGTAGAATTCGCACATGCCGATCACCGGCGTGGTCGGTCACCGTGCCGCGGTTGCCGGCCTCGAGCGAGCCCTGGCCGAGGCCAGTCTGGCCCACGCCATCCTGCTGACCGGCCCCCCCGAGGTGGGCAAGACCACCCTGGCTGAGGGTCTCGCCGGTGCCGTGCTCAACGCCGAGCGGTGGCCGGGCGGCCTCGCGGCGCATCCCGACCACTGGGTCGAGGACACGGAGGCGGAACGCGTTGCGATTCGCCGGGTGCGCGCGGGGGGAAAACCCGACGAGGAGCAGACCCTGCAGGACTTCCTCAGCCTGCGCCCCTACGCGGGCGGCCGGCGGGTAGCGGTCATCGCGCGCGCTGAGCGGCTCAACGAGGAGGCGGCGAACACGCTCCTGAAGACCATCGAGGAGCCACCCCCCGGAACCCACCTGGTGCTCTGCACCAGCTTTCCAGAGCGGCTACCGGCGACCATTCTCTCCCGATGCCAGACGATCGGGCTGTCCCCGGTCCCGGCCGAGCTGGTCAGCGACTGGCTCATCGCCAGCCACGGGGTCGAGGCCGACCTTGCCCGGACGGCCGCCGCGCTCGCCGGCGGCCGGCCGGGGCGGGCCCGGCGGCTGGCAACCGAGCCCGGGGTTCTGGCGGCTGAGGTGGAGGCGATCGACGCCCTGCTCCGGATCGCCGGCACCGGCCGGAGCGGGGCTCTGCGGGCGGCCGCGCAGCTGGCACCCGCTGTGCCGGGCGGCCCAGATGGTCGCGCGGTCGCCCGCGCCCGGGCGCTTGCCCAGGTGGGCGCCTGGACCGGCTTCCTTCGCGACGTCGCCTGTCTCAACGCCGGTGCACCCGAGCTGGCG
>JBHEMT010000003.1:0-11955 GCA_046262435.1 Candidatus Dormibacteria bacterium | reverse complement strand
TCGCACAGGTAGGTGTGGTAACGGCCGGTCCCCGGCGAGTCGAGGAACTGGCTGCCGCCGTACGAGGTCCAGCAGTCGACCATGGCGACGATGCAGGGAGGCGCGGGATCCTCCCCGGCAAACAGCTCATCGATGAGCTCGATGACATTGGGCCGAAACGCGCCGCGGTTTCGCCACATGTCGACCTGCCCGGTCATTCCCTGGATGAGGTACAGCGTGGAGAAACGTGCGGCCGGTTGGGCGGCGTATTGCGGAGGGGTGTAGACCCAGAGCGGGCGGCGGCACGCATCACCGAGGGGGTTGCCCCGGAGGACCTGGCTGTCGATCACCAGCTCGTCCAGCCGGCCACGCAGGGGGCGTGACCAGGGTCGGTCAACCGCCGTCGAACCCCCCTGGCCGTCCATGCGCCGGATTCTACGAGGCCCCTGGGTTGGCTCAGCGCATACCGCGCCGAGCAAGCTCAAGCCCTCAGGCGTTGGCCGCGATGGCATCCGACTGGGCCGGCCGGGGCTCGACCCGCGCGGTGCCGCGCCCGCGGATCAGGGCCTGCAGGTAGTACGCCCAGGCAACACCGAACATGAGCGCCATGGCGAGCGCCGTCCCGGGCGGGTCGGGTTGCCCCGAGTCGAGACTCGGCTGGGTGCCCAGGATCGCGTAGCGCAGCACCTGGTACACCGCCGAGGGGACTGCGATGATTGTCACCAGGCCGAAGCCGCAGGTGGCCAGCACCCGCTCGGTCCGGGTCAGCGCCGAGTCCCGACGCTCGGCGTCGGTCTCGACAGCGAACTGCCCCAGCCGATGGCCTGCGCCGATGACCAACCCGGCGGCCAGCAGCGAGATCCCCAGGATCAGGTTCTCCGTCTGTCGCGTATCCCTGACCTGGGATTGCTGTTGCGCGGCGTTCTGGCACTGCTGGTAGGCACCGGCGGGCTCGCCTGGCGACAATGCGCAGCTCACTGCGCCCCCGCTCCCTCCCTGACGGGCATAACTGAAATCGTGGCCGAAGGCGGCCCCGAAGGCCGCGGTCAGCACGAACACGCCGCCGACGAGAAGGATGACCAGACTCGCCAGATAGGCGAAGCGCAGGTAGGCGCGCAGCATCGTGCGCGAGCTGAGCGGTTCGCCACGTGATGGCCCCCCGCGCACCAGCAGGAAGACCAGAGCTCCCAGGCCACCGAGAATGATGATCGGGACGAGCAGTCCCAAGATTCCCAACCCAAAGCTCATGGCGTCTCCTTCGACGCACTCATCCTAGTCCTCTTCGGGGCGGCGGAACCAAACATCGCCGGGACGGAACCAAACGGTGCGGCGAGAGCGGGCCTGGACCGCTCTACACTTCCGGGTCGTCAGTTGACCGTCGACACGGCTCGCGATTGTGTTGGGGAAGGACGCAGATGGCCAACGAGGCCGAGCACAGGCGCTGGAACGACACCGACTGGGCGCGCGTCTGGCCGAAACGCGAAGCGCTCACCGACTGCGTCACGGCCCCCTTGATGGAGGCCCTGGCACTGCGCCCCGGTGAGCGGGTGCTTGACGTCGGGTGTGGCGGCGGTCGCCTGGCGCTGGCAGCGGCCGAAGCGGTGGGCGACGCGGGGACCGTGACCGCTGTGGACATCTCCGAGCCGCTGCTCGACCTCGCCCGACAGCGGGCGGAGGCGGCTGGTGCGGCCAACCTGACCCTGCTTCGTGCCGATGCCCAGACCGATCGCCTGGGCGACGGTGCCTTCGACGTCATCACCAGCCAGTTCGGGGTGATGTTCTTTGACGAGCCGATCGCCGCCTTCGTCAACCTCGGCCACCACCTCCGCAGCCGCGGTCGCCTGGTGTTCGCGTGCTGGCAACCGGTGGAGCGCAATCCCTGGTTTGCCGGTCGGGTGCTCGGCCCCTTTGTTCCTGCCCCGGCACCCGCGGCCGAGGGAAAGAGCGCCACCGGGCCCTTCACCCTGGCGGACCCCGCCCTGCTGCGCGACATCCTCGCCGCGGCGGGGTTCGTCGAGGTTGCGGTGGTGCCGCGCGAGGTGGTGTCGGAGGCTGGTGCCGAGGCGACCGTGGAGCGGGAAGGGCTCCGGAGGATGGGGGTCGAGCCAGACGATCTGGAGGCTGCGGGAGCCGCGGTCGACGACCACGTCGCTCAGTTCCGCGGCGCGGACGGGGTGTATCGGTACCCACTCGCCTTTCAGCTGGTCAGCGCCAGCCGCCCCTAGGGCTGAGCGAACGGATGTTCGCTATGCTTGCCGGGCCGCCCCGCCCCTGACTCATTGCACTCCGGCCGGCATCGTCTGGCAGGGAGGGCGCGCCGTGGATGCGATGGGCTCGGCGTTCACCGAGCTGGCCGCCCGCTCGCACTACTCGTTCCTCGAGGGGTCGGCCTCGCCTCGGCAGCTGGTCGAGGCGGCACGGAGCTGTGGGATCTCCGCGCTGGGCATCTCCGACCGCAACGGCCTCTACGGTGCCGTCGCCTTCATCCAGGCGGCGCAGAGCGCGGGCATCCACCCGGTGATCGGCGCCGAGCTGGACCTGCGCGGCGGTTCACGGCTGCGCTTTGTGGCCCGCGACCGCGGTGGCTACCGGCAGCTGTCGCGGGCGATCAGCTCAGCCCAGCTGGCCGGAGAGAAGGGCCAGCCCCTCCTCGACCTCGGTTTCGACCCCGAGGTGGTGACGCTGCCCGGTGCCAGCCCTGGTCCCGCGCGTGTTGCAGCAGGAGCTGGCCAGAACGCATCACCGCGCCGCCGGGTCGAGACGCTGCCACCCCCCGAGCGTCCCGCGGCGTGGCGACCCACCGCCGGACCCTTCCCCGGCGGATGGCCGGGGTTGCCGTCGCAACAACCGCTGGCCACCGGCGCCCCGGCGCGGGTCGACCCGGTGGATCTCTCCGGCTGCACGGTCCTGGTGGGTGGGGCACACAGCCCGGTCACCGCCGCCCTGCTCGCCGGCGACCGCCGCACCGCAGCCCGGCGTGCCGATGCTCTGCGCGAAGCCTTCGGCCGCGACCGCGTGGCCCTGCTGCTCAGCCATCACCTGCATCCCGCCGACCGCTGGCTGGCCGGCGAGACCGCCGCACTGGCTGCCGAGTGCGGCTTGCCCCTGGTCGCATCGGGCACCCCGGTGCATGCCACAGTCGAGGACAAACCACTGCTCGACGTGCTCACCGCCATCCGCCACCGGACCACGCTCGACCAGGCGTCGGCACACGGTCTGCTGCTGCCCAACACCGAGCACCGGCTGCGCTCCGAGTTCGAGCTGCGCGCGCTGCTCGCCGAGCATCCCCAGGCCTTCGACCATGCCGCCCACCTCGCTGCCGGCTGCCGGGTGGCGCTCGACTTCAGTGACGTCCGCTTTCCCGGCTTCCCCGTGCCCCGTGGCGAGACGCCGTTCTCAGTGCTCTACCGGCTCTGCCAGGAGGCGGTGCAGCGGCGTTACCAGCCGATGACCCGTGAGGTGGCGGCGCGGCTGCAGCGCGAGCTTGACGTCATCGAGAAGACCGGCCTCGCCGAGTTCTTCCTGATCACCTGGGACATCATGCGGTTCGCCCGCGAGCAGGGCATCCCCGGACAGGGGAGGGGGAGTGCCGCGGACAGCATCGTCGCCTACCTGCTCGGCGTCACCCGGGTCGACCCGGTCGAGCACGACCTCCTCTTCGAGCGATTCCTCCACGAGGACCACCAGGGCACGCCGGACATCGACATCGACTTCTCCACCGACCATCGCGAGCGGGTGATCCAGTACATCTATGAGAAGTACGGCGCCGAGCGCACCGGAATGGTGGCCAACGTGATCACCTTCCGGCCGCGGATGGCGGTGCGCCAGGTCGGTGCCGCGCTCGGCTTTCCCGAGACGATCATCGACCCGCTGGCAAAGTCGGTGGACGACTACTACTGGGGTGGTTTCGGCCGCGCCCTGGAAACCTCGGGACTGGTTGATTCGTCGAAGTCGGCAGCGCTGCCCTGGCGTCAGTTCACCGCGCTGCTCGAGCAGATCATCGGCACCCCGCGGCATCTCGGCATCCACGTCGGCGGGATGCTGGTGACCGGCGAGCCGCTGGTCGACATCGCTCCGGTGGAGCGCGCCTCGATGGCAGGCCGGGTGGTGGTCCAGTTCAACAAGGACGATGTCGAGGACCTCGGCCTGATCAAGATGGACCTGCTCGGCCTGCGCACCCTGAGCGTGGTCGCCGAGTGCCTGGAGCTGGCCGAGCGGACCACCGGGGTGCGCCCCGATCTCGATGCCCTCCCCCTCGACGACCCCGCCGTCTACGACACCATCTGCCACCCCGACACCATCGGGATGTTCCAGATCGAGTCACGGGCCCAGCAGCAGAGCCTCTACCAGTCGCAGCCGCGCGTCTTCAACGACCTGATCATCCAGGTGGCGATCATCCGACCCGGCCCGATCCAGGGTGAGGCGGTGCATCCCTTCCTCCGTCGCCGCCGCGGCCTCGAGCCGGTGACCTACATGCACCCCTCGTTGGAACCGATCCTGGCCGAAACTCGCGGAGTGATCCTCTACCAGGAGCAGATCCTGCGCATCGTTATGGAGGTGGCCGGGTACACCGCGGGGGAAGCCGACCGCTTTCGCCGGGCGATGAACCGTCACCGCTCGCACCTGGAGATGGAGTCGCTGCGCGAGGAGTTCCTGCGCCGCTGCCGTGAGCACGCCGGCATCGGTGAGGAGGTGGCCGAGAAGATATTCAAAGCAGCCGGTGGCTTTGCTCAGTTCGGCTTCTGCAAGTCACACGCAGCGGCCTTTGCCCGCACCGCCTACGAGACTGCGTGGCTGCGCCTGCATCACGGTGCCGCCTACCTGTGCTCACTGCTCAACGCGCAGCCGATGGGCTTCTACCATCCCTCGGTGCTGGTCGAGGACGGCAAGCGGCACGGGATCCGCACTCTCCCCGTGGACGTCAGCCGCTCCCGGGCGCGCTGCACTTTGGAGTGGGTGGGCACGGCTGCGCCGCCCGCGGGGGCGGTGCGGGCCGGGATGGCCCCGGGCTGGCGGTTGGCTCCCCAGGGGACGGGCACGGGAGCGGACGACGTGGTGCCCGATGCCGGGTGTGGTCCGGCCACGGCGGGGGATGCCGCGGCGGAGCGCTCGGTGGAGATCGCCTGCCGGGCGGTGGGCGGTGAGCGAGGCAGGCCCCAGCAGGGGCGGCCGCGCTCGCCGCGCCTGGGAGGTGCGGAGTCGCCATGGGCGGTGCGCCTGGGCTTCAACTACGTGGCCGGCCTCGGTCCTGAGGGCAGGGCGGTATGTGAGCAGGCAGTGGCCGCCGGGGCCACCGGCTCGGTGCGCGACTTCTGGCGGCACACTCAGCTGACCCGCCCGGCGATGGAGAACCTGGTGATGGGCGGCGCCTTCGACCGCATCGCCGCCGGACGGTCTCGCCGGGAGCTGCTGTGGGAGCTGCCCGAGACCGAGGAGGGAATCTCTCGGCGCCGCACCCGGCGGACGCAGCAGGACCCGGCGCCGCCAGCCACCACCCTGCCCATGTCGGTGGGTGGTGCGCCCAGCGCGGCACCCCCTCGGGGCCGGGGTGCGACCAGCTCAGCGCATCCGGCGCGTGACCCGGGCCGGGACGACCTGCCGCCGCTGCTCGATCTGCCGGCTCAACCGCCGCAGCTGCCGGGGTTGAACGAGCGCCAGCGCACCGCAACCGAGTATCGGCTGAGCGGTCTCAGCACTGGGCCGCACCTGCTCTCCTTCATCCGCGCGCAGCTCGATGCGCTCCGCTGCGTCCCACTGGCAGCTGTTCCCGACCATGCGGATGGCGAGCGCATCCGCGTGGCGGGACTGGTGATCGCCCGTCAGGCTCCGGTGTCGGCAAAGGGGTTTCGCTTCTTCACCCTTGCCGACGAGGGAGGGCATCTCGACCTGGTCTTTCGTCCCCAGGTGCTGGATCGCACCCGAGCGGTGGCCAACTTCCATCCGCTCCTGGTCGTCGATGGCCTGCTCGAGGTGCAGGACGGTCGCTGCAACATCCTGGTCACCGAGGTGCAGGCCGTGGATGGCGAGGGCCGGCTGATCCCCACGGCACGCGCCCGGCTGGGCCGAGGCTCAGCTGCGGCGGCGCCCCGTCCCCAGCATCACAACATTCTGCCCCCAGCCCACGACTATCACTGATCCCGCACCCGGTGCTGACCGCGGTCGGTCCCGCGGGTCAGCGCAGGCGGTAGGCCGCAGGCCGGTCCTCGGTGGCCGTGACCCGATCCGAGCGCTCCAGGGTGCGTCGCACCAACTGGCCGCTGACATCGTCAGCCAGTTTCTTGCGGATTGCGGCGACGGTCACCGGCCGCTTCTGTCCGCTCAGGATGCTGATCACCTGCTCCTCCAGGGAGTGAGCCACGGCGTGACGCTTGGCCCGGGGACCGGTGGCTTTTGCCGCCGGTGATCCAGTCCCGCCCGGAGCCGAACCCAACGCGCGGTCCGCGACAGCCGCGCCGTTGCTCGCGCCGTTGGCCGGAGTCGCCGGCCCCTGGGGCGGGCCGTCCCCGTGCGACGTCGAGGGTGCCGGCATGCTGATGGAGCGGGTCGCCGAAGACTGCTGCGCGGCCGGCGTCCCCTTGCGCTCGCCGCGCAGACGGGCGAGGAGGTCGGGAAGGTCGTCGATCGCCTGCCGGACAAAGGCAGGAGAACCGCTCACCTCCACCTCACGATCCCCATCGCGCACCCTGATGGAGTGCGGAGCAGCCACCTCAGTGGGCGCCGGCCGGGGGGTGAAGGCACGGGGCCCGGACGAGAACCCCGGACGGTCGGCCGGCGGTCGGTCGCCACCGGAGTAGCTGGGCCGGTCCGACGAGTAGTTCGGACGATCCGACGAGTAGTTCGGGCGATCGCCACCCGGACGCGGGCCGCCCGGACGGGGGCGAGAGCTGGGGTAGCGGTCACTGGGCATCCACCCAGTCTAGTTGAACGCCGGACAAGCACCGATCGCGTGGGACCGGCGCGACCTGCGCGCCGGCGGGCCGCCTAGTTCCGGATCAGCTCAGCTTCCGCCGAGAGGAGGTTCAGCTCCCTGCGGTCGGTCGTGGCACAGCTGTGGACTTCCGGTTCGCCTCGGACGCCGTGCCATTGCCTTCGCTGCCCACCGCATCGCCGACGCCGGTCTGTCCGGCCGCCGCATCGCTGATGCCAGCCTCTCCGCCCGCCGCCGGAACCGCGTCGGCCGTTGCCGTCGACGGGGCACCACTGTCCACGGGAAGCGTGATCGACTCAGCCTCGTCATCAAAATCGTCATCGGGGGCACCGAACAGGCGCTGCCGCAGCCTGGCGGCCAGAGGCGAGCGCAGCAGGGCCACCACGCCGCCCGCTGTGGCTGCGACCACCAGCAGGGTCTTGAACGTGCTTCGCTTCTTGGGCCGCACGGAGTCGGCGACGCTCTGTGAAGCACTGCTCAGGCGCCCATCGGGAACTGCGTCGGCGAGCCGCTCGGCAGCATCCGCCAGCATCGCCGCGGCGCGCTCTGCGGCGACGCTCAGCTTGTCGGATGCGGTGGCGGCAGCGACGCGGACGGCTGGGCCCGCGACCTCACGCGCCGAAGAGGCGATCTCGGCGGCCTGACCGGCTACCTGGCCGGCCCCGCTGGCGGCACGGCCAGCCAAGTCGGCCACTGCGTCACCCGTGCTACTGCTGACCCTGTCGAGAACCGTCGTACTCTTCGAGCGACCGAACATGGGGCATGCCTCCGTGCCGCCGACCTCGCCTCTCCCGGGGAGCGTGCGCCGACATCTTTAACTGTCGTGGCGGCGAAGTTTACGGAATTGGCTGCAAACGGTCACCTGCTCACGCCGCGCGCCCCCGTCCCCGGTTGAAGAGGGCCAGTGAGGCAGGCCGGAAGGGAGCATCGAGAAACCAGGCGAGCCGCGCCGCGTGCACCGCGCCGACCAGCCGCTCGATCTGCTCCGGCGGTGCCGCGTAGAGCTCGCGCAGGCTGCCGAAGTGGCGGAGCAGGGCATCGGGCACGCTCGCCGAGCCGAGCGCAACGCGCAGCTGCTCAAGCCGCTGCTCGCCGAGGTCGGTTCGGGCCGGCGGGGCGGGCTCGCCGAGAGGAAGCTCAAGCTCGACGAGGGAGGATTTCATGACAGTGTCAGTGTATACAAACGGACGTTCGCAAGCAAGCGCGGGCGCGTACGCGCAAGGCCAGGCGCCCGGGGGGCATGCCCAGGCGGGCACGAGCCAATCGGGGCCTCAGGCGGTGGTAGGCTGACCGTGATGCCTCTCTACGAGTACCGGTGCAATGACTGCGCCGCGGTGTTCGAGTTGCTCCGTCCCATGGCCGAGCGCTCGGTGACTGCCCTGTGCCCGCGGTGCGAGGGCCGGACCGCGATGCCGTTGATCAGCATGATCGCCGCGGGGCCGGGCAACCTCGAGGCCGGTCTTCCCGCGCCGGACCGGAGTGCGTCCCGGGCGGGTGGGTGCTGCGGCGGCGGCTGCTGCGCCTGACCTGCGGTTGGGCGGCAGTGCGTCGCCAACAAGCATTCGCGGTCCGCGTTCGACGACAGAAGCGATAGCAGTCCCACTGGGGAAAATCGCTCGCCCCCCTGCCGGGCCGGCTACCCCGGCTGAAGCGCCACCGGCGCAACCGCAGGGAGCGTCCCGCGCGTTGCCGCGGCAGAGCCTCCGGTGCCCGTCAGGGCGATGTCGGTGGCGGGGTCACCCCGGCCCCAGCCGGGAGGCTCGGCCACGACCGCGGCGTCGGGTAGCCCGAGGTCGAGGTCGAGCTGGAGGAGGTTGCTGATCCACACCCGGCGGTGCTCGGCGTGGGGCCCCAGGCGGCGGATCGCGTCGAGGTGGATCGGGGCACCGTAGCCCTTGTTGCTTGCCCACGCGTACTCCGGGGCGCTGCCATGGAGCCGGGTCATGTGGGCATCGCGATGCACCTTGGCGACGATCGAGGCGGCCGAGATGGCGGGGATCAGGTTGTCGCCCTTCACCAGGGTGTGCACTCGCCGGTCCCCAGGGATCCGCAGGCGTCCGTCGCTGCAGTAGCCGTCGGCCTCGACCCCGGCGGCCAGGCGCCGGAAGATGTCGGCGTTCGCCCAGCCGATCCCCCGGCTGTTGATCTCGGCGACGCTCACCTCGGCCACCTCCCAGTGCAGGGCCCGGGCCCGGATGATCGGCGCCAGCTCCTCGCGCTGCTTGGCAGTGAGGAGCTTGGAATCGCGGAGCAGGGGGTGCCGGAACCGCGGCGGCAGAATCACGGCGGCGGCGACCAGGGGGCCGGCGTAGGCACCGCGACCAACCTCATCCATGCCGCACAGCCGGAAGCTGCGTGGGTCCTCACAGCCGAAGGTGGTGCGCAGGTACCCGGTCAACGAGAAGCGCGCCATTGCCGGGATTCTAGGCGCCGCCGGGTGGGCTCCCGAAGCTCCGGGGGCGGTGCGCGCGCGTGTCCCGCGGGTGCGGGGGGCCGCCGCGGTGCTCTGCTACGGTGCCATGCGTGGGCATCGAGCAGCCGGGCGGCGACCGAAGGGGTACGTCCGCGGGCCAGACCCCGGTTCTCTGGACGGACGTGGGGCCGCGCGATGGGCTCCAGAACATCTCGACGACCGTGCCCACCGAGGTCAAGGTGCGGCTGGTGCGCGGGCTGCTCGAGGCGGGGGCGTCGCGGGTCGAGGCCACCTCGTTCGTGTCGCCCACCTGGGTCCCCCAGCTTGGCGACGCCGCCGAGGTGCTTGCGGCGCTCGGGCCTGAACTGAGCCCCCGGCTTCGGGTGCTCATCCCCAACCGCCGTGGCCTCGAGCTTGCCCTCGCCAATGGGGTGGGCAATGTTCTGGTCACCATCGCGGCCACCGACAGCTTCAACCGGCGCAACGTCAGCCGGGATGTGGCCGGCTCGCTGCGCGACCTGGAGGGAATCGTCGCCGATGCGGGCGCCGCCGGCTGCCGGGTCGACGTTGCCCTCTCGGTCGCGTTCGGCTGTCCCTTCGAGGGCACCGTTCCCGCGGGTCGCGTGGTCACCCTGGTCGACGAGCTCGTCGGGCGCGGGGTCGACGAGGTGGGTCTGGCCGACACCATCGGGGTGGCCGGACCAGGCGAGGTCCACGACCTGGTCGAGCTCTGCCGGCCCCGGGTCGCTGGGTCCCGGCTGGCTCTCCATGTCCACGACACCCGGGGCCAGGGCGTGGCCAACGTCGTCAGCGCCTATCGGTCCGGGGTCACCCGCTTCGACGGCTCGGTGGCCGGTGTCGGAGGGTGCCCGTTTGCGCCCCGGTCGACCGGAAACGTCTGCAGCGAGGACGCCCTCCTCGCCCTCCACGATCTCGGCGCGGAGAGCGGCTGCGACCTGGACCGGTATGTTGAGGTGGCCAGACAGCTGGCGCGCGACCTCGACCGTGAGCTCCCCGGAAAGCTGCATCGGGCGGGACTCTGGTCGGGTCGGCCACTCCAGGAGGCCACCGCCTGATGACCGAGCTCGCGACGCCGGGCACGGGCGACGCGGCCGACGCCGTCGGCGGGCCCCCGGTGCGGCACGATGCCGGCGAAGCCCACCAGCGACTGGAGCGCGCCCGGGCGGGCGGCCCGGAACGTTCCCGACAGAAGCTGGCCGCGCAGAACAAGCTACCGGTGCGCGAGCGGATCGCACTGCTCCTTGACCCTGGGATGCCCTTTGTCGAGGATGGCCTGCTGGCCAACAACCTCGAGCCGGAGCTCGCCGCTGACGGAGTGGTCACCGGCATCGGCACCCTGCACGGTCGGCACTGCGCGGTGATGGCCAACGACCCCAGCGTCAAAGCAGGCTCCTGGGGCGCGCGAACCGTCGAGAAGATCGTGCGCATCCAGGAGACGGCCGAACGGCACCGCATCCCGCTCGTCTACCTGGTGGACAGTGCCGGGGCGCGGATCACCGACCAGGTGGCGATGTTCCCTGGGCGCCGGCACGCGGGGCGCATATTTCAGATGCAGGTGCGGCTGAGCGGCCAGGTCCCCCAGCTCTGCGTCCTCTTCGGGCCCAGTGCGGCGGGCGGCGCCTACATCCCCGCGTTCTGTGATGCGGTGTTCATGGTCGAGGGCAACGCGTCCATGTACCTTGGCTCGCCGCGCATGGCAGAGGTGGTGGTTGGCGAGAGGGTCAGCCTGGAGGAGATGGGCGGGGCCCGGATGCACTGCAGCGTCAGCGGCTGCGGCGACCTGCTTGCCAAGGACGAGCAGGAAGCGCTGACGGCAGCGAGGACCTACCTGGGATACATGCCCGCCAACAGCGACGAGAGGGTCGTCGGCTGCGCCCCGGCTGCTGTGGACCCCGGCGCGAGCGCCATCGACAGCGTCATCCCAGCCGAGCCGGCGCGCGGATACGACGTCATGGCGGTGATTCGCGCGCTGGTGGACAGTGGGTCGTTCTTCGAGATCAAGCGGCTTTTCGCGCGGGAGCTGGTCACCGGCTTCGCTCGCATCGACGGGCGGGCGGTGGGGATCGTGGCCTCGCAGCCCCGCTTCAAGGGGGGCGTCCTCTTTGTGGACTCGGCCGACAAGGCTGCCCGTTTCGTCGCCCTCTGTGACGCCTTCAACATCCCGCTCCTCTGGCTGGCCGACGTGCCGGGATTCATGATCGGCAGCGCGGTGGAGCGCCAGGGAATGATCCGCCACGGCGCCAAGATGATCGCCGCTCTGGCGCAGGCGACAGTCCCCAAGGTGTGCGTGATCCTGCGCAAGGCATACGGGGCCGGTCTGTACGCGATGTGCGGCCCCGCCTTTGATCCCGACTGCACTCTGGCGCTGCCCAGCGCCCAGATCGCGGTCATGGGGCCTGAGGCGGCGGTCAACGCTGTGTTCTACAACAAGATTCAGGAACTTCCCGAGGCGCATCGTGCGGCATACGTGCGTGGGCTGGAGGAGGAGTACCGGGCCGACATCGACATCTACCGCCTCGCCGCCGACCTGGTGATCGATGCCGTGGTGCCGGCCGACCAGCTGCGCGATGAGCTGGTTCTACGTTTCGCCGCGTACGCGGGTCGGCGGCGGGAG
>JBHEMT010000002.1:0-8915 GCA_046262435.1 Candidatus Dormibacteria bacterium | reverse complement strand
GCAACCTCGCGATCCTCCCCGTCGGGTCGCCTCGGAGGCCGGTCCCGACCCCTCGATCTTTCCGAGACCCTTTTACACGCGACGCCCGGCCCGTGACGGTGCCAGGTACTTCGGTCCCTACACCAGCGCCCAGTCTCTGCGCACGACGGTGAAGTCATTGCGAACGGTGCTGCCGTTTCGGACCTGCGGCGACGAGGTCTTCCGGCGGGGCCGGGTCTGTCTCGACTATCACATCAAGCGCTGCAGCGGGCCCTGCGAGGCGCGCATCGACGAACCCACGTACGCCCACCTGCTGGACGGCGTCGGGCTCTTCATGGATGGTCGCTCCCGGGTGCTCAGCGATGAGCTGCGCCAGCAGATGGCCGACGCTGCCGAGCGCACTGACTACGAGGCCGCGGCCCGCTACCGCGACCGGTTGCGCGCCATCGACCGGATCAACCAACGCCAGCAGATGCTCAGCGGCGCCCGGGCCGAGCAGGACTGCGTCGCGGTCGCCCTGGTTGGCGGCCACGCGATGGCCGCGATTCTCTTCGTACGCGCCGGCAGAGTGGTGGGCGCGGAGACCCACGAGCTCGAGGGGGTGGCCGACTCGGACGTCAGTGAGTGCCTGGGCTCGTTCGTCACTCAGTACTACGGGTCGGCGCCGCTCATCCCCCGCGAGTTGCTCCTCTCGGACGACATCGCCGACCTCGAGGTGGTGGGCCAGTTCCTCGCCGACCAGCGCGGCGGGAAAGTGGGGCTGCGCGTGCCCCGCCGCGGCGCCCTCCGCGGTCTGCTCGACCAGGCACGCGAGACGGCGCGGACCGCGCTGCGCCAGGCCCGGATCGTTGACGACTTCGACTCCGAGCGCACCGGCGCGCTCCTCGAGGACCTGCAGGCACAGCTCGACCTGCCGGCCCTTCCGCAGCGCATCGAGTGTTACGACATCTCCAACACCATGGGCACCAACTCGGTGGGCTCGATGGTGGTGTTCCAGGACGGCCGGCCGACCCCAGCCCACTATCGCTTCTTCGGGATCAAGACCGTGGAGGGCGCCAACGACTTCGCCTCGATGGCCGAAACTCTGCGTCGCCGCTTCGGACGGCACCGGCTGGCCATGGACGCCGCCGCCGCGCGCGGCGCGGTCAGTGAGCCGGCACCGGACGAGGACCTGCCGGTGAGCGACCCCGACGGTGCCAACGGTGCCTCGGGGTCGGGCAGGCCGGCGAAGACCAGGGCGCCCCGACGGTCGGGCGCGGAGGCCGACGAGAGCTTCGGGGTGCTTCCCGACCTGATCCTGATCGACGGCGGGAAGGGTCAGCTTCACGCCGCCCACGATGTGCTGCGAGAGTGCGGGCTGGCCCACGTTCCGGTGTTTGGTCTGGCCAAGCGCTTCGAGGAGCTGTTCCGGCCGGGATCGTCCCGTCCGATCATCCTGCCCCGCGACTCGCCGACCCTGTTCCTCGTCCAGCGCGTACGCGACGAGGCACACCGTTTTGCCATCACCCGGCACCGCTCGCGCCGCGCCAAGGCGGCGCTGCGTTCGCGCCTCGACATCGTCCCCGGACTGGGCCCGGTGCGCAAACGCAGCCTGCTGCGGCAGTTCGGCAGCGCCGATGGGGTGCGTGATGCCGCCCTCGACGAGTTGACGGCCGTGGTGCCACGCAACGTGGCGCTGCGGATCAAGGAGCTTCTCTGACTCGGCGACAGCCGGCAGAGCATCTGCGCCGCTCGGGTCGTGACCCTGGGGCGCCGCCGGCCGGCGTCCCTACAATCGGCGCGGTGAGCGCGAGCAGCCGGCCGCCGATGTGGGTGCTCACCGGGCTCAGCGGTGCCGGCCGTCACACCGCGCTTCTCGCTCTGGAGGCGGCAGGCTGCCGCTGTGTCGACAACCTGCCAATCGCGCTCCTCGGTGAGCTGGGGGGCGCAGAACCACCGCCGCAGCCGGTCACCGTGGCGGTCGTCGACGCTCGCCAGGGTGCTGGTCTGGCGGACTGGGACCGGGACGCCACGGGGGTGCCGGTCAAGGTCCTCTTTCTTGACGCTCGCGATGAGGTGCTGGTGCGCCGCCTCGCCGACAGTGTGAGGCCGCACCCGTGCGCCAACGCCGGGCGCGGACTGGCCGCGGTGCGCGCCGAGCGCATCCTGCTCGAACCGCTGCGCGCCGATGCCGACGTCGTCCTCGACAGCTCCGACCTCAGTGCCACGCAACTTGGCAGCAGGGTCGTCGAGACGGTGGGGTCAGAAGGCAGTAGCAGCACGACGAATCGCGGCTTCGTCTGCACCGTCTCGTCCTTCGGTTTCAAGTACGGCTCACAGCCCGAGGCCGACTGGCTCATCGACGTCCGCTTCCTGCGCAACCCCTTCTGGGACCCCGAGCTGCGCCCCCTGACGGGACGCGACCGCGCGGTGCAGGACTACATCTGGGGGGACCCGGAGGCGGCCACGCTGGTGGACAGGCTCGCCGGTCTGCTTGAGTGGGTGATTGGACGGTCAGCTGCCCACGGCCGGACGCGTCTGCACGTGGCGATCGGCTGCACTGGCGGCCGGCACCGCTCGGTGGCCGTGGCCGAGTCCCTCGCCGGCCGCCTGGCGGGGGAGGGCGTGGACGTCGAGGTGCGGCATCGCGACGTGGAGCGGCCGGAGCCGCGCTGAGCGGCGCCGGGCCCAACCGTGGCCGGAGCCGAGGGCTCCTTCACCAGCCGGGTGCTGGCCGAGGTTGCCCCCCATGTGCCGCCGCTCGGCTGCTGCCGGCGCGCGCTGCTCGAGGGAATGGCTCTGGCAGTGGGGACGTCGCGGGCGGAGGATGGTGAGGGTGACGAGGTCGCCATCCCGCGCCCGGTGGCGGCGCGCTCCGGTCTGGCAGCGCTGCACTCGCTCGGTATTCCGGCTCGGGTGGTGCGACGCCGCGCCGCACGCCGTCCCCGCTACGTCCTGGTCGCCCCCGGGCTCGCCGGAGTGCGGGGCAGCGAGCGCTCCTGCTGCCGCCGCCTGCGGCTGCGCGGTGCGTTCCTTGCGGCGGGCAGCGTGAGCCGCCCTCAGGGCGCGCCGCAGGCGGAGCTCCGCGCCTATGACCAGGCGGCGGCGGCGCGGCTGCACAGCGACTGTGTCGTCCTCGAGCTGGGCGCTCGCGCGGCCGCCCGGCGGGGCCGGCCGCTGGTCATCCTCAGCGGTTCTGCCGCAGTTGCCGGGCTCTTGAGCACCGTGGGTGCCCAGGGAGCCCGGCTCCGGTTCGAGCAGGGCCGGGTGGTCGCCGAGCTCCGCGGAGAGATCAACCGGCGCACCAACGCCGAGACCGCCAACCTGCGTCGCGCGGTGCGGGCGAGCGTGGCCCAGCTCGAGGCAGTCGGCCGGCTGCAGCGCATCCCCGGCCGCTATGAGGCGCTCCCGTCCTCCCTGCGCGCCGCCGCCGACCTGCGCCAGCGCCACCCCGACGACACCCTGGAGCGGCTCGCGCAGAGGGCCGGGTGCAGCCGGGCCGCGATGGCCGGCCGCCTTCACCGGCTGCTTGGTGCGGCACCGGACTGAACCGGCACGAGCGCGTCCGGGCCGGTGTTACATTCGGCACAGCCGCCGGGGTAGGAGATGAGTGGATGACTGTCAAGGTTGGCATCAACGGCTTCGGCCGGATCGGGCGGAACGTCTACCGAGCCGCCCGGGAGCGCGCGCCGGAGCTGGAGATCGTGGCGGTCAACGACCTCACCGATGCCAGGACCCTGGCGCACCTGCTGAAGCACGACACCATCCTCGGCCCGTATCCCGGCGCGGTGGCCGCCAAGGAGTCGACGCTGGTGGTGGACGGTCAGACCGTCCAGGTACTCGCCGAGCGTGACCCGCAGCGGCTGCCCTGGGGCGACCTTGGCGTGGACGTCGTCGTCGAGTCCACCGGGTTCTTCACCGACGCGGACCGGGCCCGGGCACATCTCGACGCAGGGGCGCGCAAGGTGGTGATCTCCGCCCCGGCCAAGGGCGAGGACATCACCGTGTGCATGGGAGTCAACAGCTCCGCCTACGATCCCAGCGCCCATCACATCGTCAGCAACGCCTCGTGCACCACCAACTGCCTGGCCCCGGTGGCCAAGGTGCTCAGCGACGCCTTCGGGATCGAGTACGGCCTGATGACCACGGTGCACGCCTACACCAACGACCAGCTCATCCTCGACGGTCCGCACAAGGACCTCCGTCGCGCTCGCGCCGCGGCGCAGTCGATCATTCCCACCACAACCGGCGCCGCCAAGGCGGTGGCCTTGGTCCTGCCCGAGCTCAAGGGCAAGTTTCACGGTATGGCTCTGCGCGTCCCGGTCCCGGTCGGCTCGCTGGTCGACCTCACCGCCCAGCTGTCGCGCGATGTCACGGTCGACGATCTCAACGACGAGATGCGCGAGGCAGCCGGCGGAGCCCTCGAGGGGATTCTTGCGGTGAGCGAGGAGGAGCTGGTCTCAGCGGACTTCATCCACGACTCGCACTCCTCGATTCTCGACGCCCCCTCGACGATGGTGATCGGCGACCGGATGGTCAAGGTGCTGTCCTGGTACGACAACGAGTGGGGTTACTCCTGCCGGGTCGTCGACCTGGTCGGCTACATCGGCGCCCGGCTGTAGGTCCGAGGTGCCAGTCGAGGGCGCCGCTCCGGCCGCGCGCGCCGCCAAGCAGACCCTCGACGACGTTGCAGTTGAGGGGCGGACGGTGCTGGTCCGGGTCGACTTCAACGTGCCGATGCGGGACGGGCGGATCGTCGACGACCGGCGCATCCGTGCCGCCCTGCCCACCCTGGAGAGGCTGCGCGAGCGTGGCGCACGAGTGATCGTGCTGACCCACCTGGGGCGCCCGGGGGGGCGCTCCGACGCCGCCCTTTCGGTGCGGCCGCTTGCCGACCGGCTCGCCGAGCTGCTCGGTGGGGAGGTGGAGCTTGCCGGCGACGTGGCCGGCCCCCTCTCGCAGGAGATGGCGGCCAGGCTCCGGCCCGGTGAGGTCGGGATGCTGGAGAACGTCCGCTTCGAGCCGGGCGAGGAGCGCAACGACCCGGCCCTGGCTGCCCGGTTCGCAGAGCTCGCCGACATCTATGTCAACGACGCCTTCGGCACGGCGCACCGAGCCCATGCCTCGACGGAGGGCATCGCCCACCGGCTGCCTGCGGTGGCCGGGTACCTGATGGCCGAGGAGCTGGGCCAGCTGGGCGGGGTTCTGGATGCCCCTGCGCGGCCGCTGGTGGCCATCCTCGGCGGCTCCAAGATCTCCTCCAAGCTCGGGGTGCTGCGCACCCTGGTGGAGCGCGTCGATGTGCTCTGGATCGGGGGGGCGATGGCCTGCACCTTCTACCGGGCGCTCGGCGAGGAGGTGGGCCGCTCGCTGGTGGAGGACGACCAGGTGGCGGTGGCGGAGGAGCTATTGCGGGTCGCGCGGACGGGGCACTGCGACCTGCACCTGCCGATCGATGTGGTGGTCGCCCGGAGCACCGACCCCGGGGCGAAGACCACCGTCGTCTCCTGGAAGGAGATTCCCGCCGACCAGACGGTGGTCGACATCGGGCCCGACACCGTGATCGGGATCGCGCGTTCGTGCCACGACGCGGCGACCGTGGTCTGGAACGGGCCGCTGGGGATCTACGAGGTGCCCGGCTTCGCCCGCGGGACCCGAGCCGTCGCCGAGACCGTGGCCGCCGCCAGCGCGGTGACCGTGGTTGGCGGCGGCGACCTGGCTGCCGCGCTCGACCAGGCGGGGGTGACCGACCGGATCAGCCACGTCAGCACCGGGGGAGGGGCAACCCTGGAGTTTCTCGAGGGGCGCACCCTTCCCGGGGTGGCGGCACTCCTCGACCGCGGGGCGCCCGTCCCGGCGAAAGCGCCCCGGGTTGCGCCGCCGACCGGGCCTGATCCCGCCGAGCCGCGCTGGGGTGGGGTCGGCATCCGCGCCGCCGACCCCACCCAGCGGGTGGCGGCACGCCCCGCCCGGCGACCGGCGGGGGAACGCGCCACGCCACCGGCCTCCGAGCGGATGCCGGCACGGGGGGCCCGGCGCCCCCTGGTGGTGGGCAACTGGAAAATGCACACCACGGTGCTGGAGGGGCTCGCCCTGGGGCGCGAGCTACTCACCGCGCTCGGTGAGCCCGGGGTGGAGGTGGCCGTCCTGCCCCCCTTCCCCCACCTCTGGCCACTGCACCAGTTGCTCGAGGGCAGCGCGATCGCGATCGGCGCCCAGGACGTGTTCTGGGAGGACCGGGGCGCCTTCACCGGCGAGGTGTCGCCGGCGAGCCTGAGCGGCTGGTGCCAGTGGGTGCTGGTGGGGCACTCCGAGCGTCGCCACCTGCTCGGCGAGACCGACGAACAGGTGGGCTGCAAGCTCGGCCGCGCCCTCGGTCACGACCTGCAGGTGATCCTCGCTGTGGGTGAGACCCTCGACGAGCGCAACGGTGGGCGCACCATGCGGGTGATCCGCCGGCAGCTGGACACCGCCCTGGCGGCCGCCGCCGAGGCCGACCTGGGTCGCCTGGTGGTGGCCTACGAGCCGGTCTGGGCGATCGGCACCGGCCGTACCGCGACACCCCATGAGGCGCAGCTGGTCTGCCATGCGATCCGCGAGCACCTGGAGGATTGCTACGCAGCGGCCGCGGTCGCCGAGCTGCGCGTCCTCTACGGTGGGAGCGTCACCGCGGGCAGCGCCGCCGAACTGTTCGCCCAGGCCGACATTGACGGCGGCCTCATCGGGGGGGCGAGCCTGAGCACCGAGGCGTTCAGCGCAATCGTCAGCGCCGCCGGTGCCTCGGCGCGGGTGCGGTGAGCCACCGTCCCCTCGTCCTGGCGATCTGCGACGGGTGGGGGGAGAACACCGACATCTTCGGCAACGCCATCGCCGCCGCGGCCACCCCCCGCCTCGACCACCTCCGTGAGCGCTGGCCGTGGACCGTGGTTGCCGCCTCCGGTGAGGCCGTGGGCCTGCCCGCGGGCCAGCAGGGCAACTCCGAGGTTGGTCACCTCACCATCGGCGCCGGCCGGGTGATCTTCCAGGACCTATCGCGGATCAACCGGGCGATCGACGACGGCAGTTTCGAGGCCAACCCGGTGCTGTGCGAGGCTGTGGACCGCGTCGCCCAGCGCGGTGGCCGCCTGCACCTGGTCGGTTTGACCTCGGCCGGAGGCGTGCACAGCGATCAGCGTCACGCTCTGGCGGTCGCCAGGTTGGCCGCGGGTCGCGGTCTCCACCGGATCGCGGCGCATGTGATCACCGACGGCCGCGACACCCCGCCGAGCAGTGCCCAGGGCTTCGTCGCCGACTTCGCCGCCGGCCTCGCCGAGGCCGGGGCAGAAGGCATCGCCAGCGTGAGCGGGCGCTACTGGGCGATGGACCGCGACCGCCACTGGGACCGGGTGGAGCGCGCCTGGCGGGTCATTGCCGGGGCGGCCGTGCCGGAGCGGACCGCGGCCGACGCCGTGGAGTACATCGCAGCCGAGCATGCCGCCGGGACCACCGACGAGTTCATCGCGCCCTGCGCCATCGTCACCGGCGATGGCTCACGGCGGCGAATCGAGGACGGCGACCTGGTGGTGCTGTGCAACTTCCGTCCCGACCGGGCCCGCGAGCTGACCCATGCCCTGGTCGACGGAGCATTCGAGGGCTTCCCGCGGCCCGATCGCCCCCGCGGGCTGGAGGTGGTCACCTTCGTGGAGTACGAGCGCGGGCTGCCCGTGCAGGTGGCCTTTGCCAAGGAGAACGTTGCCGAGACCCTCACCGAGACGGTGAGCCGGAGGGGGCTCGCCCAGTTCCACGTCGCCGAAACCGAGAAGTACGCCCACGTCACCTATTTCATCAACGGTGGCCGCGAGGAGGCCTTCTCCGGCGAGGAACGGTTGTTGGTGCCGTCGCTGCGGGTTGCCACCTACGAGGCGACCCCGGAGATGAGCGCCGAGCCGATCACCGAGGCCGTGCTCGAGCACATCGGCTCCGGGAATGAGGCGCTGATCGTGCTCAACTTCGCCAACCCCGACATGGTCGGCCACACCGGCGACTTCGACGCCACGGTGCGGGCGGTGGAGGTGGTCGACGCCTGCCTGGGGCGCATCGCCGATGCCGTGCTTGGCGTTGGCGGGTCGCTGCTGGTCACCGCCGACCACGGCAACGCCGAGCTCAAGGTCGACCGCACGGACGACTCGCCACTGACGTCGCACACCACCAACCCGGTACCGGTGATCCTCTGCGGCACTGAGGCGCGCACCCTGCGCGCTGGCGGAGGGCTTGCCGACGTGGCACCCACCGTGCTTGAGGTGCTCGGTCTGCCGGTCCCCGAGGTGATGACCGGGCGCAGCCTCATCGAGCGCTGAGCTCTCAGGCCGCCGCCTCCCAGTCGGCGCGCATCGCCGCCAGGAAGGCCGCCGCCACCGGGGGGTTGTCGAGGATGACGACGTCGCACTCGTGGTTGCGCTCGAATCCGCCGGCGGACCAGTTGGCACTGCCGAAGCTGACCGTGGCCGCGTCGGTCACGACCACCTTGGCGTGGAGAAGCTCACCGCGGCTGCGGTAGAGGCGGACCGGCACTCCGTGCCCCGCGAGGGTGGCAGCCGCCCGGTCGCTGGGACGCTGATGGGGGTCGAGCAGCACGGTGATGCGCACGCCGCGAGCCGCGGCGCGCTCCAGGGCATGGACGATGCCGATGTCGGTGAGCACGAAGAGCTCGAGGTCAAGGCTGCGGTGGGCCGACTCGATGGCGTCGAGGATCAGCGGGCGGATGTCGGGTCCCGGCAGGGTGGTGGCCACAAGGAGGCCCGGGTCGACGGGGGACGCTGGCACGGTCAGCATGCGGCCGCAGGTGACCAGGTCACGCGCGAAGACGCGCCCCAGGCTGGCGACGGCCGGCCCGCCCAGCTCGGCGTCGAAGTCGTGGTTGGCTGCCGAGCGCTCCCCCCAGTTGATGCCACCCACGACCGCAACACGGGCATCGACGA
>JBHEMT010000001.1:0-8832 GCA_046262435.1 Candidatus Dormibacteria bacterium | reverse complement strand
TTCGACCGGTTGCGGTGCCCGGTTCACCTAGAGTTGAACCGGTGGGTGGGCCAGCGCTGTCACGGGGACGGCGGCGAACGTCGCGGGTGACGCACGGGGAGCGCGTTGAGCCTTCAGGAAGGCCCTTGACCGCCGCAGCCGCGGCGCTTCCGGGGCTCGCTCTCGCCGCGGCCGTGGCCGCGGTCGCGACGCTCCTCGCGTCGCGCGTTCCGCTGGCCGGCGCGCCCGTGCTTGGCATCGTGTTCGGCGCCGCGCTGTCGCCGGTGGTGCGGCCTGGCGCGCGTCTGGCGCCGGGGCTGGAGGTCGCGGGCAAATTCTTTCTTCAGGCAGCCATCGTGCTGCTCGGAACCGGCCTCTCCCTGGGACAGGTCGCGCGTGTCGGGGGCGGGTCGCTTCCGGTGATGGTCGGCACGCTGCTGATCGGGCTGGGCAGCGCGTGGTGGTGCGGTCGGCTGCTGGGGATCGGCAGCGGTGCCACCACGCTGATCGGTGTCGGCACCAGCGTCTGCGGTGCGTCAGCGATCGCGGCGGTCACCGCGGTGATGGACGTGGCAGACGCCGACGTCGCATATGCGATCGGCACGGTCTTCACCTTCAACATCGCCGCCGTGCTCCTTTTCCCGGTGGTCGGCCATCTCCTCGGCCTGTCGCAGCATGCCTTCGGGCTGTGGTCGGGGACGGCGATCAACGACACCTCCTCGGTGGTGGCCGCCGCCTACAGCTACGGCGCTGACGCAGGGAGCTATGGCGTGGTGGTCAAGCTCACCCGCACCCTGATGATCATTCCCATCTGCGCGGTCCTTGTCGGGCTGCGGGCTCGGCGGCTGCGGCGCGGTGTTCATGCCCCCGCGGGTGGAGGAGGTGGCAGGCTCCGCTGGACGAAGATTATCCCGCTGTTCCTGGGTGGGTTTCTCCTCGCCAGTGCGCTCGACACCGCGCACGCGATCCCGTCCTCCTGGCATGCCAACCTGAACACTGCCGGCCTGTTCCTGATCACGCTTGCCCTGGCCGGCATCGGGCTGTCGATCCGCCTGGCCCAACTGCGCAGAGCCGGTGCCCGCCCGCTCGTGCTCGGCGGAATCCTCTGGGTCACCGTGGCGGTCAGCAGCCTGGTGCTTCAGGCTCTGACGGGAACGCTGTAGGCGCGCGGAACCGCCACGACCCAGCTAGGCCGGAGGTCCCGAGGAGAGCACCACTGTCCTGAGATGCTGGGCGCCGGACGAGTCGCGCCAGCCCACGCTCAGGCGGTCGCCGGGACGATGACCCGCCGCCGCCGCGTCACATTCGGTGGCGGTATGCACCGCGACACCGCCCACCGCCAGGACCACGTTGCCCGCCGCGATGCCGGCCCCGGCGCCCGCATCACCGTGCACAACCCGGCTGACCACGGGCCCGCTGGGACCGTCCACCACGGCGATGCCCAGGGTGCCGCTGTGTCCGGACTGGATGTAGGCCGAGGTTACCCCGGCTCGGATCTGGTCGGCGATCGCCAGCGCGGCGCTGATTGGAATGGCGGCGCCGAATCCGGCTCCGTGGTCGGGAAACGACCCCGCGGTGTCCATCCCGATCACCCGGCCGGAATCATTGATCAGCGGTCCTCCCGAGTCGCCCGGTTGAATCGGGGCGGTGAACTTGATCAGCCCGTTCAGCGTGGTGTGCAGCCGGTTGCCGTCAGCGGAGACCTCGAGCGTCTCATCGAGTCCTGTCACGACGCCGGTCGCCACCACCGGGCTCCCGTTCTTGCCGAGCGCGTTGCCCATTCCCGTGACGTGGTCTCCGGTGGCGACCGCTCCTGAGGTTTCGATGGGCACCGTGGGCAAGTGCGACGCGCCGACCAGGCGGATGACGGCCACGTCATGACTCGGGTCGACTCCGAGCACGGTCGCCCGATACACCTGGCCCTGGCCGGCGAACTGAGCGACGAGAGCGTCGGTTCCGGCGACCACGTGGTTGTTGGTCAGCACGATGCCGTCGTCGGTGAGGATCATGCCGGTTCCGGCCATCACCCCCTCAGGGACGCGGCCGTTGATGTTGACCACGCCCGCGGTCACGTCGCCGGGGCTTCCTGACGGCGCGGCCAAAGCACCGGGCTCGTCGGCGCGGGGCGTTCCGCCTCCAGCAAGCTGGCCGCGGGTGACGCCGAAGACGGCGCACGCGGTGAGCACCGCTGCCCCTGCCAGGACGCCCCCGCGCCGCGTCATGGCTGCCGCGCGGGAGTGACGATGCTCTCGGCGTTGGGCGAGACGCTGACCGTCGAGATGACCTTGGACTCGGCGAGGTCGATCACGTACAGCTTCTGAACGCTGGTGTCGAGGACGTAGGCACGTGAGCCGTCCGGGGCGATCCGCACACTCTCCGGCCGGCCGCCAACCGAGAGCGACGTTGTCGTCTCCAGGGTTGCGGAGCGGATCAGGAGCACCGCCCCGCCGCTGTTCTCGACCGCAACCAGGGTGGTGTCGTCGGGGGTGGTGACCAGGCCGACGATGTTGTTTGTCTCAGCATGCCCGAGGACCACCCTGTTGGTGGTGGTGTCGATCACCTCGAGTCCACCGGCGGCGTTGACGTAGAGCATCCGGCCCTGGTTGCCCATCACCAGGCGGGCGCGGGCAGCCACCCGGATGGGGGCGCCGACAGCGTGGTCCTTGGCGTTGATGGGCACGACCAGGCCAGAAGCGTCGCAGCCGGCGTAGAGGCTGCTCCCGTCTGGGGTGATCACCAGGGCGGTGGGGCTGCAGGGCAGGGCGACGGGCGCGTCGGCTCGCCAGGCTCGCAGGTCCACGCTGCCGATGGAGTTGGTCTGGTGATTGGCGTAGTAGGCGGTGGAACCGTCCGGTGCGAGTGTGAGCGCGGTCGGCGCGGGGCCGATATCCAGTGGCGTGCCCGCGCTTCCGGCCAGGGTGTCGACCGCGGTCAGGTGCCCGGAGCCGACCCCGTCGCCGAAACTGAGCACCACCAGGGTGCGCTGGTCGAGCGTCAGGGCCAGTGCGCTCGGCGCTCGCGACACGTGGATGGGTGCTGCCGCCACCCGTCCCGACATGTCGATCCGCTGCACGGTGTCGGAGAGGGCGTTGGCCACCCAGGCGCTGGTCGCTCCCTGGGCGATCACCAGCTTGGGCCCGTCACCCACCGCGATGGGCGTGCTCAGGGAGTTGCCGGCGGTGAGGAAGGTGACGTTACCCGACGAGCTGGAGTAGAGCACCCATGCGGATCGCCCTGACCGAGCAAGGCTCACGCCGGATGGGGAGCCAGCCAGGCCGACCGCCTTCCCCGCTTTCGCCGAGCGCAGATCCACCGGCACCAGGGTGCGGTCGAGGTAGCAGGCAACCCATGCGGTGGTGCCGTCGGCGGAGATCTGGAGGGTGCCGGGCATTGCTCCCACCTGCACCGTGCCAGTCACCTGACGGCGGGCGAGGTCCACCAGCGTCACCGTCCTGTCGATGGAGTTGGTCACCGCCATGAGGTGACCGTCCGGGGTGACCGCGACTGCGCTCGGGGTATGGCCCAGGGCGATGGGGGCGCCGACGCGCCGTGAGGCGACATCCACCGGGATGAGCGCACCTCGGTCGTTGCCGATGCCGTCCTCCACCACCCAGGCGGTGCCGCCGTCGTGGCTGTAGACCACCTCTTCGGCGGCGTTCCTACCAACCTCGATTGGCGCCCCCAAGCCGGAGGCCGGGGTGCGGAAGGCGATCGTTCCGGGCACACCCTGGGGGCCATAGAAACCGGCGACGCCGGACGACCCGTCCGGCGCGGGGGTGTACGAGTCCACCCCGGGGGCCAGCTGCACCGCCGGACGGGGAGCCCCGGCTGCTGCGTCGATGGGGATCACCGCCCCCCCGAGGTTGTCGGTGACATACAGAGTTGTCCCATCGGCGGATAGCTTCTCGCTCACCGGCAGCTTGCCCGCGGCGATCGGAGCACCGACCTTGCCGTGGGCGAGGTCGACCGGGATCACCTGGCCGTGGTCGGTATCGAGGAGGAACGCCTTCGAGCCATCGGCGCTGGCCACCATTGAGGTGGGTGTGTTCGGCAGGGCCAGGGTCGGCCCGGTGGCGCTCCCGCGGAGCGCCTGGGCGGCGAGCACCGCCGGACCGGCGTGCACCACGGCCAGGGGACCACCTGGCGGGATGGAGACGGGAATCGGGTCCGGGCGCTGCGAACGCAGGAAGTAGTAGCCGAGTCCGGCAATCAGCAGCACCGCGATCAGGGCGATCGCCCCCAGCTGCGTCGGGTTTGGGAACGATGCCGAGGCTCGACCGGAACGGTTCGAACCGCCGGGGTACGCGGCGGGAGTCGCCGGCGGGGAGCCGGGCACCGTGTGGGGAACGCCATATGCCGATGGCGGGGAGCCGTTGGCGGCTGCTGGGGGCATGTTGGGGAGCGCCCATCCGCCCGGCGGCGGCGGGTACCCGCCCGGCCCGCCGGCGGATCCGGGCAGCGGGTGCGGGTAGGCGGGCAGCCGCTGCGGATACGCCTGAGGCGGCTGCGGATAGCCGGCGGGCGGTTGCCCGTACCCGGCGCTAGGTTGCCCGTACCCGGCGGGCGGTTGCGGGTACCCGGTGGGCGGCTGCGGATGAGCCGCCGACGCCGCGGCCGGCTGGGGCCGAGGGGGCTGGGGCTGCGGCGGTGGGGGAGTCTGCACCGCGGGGGGTGCGGTCTCCCACGCCTCGGGCTGTCGAGGTGCACGCTCACGGATCCCCCAGCCTGGGCCGCCCGGGCTCACTGGAGGAGGAGTGGATGACGGGTCTGCAGGCGCGTCCGGACGGATGACGTCGGTCACGAGGTCGACCGTACGGGCGGCCGTGCGGTCCCTGGTGGCGCCGCGGTCGCAACCCTGTGCCCATTCGTCCCCGACCCAGCGATACCCGCCCTATGGTCGCGGTGCCTCGGGGCATGGGCTCAACCCAGACTCGGGCCGTACAGCACCGCCGCCGCGGTGACCACCCAGAGCAACGTGGTGAGCTGCAGGGGGCGGTCGCTGAGGATCAACTCCTCGGGGGAGCCTCCCTGCGCGCGGGTGCCCACCAGCAGCATGTAGCGCAGCACGCCGTAGCAGGCGAAAGGGATGGTGACCACCAACGCCTGGTGATGGCTGGCGTTCTCCGAGAAGAATGTGTAGAGCACGTATGAGAGCAGGGTGCCCAGCATCGAGGCGCTGAGAAACTGGCCGAGCGCTGCGGGTGTGTAGTCGCCGAGCACCGGGCGGTGCTCGTCGGCCTGCTCGCCGAGCAGGACAATCTCGTGGTAGCGCTTGCCGAACCCGAGGAACAGGGCGAGGAAGAGCATGCAGAGCAGGAGCCACTCGCTCGGTGGGACCCGGGCGGCAAGGGCGCCACTCCCCACCCGCAGCACGAAGCCGGCGGCGATCGCCATGACATCGACGACCACGATATGTTTCAGCCGAAGGCTGTAGGTGGCACTGAGCAGACCGTAGGCGGCGAGCAGTGCGGCGGCGGCCGGCGACACTGCGACCGCGGCCAGTAGTCCGACGACCGTGCCGATCCCCGCGGCGCGCAGGGCGATGGCAGGCCCCAGCTGTCCGCTGGCCACCGGCCGCAATCGCTTCCGCTCGTGGGCGCGGTCGGCGCGGCGGTCCACCACGTCGTTGACCAGGTAGAGGCTGCTCGACACCACGCAGAAGGCCAGGGCCACCACCACGACAGAGAGCACCGCGCGGGACCCGAGCGCCGCCCCGAAGAACCCGGGTACCAGCACAAAGCCGCTCTTGACCCACTGCCGCGGGCGGGCAGAGCGGAGGAGCAGCCGCGCCGTGGATGGGGCCGCCCCCGCAGGAGCGTCGATGGCCCGGGTGATTGCGTCGGAGCCCGCACCGCGCGGACCGTTGTCGGGCTGAAAGCGAGCCGCCTCCACCGTGCCTTGTCCGGTCGTCAGGCGGCGGTCGCGACCCCGCCCGCGGCCCCGGACGTGGCGGCTTCGCGGGCGCGGCCGACGGCCCCCGCGGCGTCGCCCTCCAGAAGGGCGATTCCAGCGCGGAGGGTGTTGGCCAGGCCGAGCCGACCCGCCTCGTCGATGATCCGGCGGGACGCGATGGCCGCCGAATCGAGACCACCCGACGTGATCAGCAACGCGGCGACGCCGTCACTGGACACGGTCACCGGTTCACCGGAGCGCACGTAGGCCATCACCAGCGCCGCGTACCCGGGACGGGCGGTGGCGGGGATCATCTCGTCGACGACGAAGACGCTGCAGGCTCCCTCTGCCCCCAGGCCGCCGGCCGCGTTGGTGAACTCGTCCATCGAGACCGCCCAGGGCAGCTGCTGTGCGTCGATGGTGGTCAGTCCGGCACGGTCAGCGGCCGACCAGGAACCGCGCGGCGAGGCTCTCCAGAGTGGCGCGTCGCTCGGCCATGCGGTCCTCGGTACCACCGGCGTGCCACTGGAGCAGCTCGTTCACACCGGCGATCAGTTCGCTGGGTCGCACCGGCTTACCGAGCGCTCCGATGCCGTGGACCGGGGGGACCGGCTCACGCACCGCGCCGGTCACGAAGCTGATCCCCATCCTCGCTCCCTCGGGCCGCTCCAGCACCTGAGCCGCGAGGTCGAGGCCGTGGCCGTCGGGAAGCAGGCCATCGATGAGCAGGACCCCGACCGGGGCGGCCTCGATCGCCGCCATCGCTTCAGCCGCGGTCCCCGCCTCCACCACCTCGTGGCCGGTTCGTACGAGGGCGGCACGGAGGTAGCCCCGGACCCCGGGGTCGTCGTCCACGATGAGGATGCGCTGGGCATCGGTGGCGACCACGGGCGGATGGTACGACGCGGCAGGGCGAAGTGGTGGCAACGGGGGAGTGACGTAGTCCCCCATCACCGGGGGGCGATGCCGGCCTGATGGTCACCAGCCCGGCGCGGGTAGCAGGCCGTCGCGAACCAGGCCGTCGAGCGCGGTGCCCACCCCGTCACCCGACCCGGCGGCGCCGAGGTGGCCGACCCGGCCGTGGAGCTCCCTGTACGACGTCGGCGGCGCACCACCCAGGAACTCGCGGAGCACAGCCCCGCGCAGCTCGCGCAGCGAGCCTCGCCAGGTGGCCTGGCGCCGCGCTGGAGGTCGGGGAAGCGCCGTGGTGAGCCGGTCTGCCGACGCGCAGCGCGGGCGGAGCGGACAGGCGCGGCAGAGTGGCCGTCGTGCCGTGCATACCGTCGCACCGAGGTCGAAGAGGGCCAGGACAAGGGAACGACCGGACAATCCCCAGTCGAGGTCGTCGAGGCCCCGGGCGCGCTGCCCCGGAGTCGATCCGCCAACCTCGGTGCCGAGCACTGCGCGGGCGGTGACCCGCGCGATGTTCACGTCCTGAGGAACCCGGCCGTCCCAGCCAAACGCGAGGTGAGCCAGGGCGCCGGCCGTGTACGGACCCACCCCGGGCAGCGAGCGCAGGCCGGCCTCAGTGTCCGGCCACCCGGCGCTGGCGACCACGCCAGCGGTGCGGTGGAGGGCGCGCGCCCTGCGCGGGTACCCAAGGCCCTGCCACTCGCGCAGCACCTCCTCCAGGGAGGCTGCGGCGCATGCCTGCGGGTCGGGCCAGCGGCGCAGAAAGCGTTCCCAACGCGGCAGCACTCGGGCGACCGAGGTCTGCTGCAACATCACCTCACTGACAACGACGGCCCACGGGTCATGGGTGCGCCGCCACGGCAGGTGGTGACGCCCGCAGCTCTGGTACCAATTCGCAAATTCCCGACTCGCCATCAGCCCTGGAGTCTGCAAGGTGAAGGTCTCCGGGCGCGGCAGTGCCGGCGGCGGCGCCGACGATCCCACAGCTCCTGCGTCGCCGTCCAGGTCGCCCGTCCGGCACCCCATGGCACACTCATCCGTCGCCACCCAGAATTCAGGAGTTGCTCGCATGGCCAGCCACACGATCACCCTCATCCCCGGCGACGGGGTGGGTCCCGAGGTCAGCGACGCCGCGCGCCGGGTGATCGATGCGACCGGCGTGACCATCGATTGGGAGGTTCACGACGCTGGCCTGGACGTCGTCGAGCAGTACGGCGAACCGATGCCGGCGCACGTGCTGGAGTCGATCCGGCGCAACCGGGTGGCGATCAAGGGCCCGCTGACCACCCCGGTGGGCAAGGGAATCCGCAGCGTCAATGTGGCACTGCGCAAAGAGCTCGACCTCTTCGCGCTCGTCCGCCCCTGCAAATCGTATCCCGGGGTGCGGTCGCGCTTCAGCGATATCGACCTGGTCATCGTGCGCGAGAACACCGAGGACCTGTACGCGGGCATCGAGTTCGCCGAGGGTGAGGACGTGACCAAGCATCTGCTCAAGGAGATCGGAGACCTGGCGGGCAAACCGATGCGCATGGACTCGGGCTTGTCGATCAAGCCGATCAGCATCTACGGCACCGAGCGGGTCGTCCGCTTTGCTTTCGAGTGGGCCAAGGCGCACGGTCGTCGCAAGGTGACCTCAGTGCACAAGGCCAACATCATGAAGCACACCGACGGGCTCTGGCTGCGGGTTTCCGAGCGCATCGCGACCGAGTATCCCGACATGGAGTTCGACGATCGCATCGTGGACAACATGACCATGCAGCTGATGCAGAAGCCCGAGCTCTATGACCTCATGGTGATGCCCAACCTGTTCGGCGACATCCTCAGTGACATGTGCGCCGGCATGGTCGGCGGTCTGGGGCTCGCGCCCGGAGGCAACTTCGGCGAGGGCATTGCGGTCTTCGAGGCGACTCATGGCAGCGCACCGAAGTACGCCGGGCAGAACAAGGCGAACCCCATGGCGATGATGCTTAGCGGGGTGATGATGCTGCAGCACCTCGGCGAGGACGACGCAGCGCGGCGCCTCGAGGAGGCTGTCGCGGCAACCATCGC